>DXEK01000057.1 GCA_019115005.1 Candidatus Fusicatenibacter merdavium | reverse complement strand
GATTAAAAAAGCAGAAATTGTTTTTTGCAGAGCAAATGTTTTTGGAACAGAAATATGAGCAGGCGTTAGTGTTTTTAAAAACATATAAAACCAGGTATGCTTATTATGAAGTCATGCGTCAGTATCTGATGGGTAAGTGTTACGATAAAGCGGGAAATCGGAACATGGCGGAAGCGTGTATGCGGTATGTAGCTGCATACGGGAATACACTGCCATGTCGGGAGGGAGCGCAGGAATGGCTCTCATGTAAGGTGTCTTAAAATCAGGAGGTTATGCAGCTGAGTATGCTTTTTAATTTTTTATGAATTCAAAAGCATACTCGGCTGTTTTCCTTGAAAGAATTGTTGGAAGCAGTTTCTATGAACAATTTTTATCTTGATGGCTCCTTTCCGTATTATCAGAACGGCTGCACGATTGGGATGCAGGAAAAGCTTTTTTCAATCATGTCAGATATTGATCTCGTTTGCATCCGAGAGAAACGTCTGTGTATAAATAATGACCATGTCCCCTTCTTGCAGGATCATATTCCCGTTAGGGATCAGAAGTTTTTTCCGGCGCCGTACAAGGACAATAATAGACTGCCGGGAGATATCCAGATCGCGGATACGGTGCCCGACCCAGGGATTGTTCTTCTGAAGAACGATCTCTTTCAATTTAATGTGTTCATTTGCATCGAAGGATTCGGCGCCGAGCACCATGGTGTCGTCCGCGCGCAGGATCGTATTCCCGCGGGGAACTAGAATGCGGTTGCTTCTCTTTAGCACGGCAACGATGATGCGCTCCGGCAGATGCAGCTGTGAAATGCTCTTTCCGACCCAGGCATCCTGTTCTGTCAGATGAATTTTTATGAAATGGATGTCGGATTCCTGCCCGTATTCGCTCATTCGTTTGATGTGAGAGTACTGATCCACAAAGCCGGCGGAAATGATACCTGTGGGGATGGCGACCATTCCGACGCCAAGAAATGTAATGAAGATGCCGAAGATCTTTCCCATAGTCGTGATGGGATAGATATCTCCGTATCCGACAGTGAGCAGTGTGGACGCCGCCCACCAGATCCCGGAAAATGCGTTGGTAAACACTTCCGGCTGTGCTTCATGTTCGAGACTGTACATACACAGGCTGGACGCCATCATCAGGATCAGTATGGTAAACACGGAGGAAAAAAGCTGCTGCTTTTTGCTCGACAAAACGTCTGTGATCAGCTTAAAGGAATCATAATATGCATTGATCCGGAACAGACGGAAAACTCTCATGACTCTCAGCATACGGAACGCCACGGCTCCCGCCGGAAAAAATACCGGGAGAAAATACGGGAAAAATGACAGCAGGTCCACGATTCCGGTAAAAGAGAGCAGATATTTTCTGACCGCACGTACCCCGGTGGTTTCCGGATACTGATACTTTGCCGTCCAGATTCGAAGAATGTAATCTATACAGAAAATGATGACAGTGACCCGTTCAGTTACCAGGAGCAGATCGCCGTATTTTATTTTTAAGTTCTCATAGGTAAGCATGATGCTGGCGGCAAGGTTGAGAAGAATGACAAACAGATAAAAAAAGTCAAAAAGACGGCCGGCCATGTCATTGCCGGTTCTGACGTCGATGATATCTGCGAGTCGCTTCCTGTACGGTTCTAATGTGTTTTTCATGGATATTCCCCCTCCACAGAAAATTATATGAGACAAGCGACAAAAGGTCATAACTTTCATGCTTGCATGAAAGTTTATGACTTTGTGGAGCAATCCGTGTCTCATGCCCGTTTGTCGGGCAACTCATAGTCATTATAAGGCCATTATGTTATCGCTGAATGGAGATGTCAAGATTCAATTCAACTGGCGGGCTTATTACCTGTCGCATGTCTTACTGTAACGTCTTATAGTAACAGTTCAGCCAGCTGAACTGTTACCGCGTCCGGCCATTGAAAATCGCTTCGCGATGGGCCGGATGTCCACAGGCATTATGCTTTCATACGGTCTGTGCAGTGAATGCACAGACCTGGCTGAACGGTAACGTCTTCTATTATTTTTCCCGTTCTATACATTGACATCCCGGCGGTCCTGTGACAATATGAAGTTGACTTCATGAGAAGTAAACTTCATATTGAATAGGAGGAGAACATGAAAACGAGAGTGAAGGAATTGCGGACGGCTGCAAAGATGACGCAGCAGCAGTTGGCCGATATGGTTCATGTTTCTTCGAGAACAATTATTTCGATCGAAAAAGAGCAGTACAGTCCGTCTTTGATGCTTGCATACCGGATGGTGGAAGTGTTTGATGTGACGGTGGAAGATTTATGCTGTTTAAAAGAGAATAAGGAATTGGAGGATAAGCAGTATGAAAATCTATAACAAGAAGGGATTTGTTTTTGAAACATCATGAAAGGACAATGTAGAAAATCCCCGCAGGTATGCCAGTGACAGGCAGAACTGCGGGGATTTTTTATCCGGCGACGGAACGGAGCAGAAAGGCTGCGGCGGTCAGCACGATCAGAAACGCCAGATTCCATATGGTAAATTCTTTCAGAAATGCCCCCTTCCTGTCCGGATACTCCCGTGAAAAAAATTTGAAGGAGATCAGGCTCGCAAGGGAAGCGATCAGGGTCCCCAGGCCGCCCAGGTTTACGCCGGTCAGCAGTGCGGAAAAATCGCTGCTGAATCCGGACAGCAGGATCGCGGCGGGTACGTTGCTGATGACCTGGCTGGTGAGAATTCCGGTCAGAAGTTCCCGCCCCTGTACCACAGAGACGAGCAGCGTGTTGATCTCCGGGATCCTCTTCATGTTTCCGATAAAGACAAAAAAACATAAAAAAGTCAGCAGCAGAAAATAGTCTACCGACAGATAGAGATTCCGCTTTAGCAGCAGGATCACCGCCATGACGCAGATCAGTACCGGCTGGTAGGGGAGAACGCGGAAGACGACCAGCAGACACAGCGCCAGCAGGCCGAGAAACGGAAGGGTCGACCGCAAGAGTTCCGACGTGGAACCTTCGATCCGTTCTTTCATGACGACTTCCAGAAGTGGTTCGTCCCGCTCAGTGAAAATGACTGCCGCCAGCAGCAGAAGAGAGAAGCCGGCGTAGGGAAGCGTCGCCCACGCAAATTCTGCGGTCGTGAGATCTGATACGGAATACAGGTACAGATTCTGCGGGTTTCCGATGGGCGTGGCCATGCTGCCCAGGTTTGCAGCGATTGTCTCCAGAACAATCAGCTTCAGCACTCGCCGTACCTGACCGCCCATGCGGAAGATCAGAATGGTAAACGGCACAAAGGTGATCAGTGTCACGTCATTGGTGATCACCATACTGCTGAAAAAACAGAGCGGGACCATGACCATCGACAGGCCGCGGATGCTGTGAACTTTTTTCAGAAGAAAGTGGCCAAGCATCGCAAAGATCCCGAGGGACTGCAGCCCTGCCACGATGATCATCAGGCAGAACAGCAGAGCGATCGTCCGGTAATCCGGATATGTCAGATATGCCGCGTCGGGGTGCACAAGAAAGGATGACAGGACAGCCAGCAGGAAGGAAACACAGAAAACAGTCTCATTTTTTGCAATGTTCTTTAAAATCTTCATAAGGAATTCTGATCCGGAAAACAGCCGGCGGAGTGCCGGCTGTATCTTTACAGGATCTCGTATTCTCCTTCCCCGGTTTTGTGGAACAGAGGCAGCTTTTGCAGAAAGATGATATCATCTCTCGACGCAGCGTCCCCCTCTGCGAGGATCGCAGCTTTTCTCACAACGGATGCGCCGGCATTCTTCATCAGAACCTCCAGCGCGTGGAGAGATTCGCCGGTGGAGATCACATCGTCCAGCAGACAGACGTGTTTTCCGCGGATCTTGTCGGCGTCCACACCGTCCAGATACAGATGCTGCTCTCCAGCTGTGGTGATGGAGTGGACGGAAGCAGAGATCACGTTCTGCATATAGCTTTTCGTACTCTTTCTGGCAACGATGAATTCTTTCAGGCCGAGAAGACGGCTGATCTCGTAGGCCAGAGCGATCCCCTTTGCCTCCGCAGTGACCACAGCGTCTACAGGACCGATCTTTTTGGCCAGTTCAGGGGCACAGGCGCTTACCAGTTCGGTGTCGCCAAGAACGACAAAGCTGGCAAAGGCAGTGGTGTCATTGATAGGAATGAATGGAAGTGTTCTTTTTACTCCGCACAGTTCGATTGTATATTCTTTCATATTCTGAGTTCTCCTTTTGATTTTCTCAGTCTTTACAGTCCGAGAAGCTTTGCGGCAACCCCGGCAAGCATGCCTAGAAACGGATTGGTGACGGCTGTCACGACCATCGCTGTACCGCCTGCAGCGGCGTCGGAAGCGAAGGCGAGCGGCGCGTCTGCGATCACTGTCTTAAAAATTCCAAGGACAAGCAGGAATCCTGCGATGGAAGAGGACGGAACGTATCTTCCGATCTTGGGAAGCAGTTTGAAGATCAGGATCAGTCCGATCACCGCCATCATAATGACGCCTGCCCATACGGGATGGGGCGCGCTGGCTGTTGCCGAGATGATGGACTCTACAGGCGCTCCTCCAAAGAAGGAAGAACACATATCGGCCACGGAAGAGATCACGGTGAGGTGATCTACATTGTAATTGCCGCTGGTCGCCATTCCGGCTGTGATTCCGCCGAACGAAATGTTGGAGCCGATGTTCAGACATACCATGCCGAGGGCTCCAAAGATCACGCTGGAATTGATGGTGAATTTCTGCCGGATAAATTTGTCGTCCTCCACAACGATATTGGTCTGGTTTTTCTTAAAGACGGCACTTGCGATGCAGGAAGCCACCACGGAGATGACGATGGTGTAGACCAATGTGTTGGAACTGTCCTTGGTAAAAAAGTAAGTGATCAGGGCAGCCACCAGGGATACGCCGCCGGCAATCCCGTCGCTTCTTATCATATCAATCGCCGCTTTGGTCAGAATAATGCCGACGCCGGCCATCATGCCGTATGCGACATCTTCCCCCACGAAATCTACGATCTTTGTAAGCAGACCGAACAGACCGATCACGGTCATGATCACACCGCCGATAAAAATCATCGTACAACGCTCGGAACGGTTTTTGCCTGCCGTTCCGGCATAAGTGATGGTCTCCGCCTGGAATGAGATCGGTGCGACGCTCTGGGTTGCCAGGTTGCCGACGACGCCGACCAGGAAGGCCAGCGCTGTCGGAACAGAGGCAAATCCGTAGGCGAGAGCCAGAAGCCCCTGGGGCAGTCCGTTGAGCACAACACCGATGATTGCAAGCAGATCTGTTAAAATGTCATTCATAACTTCTCCTCCTTTTGTTTAAAAATTCCTGTTCCATTATACTACAAAATCGGATTTTGGGAGAATTTTGGAGAAAAATTATTTGTGTTTTCGATTGATATCAGCAATGTAAAAAAGTCAGAGTGTTACAGTTAAAGATCAGTGACGGAACTGACGCGGTGGAATGCCGTAACGCTGTTTGAAACATTTGGCAAAGTAACTTGTATTTTCAAATCCGCAGACTTCTGAGACGGCAGAAAGCGGTTTGTCTGTGTGGGTAAGCAGGTAAGCTGCCATGGAAAGGCGATATTGTGTCAGATATTCGTTAGGGGTCTGGTTGATGACGTCCCGGAAGCAGCGGAAACATGCCCGTCGGCTGACGCCGCCTGCCTGCGCGATCTGTTCTATGGTCAGTGGTTCCCGGTAATGCTGATGGATATATTCGAGCATAACGCGTACCCGGCTGGCATAGACGGGATTGGTCCCGGCACAGAGAGGAAGATTTTTCGGGATCTCAAACCTCTGGGAAAGAATTTGCCAAAGCTGGCAGATCAGTTCCACGGAGCGCAGTTCGTAGTTCGTGTCGTCGTGGAACAGATTGTGCAGTATTGTAAGACGTTTCAGAATGGCATCATCTTCTTCGTGGCCGGCGAAAAGGAAAAGTCCGTATTTTCCGGAACGCAGAATCGGGAGAATTACTTTCTGATATAGGTTTCCGAACACCGGAGAAGCAAAATAACTGGGGGTTAATCCAAAGGTAAAAAGAACAGAGCCGGGGACGGTCTGCCTGCATCCGTGAAGAACTCTGGAATTGATGAAAATTCCGTCGCCCGGTTTTAAAATCCGGTGTGTATTGGAAACCGGGTTTTCGAAAATCGAATAGTCCAGTTCACCGTTCAGCAGGAGTCCGAACAAAAATTCGGCATGCCAGTGGCG
>DXEK01000056.1 GCA_019115005.1 Candidatus Fusicatenibacter merdavium | reverse complement strand
ACCATAACACGAATTTCTCTACCTGCCTGAATTGCAAAAGATTTTTCCACTTCCTTGAAGGAGTTTGCGATGTCCTCTAACTGTTTTAATCTGTTCGTATATGTTTCCAATGTCTCTCTTCTCGCGCCCGGACGTGCAGCAGAAATCGCGTCTGCCGCCTGTACCAGACATGCAATCAGAGACTGTGGTTCCACATCGCCATGATGCGCTTCCACTGCATTGATCACAAGCGCGGACTCTTTGTATTTCTTACAGAGAGTTACGCCGATCTGAATGTGGGAACCTTCCACCTCATGGTCGATGGATTTTCCAATGTCATGAAGGAGGCCTGCACGTTTCGCCATGCGGACGTCACAGCCCACCTCACCTGCCAGAAGTCCTGACAGCTGTGCAACCTCTATCGAGTGCTTCAAAGCATTCTGTCCATAGCTGGAACGGAATTTCATTCTTCCTAAAAGCCGAATCAGTTCCGGATGGAGTCCGTGAACTCCCACTTCCAGAGCAGCTGCTTCGCCTTCTTCCCGGATATTCTGTTCAACTTCTTTCTTGGCTTTCTCCACCATTTCTTCGATACGAGCCGGATGGATACGACCGTCAACTATCAGTTTTTCCAGAGCGATCCTTGCAATTTCGCGCCGAATCGGGTCGAACGCGGACAACACAACCGCTTCCGGAGTATCGTCAATAATTAAATCTACGCCTGTCAGTGTCTCAAGGGTCCGGATATTTCGTCCTTCACGTCCGATGATCCTTCCCTTCATCTCATCGCTGGGAAGCTGTACCACAGAGATCGTACTTTCCGCCACGTGGTCCACCGCGCATTTCTGAATCGCCGTAACCACGTATTCTTTCGCTTTTCGTCCTGCTTCCTCTTTGGCTTTGCTTTCCATTTCCTTGATCAGTTTTGCCGTGTCGATCTTTACTTCGTCTTCTACAGATTTCAACAGATAATCTTTTGCTTCTTCGGAGGTCAAACCGGAAATTCTTTCCAGTTCCTGTACTCCTTTTGCGTGTAATTCGTCTACTTCCTTTTCTTTCTTTCTGACGTTTGCCTCTTTTGCTGTAAGTTCATTCTCACGACGCTCTAATACGTCCGCCTTCTTGTCCACGGATTCCTCCTTGGAAAGGACGCGCTTTTCGTACTTCTGCAGTTCTGCTCTGCGCTCTTTGGTCTCTCTTTCCACTTCATTTTTCGTTTTCAGAGATTCCTCTTTCGCTTCCAGCAGGGCCTCCCGTTTCTTAGTTTCCGCTGTTTTTAATGCTTCGTCTATGATACTTCTTGCCTTAGCTTCTGCCGTGCCAACCGTCTCCGCATCGTCACGGATTTTCTTGTCCACAGCACGTTTTCTTACAATCGGAACTGCGATAAGCAACGTGATCACTACAGCAATGACTGCGACAATAACACATGATATGATTGTAGTAGTCATCACCGGAGCACCTCCTTATTTAATTTTCATTGTACAATTTCTACAACACTACAATTTTATAATGTTTTAACAAATTTGTCAATCTGATTGTGATTTTTTTGGATAGGCGGACAGGATGGAGTAGATGTCCGATGAGGAGAAGCCACGGCGGGCCAGGTAGCCGTAGGCGCGGCGGTACTCTTTTTCGTCCAGGGGATGGGGCGGGCCGAGGCGTTTCCGGGCAAGAGCGAGCGCTTTTTCCCGTTCGGTCTCTTCAGAGTTTTCGCTGGTTTCCTGAAGGATCCTGTCAATGAGTTCGGAGGAGATTCCCTTGCGGAGCAGGTCTGTGCGCGCAGCCATCCGGCTTTTTTTCGCGCCGGGACCGTCAAGATAACGGCAGACATACCGGTTGTCATCGATGTAGCCGAAGGATTCCGCATAAGCCACCGCCTGTTCTGCGATCTCCGGCGGATATCCGTCTGTCCGGAGTTTCTCCACCAGCTGGTTCCTGGTTTTTTCCGATTTCAGCAGCAGATTCAGCGCGCGTTTCCGGGAACGTTTCACGAGGACCTCGTTCATTATCTCATCCCAGATCGCCTGGGGAAGCTCCTCTCCTTCCCGGATATGGTAACGGGACAGCTCGCCGTTGTACAGTACAAAGGCGAGCTGTCCGTCTATAAAGACCCGGGAACGTTTTTTGTTCACTGGACGTATCTCTGTAACGATCATTCTTCACTTTCTTCCGGAGCCGCTGAATTTTCCTGCTGTTCCGGCTCCTTTTCCAGTCCATAGGCAACGCGCACCTGGTGCTCAATCTCATCCATCACATCCGGATGCTCTCTCAGATACTGTTTTGCGTTCTCACGGCCCTGGCCGATCTTGTCGTCGTGATATGCAAACCATGCGCCGCTCTTCTGTACAACGCCGAGATTTGCCGCCAGATCCAGGATATCGCCTTCCCTGGAAATTCCTTTTCCGAACATAATATCGAATTCCGCCTCGCGGAACGGCGGAGCTACTTTATTTTTTACCACCTTGATCCTCGTACGGTTTCCGACTACCTCTCCGCCCTGTTTCAGGGCTTCGATCCTCCGTACATCCAGGCGGATCGAAGAATAGAACTTCAGCGCACGGCCGCCGGTTGTTGTCTCCGGGTTTCCAAACATGATTCCGACTTTTTCACGCAGCTGATTGATAAAGATCACAATACAGTTGGACTTGCTGATCGCAGCCGTCAGTTTCCGGAGCGCCTGGGACATCAGACGGGCCTGGAGTCCCACATGGGCATCTCCCATGTCGCCGTCAATTTCTGCTTTCGGCACGAGCGCTGCGACGGAATCGACAATGATAATATCAACAGCGCCGGAGCGGACCATCGTCTCTGTGATCTCCAGAGCCTGCTCGCCGTTGTCCGGCTGGGAAATATAAAGATTGTCAATATCCACGCCGATGTTCTTCGCGTACGCAGGATCCAGCGCATGCTCCGCATCGATAAAACCGGCGATCCCTCCGCGTTTCTGTACTTCCGCGACCATATGGAGCGCAACAGTCGTCTTACCGGAAGACTCCGGTCCGTAAATCTCGATAATTCTCCCTTTCGGGACGCCGCCGAGTCCGAGTGCAATATCAAGACTCAGGGAACCTGTGGGAACAGTCTCTACATTCATATTAGCCTGGGAATCCCCCAGTTTCATCACGGAACCTTTTCCATACTGTTTCTCAATCTGTCCAAGCGCAGCTTCCAGCGCGCGAAGTTTTTCTTCATTATTAGCCATACTATCTTCTCCTTTAATGCGAACGAATGTTCGTTACCCGTTCATAGTATTACAATTTTTTCAGGTTGTCAACTGATTTTTTCTTTCTTGCGGTTTTCGGGAAAAACTGCGCCGAACGGTGCAGCAGATATTGGATATTTTTACTTTAACATACGCCGAAACATGCGTCAATCTTTTTCAGCCAAAACAGAAAGCAGTCCAAAACAGAAGAGCATGCGCTGCAGACACATGTCTTTTTCTGTTTCAGGCTGCTTTTTTCCGCTCGCTTTACAGTTTTATCCGATCAGCCAGTCATACATTTCCTGGTACTGTCTCGCAGAATTTCCCCAGGAATAATCCTGAGCCATCGCGCGGTCCACCATCTTATTCCAGTCTCTCTTGTGATCGTAATAAATCCGCTCTGCATAACGCACAGTTCCAAGCATCTCATGGGCGTTATAATTGGTAAAGCTGAAGCCGGTGCCTGTTCCCTCGTACTCATTGTACGGCTGTACCGTATCCTTCAGGCCGCCGGTCTCACGGACGATCGGGAGGGTTCCATAACGGAGACTCATCAGCTGGCTCAGTCCGCAGGGTTCGAACAGGGAAGGCATCAGGAATGCGTCACATCCCGCATAAATCTTGTGGGACAGAGGTTCGGAATAGTAAATATTCGCGGAAACCTTCTTGTCATATTTCCAGGCAAAATGCCGGAACATATTTTCGTACTGCGCCTCTCCGGTTCCCAGCACTACAAACTGTACCGCGTCCTGGCACATTTCTTCCATCATATATGCGATCAGATCAAAGCCTTTCTGATCGGTCAGACGGGACACGATTCCGATCATCATCATCTTAGGATTTACTTCCAGTCCCAGTTCCTGCTGAAGACCTGTTTTGTTCTTTACCTTTTCTTTTCTGAAATTCTTGGCGTTAAATGTTTTATAAATATGCGGATCTGTCTCCGGATTATACTCATTGTAATCCAGCCCGTTTACAATACCTCGCAGATCATTGGATCGGGCCCGGAGAAGTCCGTCCAGACCTTCCCCGTAAAACGGAGTCTTGATCTCCTCTGCATAAGTTTTGCTCACCGTCGTGATCGCATCAGAATATACCAGGCCGCCCTTCAGATAGTTTGCATCTTTCTTGAACTCAAGCTTGTCCGGAGTAAAGAAGTAATCGGACAGGCCGGTGATATTCTGGATCGTCTTTTTGTCCCAGATCCCCTGGAATTTCAGGTTATGTATCGTGAACACCGTCTTGATCCCGCGATAAAACTCATTCGCCTGAAAACGTTCCTTCAGATATACGGGAATCAGCCCGGTTTGCCAGTCGTGGCAATGGATCAGATCCGGCCGGAAATCTACTGTCGGGAGGATAGACAGCGCTGCCTTGCAGAAAAATGCAAATTTCTCAAGATCCCAGGGCATCCCGGCATAAGGTGTCGCACCGCCGAAATGTTCCTCGTTATCAATCAGATAAAACTTTACACCGTCATACTCTGTCTCAAAAATTCCCACATACTGCTGCCGCCAGTTCAGATCGATGTAGAAATTTGTAATATAACGCATCTGATCTTTATATTCCTGCTTAATCGCGGTATATTTCGGTATCACGACCCGCACGTCGTACTCTTCCTTTGGAAAATACTTTGGCAGCGACCCCACAACATCTGCCAGTCCACCTGTTTTGATAAATGGCACAGCTTCCGAAGAAACAAATAAAATCTTTTTCATCTGTGTAACCCTCCAAATCATTTATTAGCATAATTATAGACCATTTTCCAAAGAATGAAAAGTCCAATCTTATAAAACTAAAACGATTTTTTGTATTCCAAACGAATTTTATCGGCGATCAGCGCGATAAATTCCGAATTTGTCGGTTTCCCTTTTCCATTGCTCACCGTGTATCCGAAAAGCTCGTCAATCGTATCCATTTTCCCTCTGCTCCACGCCACCTCGATAGCATGACGGATCGCCCGCTCCACACGGCTCGGCGTCGTCTGATGCTTTTTCGCGATCGTCGGATATAAAATCTTTGTTATAGAATTCAGCATCTCCACATCGTCCACAGACAGAATGATCGCATCTCTCAGATATTGATATCCTTTAATATGTGCAGGAACTCCAATTTCATGTATGATGTTCGTCACATCCATTTCCAGATTTCTCTCAGGTTTCGGCAGGATCGCCTGTCCCTGAACGGGTCTGCGCGCCGCACGCTTTCCTCCGGACAGATTACCGATATCTTTGATCCTGTCAAGCAAAATTTCATTATCAAAAGGCTTCAGAATATAGTAACATGCTCCCAGATTGAACGCATCTTCTGTAATCCGCTCCTGGCCGACTGCGGATACGATGATGAAAGCCGGGCGTTTCTTTAATGACTGATCTGCATTGACCTTCTCCATAACGGTCAGTCCGTCCATCTTTGGCATAAAAATATCGAGAAGAACCACATCCGGTTCTTTTGTCTTTATGATCTCGTATACATCCTTGCCGTTTTCTGCCTGACCAACCAGTTCCAGCTCTTTGTCCTGATGAATGATATTCCCCAGCAGATCCAGCATCCGTTCGTTATCATCTGCAATTGCTATATTCAGCTTGTTCATTTTCTTTCTCTCCTCCGCTCCAAAATGCTCCGCCTGGCGCTTACCGCTTTGCATGCTTTCCGGGACGGTCGGCGCCCAGGCTGAAAGATATTCTGTCAAATTTATATCATTTACAAGTTTGATCCCCGCCAGTCTGCAGCGGGGCTTCACTTTGAATGGCGGGCCCTCCATTCAGGACTGCATTTCCAAACTCAAAAATATTATAATTTTATTTGTTTCGTTATTCAATACAACGGCCGGAAAAACTCGCGTTTTTGTGTGACAATTCAGAATATTTTTCGACATCACTCGACCAATAGAGGAAGTTTATGGTTTTTATGGATCCAGCATATTTTCAATAAATATGCCGTATCCACAGGATGCGTCAGCAACAAACACATGAGTCACCGCTCCGACAAGTCTGCCGTTTTGCAGAATCGGCGAACCGCTCATACCCTGCACGATTCCTCCTGTTTTTTCCAGAAGGCTGTCGTCCGTCACACGAATCGTGAAGTTTTTATTGGTATCCTCTGCATTGTCATCAATTTTTGTTATTTCCGCATCATAAGCGCATACCGTTCCGTCAACACTGGCAAGAATCTGTGCCGGTCCCGCCGTCACTTCCTCTTTCCACGCGACTTCCACCGACTGGAGATCCAGCTCTCCCATCACACTGGCATCGACAGTTCCGTGAATCCCAAGTCCTGAGTTTGCGGTAATACTTCCCAGACGGTTTCCCTGCTCATAGTGAATCACTCCCTGGAGCTCTCCGGGAACTCCCTTCTGCCCCTTCACCACTGACAGGATCTCCGTCAGATACAGCTCGCCATCTTTCAGATTCAGGATTTCCCCGGTGTCCACATCACTGATCGCATGCCCAAGCGCACCGAAGGATCCATCCTCCTCCACATAAGTTAATGTCCCGATTCCCTGAATGTTGTCACGAACCCAGACACCAATTTTGTAAGTTCCGTCAGAGGACAGCGCCGGCTGCACCGATACGGGAATCTCCTGCCCGTCTCTGCGTATCAGAAGTTCCAGCGCTTCCCCGCCGCAGCCAGCCACGATCTCCGTCAGCTGCCGTTTGCCGGTCAGCGCGGTTCCGTTCACCGCACAGATATAATCTCCTGCCCGGATAATGTTCCGCGACGGATCCGCATACAGACCGTCAGAGGTCGGAATCTGGCTGACGTCGATGACCATCACACCGTCCGTCTCCATATAGATTCCCACTGTGTTGCCGCAGACCTGAACCACCGGGCGTTCTCTGTTCTCCGCTCTGACCGGCATCGCCTGAAACAGTCCAGCAAAGAGCAGAACAGCCACAAGCATCACAAAAAAACGTACGACCTGATTTTCCTTCCATCCGCGCTCCAGTCCAGGACCCTGGCATCCTTTCCGTCTGCGCTTCATCTTCTCACATCCTTTCTCTTTCGCAGTATAAATCCCTGACATCTTTTCCCGGTTTCGAAATCCGACAGAATTCTGTCCGGAACTCTGAAATATCGAAAACAGAAAAAGAGAACATACGAAAAATATTTTCCGTACATCCTCTTTTAGTATGTGGCTTCTGTTTTATTTCAGTCTTGTATTTTTTTGCACACGTGCCAATTCTTTCATTTCTTTTGCGTTTGCGATCACAGAATCCGTGATCTTCGCGCCGCCGAGCATCCGGGCAAGTTCCAGAACAGAATGATCTTCGTCCAGGGCATGGATGCTGGTAACGGTTTCCTGATCTTCCACATCTTTCCTGATTTCAAAATGACGGTCCGCCATCGCGGCGATCTGAGGCAGATGGGTGATACAGAGCACCTGATGGCGCTGTCCGATACGCGCCATTTTTTCAGACACCATCTGAGCCGTTCTGCCGCTGATCCCGGTATCGATCTCATCGAAAATCAGCGTCTCCGTCTCATCTCTGTCTGCCAGGATCGTCTTGATCGCCAGCATGATCCTGGAAAGTTCTCCGCCGGATACAACCTTTGCCAGAGTCCGCAACGGCTCCCCCGGGTTCGTGGAAATGCGGAATTCTACAGTATCATACCCGTGATCCGTGTACTGCGCCGCACGTCCGAAACGGATTTCAAAGGCCACATGAAGGAAGTTCAGATCCCGAAGTCCCTCCTCGATGTTTCCGGCCAATCGTTCCGCGTATTTTTTCCGAAGCAGCGACAGTTTTTCCGAACACCCCTCAAGAATCTGTCTCGCTTTTTCTTCTTCCCGCTGAAGTTTTTCCTTCTGTTCCTCGAAATGCTGCATTTTCTCCAGTTTTTCCTGTTTCTCGTCGCGGTAACGATGGATCGCAGCGATGGAATCGCCGTATTTCGATTTCAGACGGTTGATCTCATCCAGACGATTCTCCGTCTCGAAATATTCTTCCTCGGAAAAAGAGAATTCATCCATGTATCCGGCCAGTTCCCGATTAAAATCACTGAGAAGATCGTCGATGGTCAGCAGGGAACTGTGCATCTGCTCAATAGACTCATCCAGTCCTGCGATCTGAGACAATTCCCGCACCGCGCGCCCGATCTGCTCTCCCGCGCTCTGTGCCTCGTTTTCCCCGGTCAGCGCCCGCACCGCAGCCAGCGCTTCCAGGATCCTTTTTCCGTTGGACATTTTACGGTAAGAATGTTCCAGCGCTTCGTCTTCTCCCTCTTTCAGCTGCGCGTCCGTGATCTCACCGATCTCGAACTCCAGAAACGAGATCTCGCGCATTCTGGCGTCTTCGTCCAGTTCATATTCCCGGAGACCGGCCTGAAGCTTCTTCCACTGTCCGAAAGCTTCCGCCACTCCGGTGCGGACCGGTTCGATTTCCTCTTTTCCGTAAGCATCGAGAATTTCCAGCTGGCGGTCCGGATATAATAAAGACTGATGTTCATGCTGTCCGTGAATATCCAGCAGAAGCGAAGCGATCTTCCGCACCTGAGCGGCCGTACAGGTCTCGCCGTTGATCCTGCTGATGCTCCGGCCGCCGGTAAATTTCCGGGCAATCAGAACCTGCCCATGGAGGGACTCGATCTCCATCTCCCTTAAAATTTCTTCCACCCTGGGATTCTCTGTGTCAAAGACAAGTTCCACAAGTGCGGAGTTTTCTCCTTCCCGGATCATATCCCTGGACAGCTTTTTCCCTAAGGCCAGGTTGATCGATCCGATCAGAATCGATTTTCCGGCGCCGGTCTCACCGGTAAGGATGTTCAGTTCCGGACCGAACTCCACCTCCGCCTCCTGGATCAGCGCCAGATTTTTTACATGTAAGCTTGAAAGCATATATCGCCTCTCTTATAGTATCATTCCCCGGATTCAAAATGATCCAGGATCTTTTTCAGTCGTTCCAGTATCAGCAGCGCCGAATCGTCGTCCCGGGTCACACACATGATCACATCATCGCCGGCGATACAGCCCACGATTTCCGGCCAGTTCAGTTCATCCAGAACCTTGGCGGCCGCCATAGCCATACCGGAAACGGTCTTGACCACCAGAATGTTCTTTGCCACATCGCCGGACACAAACGCTTCTTTCAGCACCCGCACATACCGCGCACCCATCTCAGGTGCAGTGTTCTGCAGCACTGCATAGCGAAAACCGCCGTTTTCCTTCGGAACCTTGGTCAGTTTCAGCTGGCGGATATCTCTCGATACGGTCGCCTGTGTCACCGCAAACCCGGATTCCTCCAGTTTCTGGGCCAGTTCCTCCTGCGTCTCTATGTCATACTGACTGATCAGCTTTAGAATCTGTGCATGTCTCGCGATTTTCATCTGATTTCCTCCCTGTCTATTCTGTAGACACTACGTTTTCATACGGTCTGCGCAGCGAATGTGCAGACCCGGCTGAACGCAACACGGTCTTCTGTATTCTAAATATTATTTGCCATTTTCCTGCGAAGCGTTTCCAGGAAGCTGATCCGGCTGACTTTTACCAGCCAGGTATCTTTTCTGGATTTTTTTATCTCGATCCTGTCGCCGGTGATCATCGGAACGCTGGTATCCCCGTCGAAAAAGGCCATGCCGTGCTCCACACCGCCATCGCGTGCCGGTCCGAGTTCCACAATGATCACATCATGTTCCGGGAAAATAATACTGCGGGTATTCAGCGTATGGGGCGCCAGCGGCGTCATCAGAAGCATCGCCGCCTCCGGAGACACCACCGGGCCCCCTGCCGACAGACTGTAGCCGGTGGAACCGGTCGGCGTCGCGATGATGATCCCGTCCGCACGGTAAGAGTTGAGAAACTCACCGTTGACATAGTTTTTGAACTCCACGACCCGAAGGCCTCCCTGTCTTCCCAGGACGATATCATTCAGCGCGATATCCTCTGCGATTTTCCGGTTTCCGCGGTAGATACTTCCCGTCAGCATCATCCTCCGCTGCAGTTCATACTCCCCGGCCAGAAGATGATCCAGCGCCGGTACGATCGAACTGCTGTCGATGTCCGCCAGGTATCCCAGGGTTCCCAGATTGATGCCCAGCAGAGGGATCTGCCGGTCCACTACATCTCTGGCCGCCTGCAGCAGCGTTCCGTCCCCTCCGAGTACAATGACACAGTCAATATGGTCCGGGATCAGAGACGGATCTGTATAATGAAATCCTTCTTCCTTCCCTCCGCTCTGCGGCAGGAATCCTCCTTCCGCTTCCGCGCAGGACCGGATCTGCGCGGAAAGGAAACACTGTTTTCCATGCTCTTCCAGATAGTTTACAACCTTACGGGTTACGGTGAAATTTTTGTCCTTGGTCTGATTGGCAATCAGATAAAAACGTTCCATCTTTTCCTCCTCCTGACGCACTGCGGCGCCATCAAGGCAGCCATCTTATTTATCTAAGGAAACACTGATTAATAGTATGTTCAATGCTCCAATTGTCCTATTTTGATAATCTTTATCGATATTGGCGTTGCTTTTACCGTTTAATGTGTGAATATCTTGCTTATATTGCCTGCGCTTTGTGGAT
>DXEK01000055.1 GCA_019115005.1 Candidatus Fusicatenibacter merdavium | reverse complement strand
TTTCTTTCTTAAATCATACAGGAGAGCCGGAGGCAGGACCGGCGACAGGTTTCAGACGGAACCAATAGGTGTAAAAGCGTGTGTAGCCGAGGGATTGGTAAAGATGGATGGCAGCCTCGTTCCCGTCTACGACCTGGAGATAGGATTTTGTGGCGCCCAGACTGTGCCCCTGTTTCAGGATCGTCTGGCAGATAGAACGGGCGTAGTTCCTGTGGCGGTAATCGGGATGAACATGGATCGCGTACAGGCCGATGTATTCCCGGTCCAGGATCCCGAGCCCGGTGGCGATGATGGTTCCGCTGTCGTCAGTGACGGACGCACAGATGGTCTGCTTTGGGATTGCCCGGTACATGGACGGTACGATGGTGCGATGCATGATATTGGTGGTGCCTTTCAGGGCAAAGAGCGCTTCGATCCACTTCAGAGGGATGAAACTGCTGGTGGTGACGAAGACGTCCGGGTTCAGGTCGGAGACATTGTCCAGCGGGCGGGTCATAACATGGGTCGTGTGCTGGATTTCGTAGCCGCGTTTTTCCAGATAGCGGTCAAATTCGGACGGCACCAGAGGACTGATCTTAAAGATACATGGAGTTCCCCACTGCCGATAGATTTCTTCACAGTAATCGACCTTCTCCGGAATCGGAAGCAGAGACGGTCCGATCTGTTCCACACTGTTGGTCCTGTGGGTGTAAAAGTAAGAAAAGCGGAGGATCCATCCGTCGTAAATCTGCATTTGATGGGAAGGCCATGCGTTCAGTGACAGGTCTTCAATGGTTTTTATCCTGGAATCCATAGAGGTTTTCTCCTTCTTTCGTACCGGTACTTTTCCGCTGCGGTCCGTGCTAAACGCGTGCCACTGGCATGCAGCACCATTTGCCGGGCAACGAACAGTGAACAGCGAATGCTGTGAACTATTCGCGGGTATTGCGGCGGATAGGGAAGGAATCTTCCCTTTCTGGTCTATGAATATTATAGAGAACATATAAGGGGTGTTCAAGAGGAAATTTTCCGGATTTTCTTGGAGTGATCGTCATAGCTTATTGGTTGAACTGTGATCGGTTACTGGCAATTTGGCAATTCAGTCACTGCCGCATTTCATTTCCCGAGTTTCTGGAGACAAGAGCGCCACAGTTGAAAAACAGGCAAGATGGAACAGAATATACGTTGAATCGATCGTCCGGTCTGGATGGGACGATCGCCTATACGTTTGAGTCATCGGAAGAACCCATTCAGGAGAGCAATATCGAAGTCACAGTTCCGGTTCTGTATGTGGAAGTTCCGGCAGACGAAACACTTACCATTCCGCTGAACGGCGCTTCGGATCTCATTGATATAGAGGTTAAAGAGGATGCGAATGGACTTGTGCTTTCGTTTACTTCCATGGATCTGTATCATCTGCCGTATGATCTGGTTCTTATCTCCGGTGGGGACGCTTATGATAATTTCGGCGTCTCTTGAAACGTCCAGTATGCTGAAGCGGTATATTTCTGAAAGCTACAATTTTTCAGATTGATATTACGCTCACTTTAGCTTACTTTCAGAAGCGCCTGTGTGAAAAAACCGTCCCCGGGGGACCTCCGCTGTGGAAGCTCCCGGGGACGGTTGTAATGGGAATGAACCTCTGTTATTGTCAAAGAACAGGCAGTGTGTCTGCCGGATCTTTGCCCGTGGAAGACAAGATCAAAGATACAGTTCTGGTTCTTTCCGCACGGAGCAGGCTTTTTTTAGTGCAAGAGCTACGGCGGATACCATGATGCTATTTACCTTGCGGGCAGACTGCGGACATTGGGCGACGCAGCGCATGCAGGAAATACATTTGCTGTTGTCTGTCTCTTTGGGATTTTCCTTACTGATGGCCTGTGCCGGGCAGCTTTCCGCGCAGAGGCCGCAGAGCGTACAGTCGGAGTCTGCTTTCGGGATCAGTCCGCCTCCGCCAGCTTTTTTGTAGGGGCGGTTTCCGGGAATCTCGGGGGCAGAAACGGTTTCAGGAGAATTTTCCAGTTTTTCCTTGATCTTTTCGGCAAACGCATGAAGTACGGTTTTGTCCTGTTCGTCCGGCCGGCCTGCTGCATATTGGTGAGCGATGGAATGTTCCGCAACTGCGGCGACAGCGGCAGTCACCCGGAAACCACACTGCATAGCGGTGTCGTTCAATTCTATCAGTGTGTCTTCGTAGGCGCGGTTGCCATACACGCATACAAGCGCGCACCGTGCCTGATCGCCGTGAATGCTGCTTAGTCTCTGGGTGGCCAGCGCCGGAACACGGCCGCCGAAAGATGGAACAGCGATCACTGCAATGTCATCTTTTTCCAGTTGAATTCCGGAGAAATCCGTCCTGGCATCTGAAAGATCAATCCGTCTGGCGTCTTTCACCCACTGTTCGGTACAGGCTCCTGGAACTGGGCGGAGACAGCACCTGGACAGAACTCCCGGATCTGGGAATCCGAGGAAACACTCATGCGTTGATGATGGAAGATAACAGCGACGAGATCGCCGATCTGATCTGCGACTGGATACGGGATCATGTGAAATAACAACAAACAGCAGGCATCTGCACAGACCTTTACGCTGTTTCGGTCTGAAACAGTAGATGCAGCAGCCTTTTTCCGGAAGCAGTCCGGAAAATCTTCTCCTCGGCACGGAGAATTCCATGGACATTTACGTGATCTTCTTCCAGATTTACCAGGAAGTCTGCCTCCACAAGGATCTGGTAATCCAGTCCCTGAATATCGGTATAAGTATGGTGGTGTCCGATCAGCCAGCAGATGCGTTCGGTCATCTCCCGATCCAGAGAGAATCCGGCCAGCAGTTTTTCCGCTTCCGGCGGCCCTTCCAGTTCCTGATAAGGGCCTGCGCTGCTCTGGTACTTCTCTTCGCTGATCTTAATGCCGATATCGTGGAGCAGAGCCGCAATCTCCAGCGTTTCCTGCGTCCGGTGGTCCAGCCTTTCCTGACGGCCGATCACAGCGGCATATCCGTATACTTTCATAAAATGGTTGATCCGACGTATATCGTATCGGTCATACTCCATCATTTTCTCCGCAATAGCGGCAATTCTCGATGTCATAAAAATCTCCTCCTATTAAATACGGCGTCTCAGCGCCCGGCAGATGCGTGTGAGACACAGATTGCTCGGAACTTCGTGTTTCCGCAATCCTGAAACCGCCTCACATCCGCCTGTTTTTTTCGAAAAGTGGCTGCTTTTCGGTGTTTCACGCGTCAAAAATCATATATTTTCATGCAAACATGAAATTTATGAGTTTTTGTCGCTTGCTTCATTTTATCATATTAAACAGTAAAAATCCACGGGCTCCGTTTTCTATCTCCGCCTGGTGCGGGCATTCCGCCGGCTGAATGGTAACCGGGAATGGTAACAGTTCAGCCATCTGAACTGTTACGGCATCCAGCCATTAAGAATCGCTTCGCGATGGGCTGGATGCCCACAGGCACTACGTTTTCACACGGTCTGCGCAGTAAATGCGCAGACCTGGCTGAACGGTAACCGGGAATGGTCCGCTCCTTCCTTCGATTCTTGCATTATTCAGGAAAAAGCGTTATAATAAAAAACCGAAAGATTCTGAATGAAACTATGTACATCCAAAAGATTCGATGGTAAAATAGGGATAACTGTTCAGAAGGAACAAAAAGTTCATACTCCTGAAGCCGTCTGCAGACACAACTGCAGGACAGAAGCTCAGGCATAACATGAACGGCGCGAAAATTTAAAACCCACAAGAAGCCAATAAGGAGTAGAGAAATGTCGAAATTCTTAAAAGCAATCGTAAATATAGTATTGCTGGTCGCGATACTCTCGGCTGGAGCGCTGCTGATCCCGCCGCTGCTGGGAGTCACGACAAAAGTATCCGATGGGACAGGAAATACCAACCTGAGCCGCGGCTCCGTGACCTATGCGACGAGTATGCAGGCCCCGGAACTGGAGACGGGGGATAAGATCCTCCAGGATGACAGCAACGGGAGCTATGTCTATACGGTGACCGCTATTGCTGCGGACACCTCCACTTATACCCTGACCGATGATGTCAGCGGCGATACACAGGAACAGCAGCTGTCGGGCGGCGTACAGAAGGTAGCGTTGACCGTGCCGGTGATCGGAATGCTCTCTTTGACTCTGCAGAGCAGAGAAGGCATTATCATCCTCGGATTGTGCGTTGCTTTCCTGATCATATTGTTTATCCTGTCGGAAGTATGGCGAAAAGATGATGACGAGGACGAGGACAGCGAAGACGAAGAGGAAGAAGCGGAAGAGACCGATGAGGAAGAGAAAGAAGAACAGCCTCTGACCCGGAAGGAAAAGCGCCGTCTGAAAAAAGAAGCCCGTCGAAAAGCCAGAGAGGCAGAAGAAGACGAGGATGACGACGATGTTGCCGAGGACGACGCAGAGACGGAAGAGATCTCTGAAGACGAACAGGAAGAAAATTCCGGCGATGATGAGACAGAAAACAGCGACAGTGCTGACAGCCAGGAACCGGAAAGCGATGATGAAATGACGATTCCGCCGCTGGAAGAAGAACCGGAAGAGAGCACAACGGTTGATCCGGACAGTCTGAAAACTGTGGCGCCGGAGGAACACAGCGAAACACCTGAAGAAGAAATTTCTGAAGAATTACTGGAAACGATGGATGGCACATCGCAGGAGGAAAACCAGGATCTTGATGAAGAACTGGAACGCTCTCTTGCCGACGCGGTAGGAGCGCTTCTGCGGGGAGATGATGTTTCCCGGGAAGAAGACAGTTCCGGACCGGTTGACGGCAGCGCGGCTGCTGAAGTTCCGGAAGAGAGCGAAGAGACAGTCGTTTCAGAAACCTCTGAAGAGACAGAAGAGATTCCGGATACCGAGGATAACACAGAAGATACGGAAGAAGAACCGGAACTCCAGGAGACAGAAGATGAAACACCTGCCGAAGAGGAGACGGAAGAGACCGAGCCGGAGATCGATCCGGAAGCTCCTGTAGAACTGGCCATGCCGGTTCTTACTGCCGAAGAACTTCTGAAAAAAGCCGAAGAAGCCGGCGACCATCCGAAAGTGATCGAAGACAAAGAAACCGGAGTAACCATCCTCGACTACTCCGATATCGTGTAAAAAAACTCCATGTACTGAGCAGATCCGATCAGCTCAGTACATGGAGCTTTTGCTTTTTCTGACATCAGAAATCCCCGTCCCGCACGCAAAACTCAGGTAGGGAAGAAGGAGGCTCTCCCAAATGTTTTTTTAAAAAAACAAAAAAGTCCTTGCATTTCCAAAAACTATCCTGTATAATGCAGATGTTGTGACATTGATAGCTATGAAGCGCGAGGTTGCTGTTCAGATAGATAAATGTAACAGGTTTTCCGTGGAGCGAATGTCAAGTTAAGAAACTGGCGACAAGTCACTGTACAAACTAAACAGTCTGCTGTAAGGATATGAGAGATATCCTCCGGTCTGAGGATCGGCAAAGAAGGCAGAAACCGTGTGGGAAGTTGAGACACACACGGGTAAGTGTACAGTCACCGCTTGTCGTGCTCGTAAAGTGCGAAAAGGAGGCGACTTTTTTTATGGCAAGTCAGGTAATGAGAATCACATTGAAGGCGTATGATCATCAGTTAGTAGATGCATCTGCACAGAAAATCATCGAAACTGTAAAGAAAAACGGAGCAAAGGTGAGCGGACCGGTGCCGCTTCCAACCAAAAAGGAAGTAGTAACCATTCTTCGTGCCGTACACAAATACAAAGATTCCCGTGAGCAGTTCGAGCAGAGAACACATAAGAGACTGATCGACATCATCACACCTACTCAGAAAACCGTGGACGCACTGTCCAGACTTGAGATGCCGGCTGGCGTTTACATCGACATCAAGATGAAAAACAAAAAGTAAGAACCGGCAACATTCTTAAAGAAAGCAATGGATTGATATAGAAGCAACACGATGCATCGGCGTCCGGTATCTCCCGGCACGCTGTCCATTCAAAAGGAATCAACATCCCGAACGGGTCATAGTGTTCCACTTATATCAACTGTATGCTAGAATGAACATCGGTATGTGATGTTCCGCTGTAGAGAAAACAGGAGGTAAAAGGAATGAAGAAAGCAATCTTAGCTACAAAAGTCGGAATGACTCAGATTTTCGACGAAAACGGCGCACTGATCCCTGTAACTGTACTTCAGGCAGGTCCGTGTGTTGTAACACAGGTTAAGACCGTTGACAACGACGGTT
>DXEK01000054.1 GCA_019115005.1 Candidatus Fusicatenibacter merdavium | reverse complement strand
CGTAATGATATGCCCCCTGTCTACTTGACAGGGGGCATATCATTACGGAGGCCCTCATTTCTGTTACTTCCGGAATACGATCAGTTTGCTCAGGATATAGTTCATGACAATGATCAGGACGGTTACGACCGCCTTTGCCCAGAAGCCTTCAATGCCCAGAAACGACCAGGTGACGCCGGCGTGAAACAGGATCGACGGCAGGAAAATTTCAAACAGGCCGGTAAAGATCCGGGCGCCGACAAAAAGAAGAAACTCCCGGAGGACTTCCGCTGCTCCATGTGTATGGGACCGGAAAACAAAACTCCGGTTGGTGAGATAGGCGAAAAGCACTGCCGCCATCCAGGCGATAAAGTTGCAGACGGTCATCGGCCATGGCGTCAGGAAAGACGCGGCAGTGTAGACGATCCAGTTCACGGCAGTCGCCGCGATACCCCAGAAAAGATAGGAGACAGCTTCCTTTTCCAACAGTTTTTTGATTCGTGAGATCAACAGAATTCCCTCCTTTGCGGAATACGGAAAAGTCCGGACAGGGTCTGTGTATTTTCCGCGCAGAATGTATAAAAGTGTAAAAACGCCCCGACCGGCGGATTTATTTTACCACGGCCAGGACAAAGTGTATAGCGTTGTTACCGTTCAGCTGGCTGAACGGTAACGAACGGTTGCATAGCGTGAATGCAGATCAGAATTTTATGATCACATTAAATGCTTTGGAGGGATCGGAGGCTGTCTCCAGCGCCTCCCCGATCTGATCCAGAGGGAATTCATGGGTGATGATGTTCTCGATCTTCCACTTTCTACTCTTCATGATATTCATAACATCTGTCACATCCTCCGGCATATAACCGCCGGACCCGATGATGCTCTTGGATGAGTAGGTCAGATGGAGCAGGTCCAGATTTCTCAGTGTCTTGTCCACAGCTACGTTCACAAACCGGCTTTCGATTTTTCCTGCCCGCATGAACAGATCCATGATCTGCTCGGATCCGGTAGCGTCGATGAAGCAGTCGATATCCGGCACGCTTCCGTGAAGAGAATGTGCTTCGCCCAAATACTGTCTGGCGGTGTCCTCAAACGATCCGCAGGACATATTGCAGACCGCAAAGCCAAGTTTCCGGGCGATGGCAAGACGGAACTCTGAGAGGTCGCAGATCATGACCTTTTCCACTCCGAAATACTGGAGCGCAATCGCCGCCGCGATACCGATCGTTCCGCATCCGAAGACAACGGCGGTTTCACCCGGCATCGGATGGCCGCGTCTCGCCGCCCGGCAGCCTACGGTAAACGGCTCGATCAGGCAGGCTTCCCGGTCAGAGATCCGATCGTCCACCCGGTACAGAGAGTGATTCAATTTTGCGTCCGGAACCCGGATATACTCGGAAAATCCTCCGATCGTTCCCGCTCTCCGGGTGTCGCCGGTCGCATAGAGAGGATAGGGATACACCCGTTCGCCGATTTCAAACTCCGTGACATTTTTTCCTTTGGCGACGATCCGCGAAACGGTCTCGTGTCCGAATTCTCCATTTTCAAAGATACGGTGTCCTGTGGCCGAGCCATGCTGGTATACGGCAACGTCCGTACCGCAGATACTGGAATAAATATTTTGAATCAGCACATCATCATCGTTCAGTTCCGGAACAGGCAGTTCACACAGATCTACGTGGTGCTGTCCCCTGTAGATAGCAGCTTTCATCGTTTCCTCCTTCCTGACGCACTTGCCGCGCCATTAAGATAAATCCGGAAGTTTCTTTCCAAACGTTTTCTCTTAAATCTTTTTTTCTTGCTTTTTCTATTATCCCGCAGTAAAATGATACAATCAATCGTCAATAACACAATTTGTGTTGGAATAATAAAGAGAGGGAGCAGACGTGAATACGAAAAACAATCAGCGTTTCCGGGACACAGAGATCCGCATGGAAGCCGCCATGCTGGATATTATGAAGCATACGGAGTTTGAAAAAATCACTGTGAAAAAGATCTGTGAGAAAGCGCAGGTCAACCGCTCCACCTTTTACGCGCATTTTATGGACATTTACGATATGGTGGACAAAATGGAAGATCTTCTGAATGCGGAATTGCTGGAAACCTATGCGGCGGCTCCCCGGGAGGAACACCTGATCTTTTCGGAAGAATCCTTTCTCCCGTTTCTGCGGCATATCAAAAAACACAGCTATTTTTATAGGATCAATCTCAGACACCGAAAGTCGTTTCCCATCCGGCAGGGGTATGGGCCGATGTGGAATGAGATCATCAAACCTCAATGCGAAAAGGCCGGGATCACCTCGGAGGAAGACATGATGTACTATTTTATTTCCTTCCAGGCCGGATTTACGATGATCCTGAAACACTGGGTTGATACGGGATGCCGAAAGCCGGAGGCCGATGTCGCTGCGATTATCCGAAACTGTATTCCGGCGGTACTTCACAAGGAAAAAATCAATATAAAATATCAGTTATGAAATGTTACAGATTCCAGGAGATATAAAAATGCAGATGGGTACAGAATTATTGTATAGGATAGAAAAATACTTTGAAATAAATAAAAAGGAAATATTAGAAAAATGTTATTTGATTTTGTTTGGAATCTTTTTTGTGGATGCGTTTTTGCATACAACAATGTTTCCACTAAAAGATCATTCACAATTTCATATAATGTTGAGAATTGTTATGCTGGTATTCATTTTTGCAAAAATCGCAATCTCTCAAATATATAGAGTAAGTGAAGTTTTTGTGATTTCTATCGTCATGTTAAGCTTTTTTGTGGCTTATGCAAGAAGAAGCAGGTATGAAATACTCCTTACATTTGTGCTTTTATTGATTGGTGCGCAGGGATTGTCTTTTCGCAAAATTGTGCAAGTTTATTTTGGCCTTGGAGCCATTTTGATGGTGTTAATGATCGTTGCAGCTGAAACAGGACTTATTGAGAATCTGATTTATCATCAGGAAGGAAGGAGGGCGAGAATTGCGTTTGGGTCTGTTTATCCTACGGATTTTTCAGCGCATGTATTTTATTTGTGCCTTGCATGGACATATATAAGAAAAGAAAGATTGAGGATCAGGGAGCTGATTATATTTTTTATTTGTGGGTCAGCTATATATGTTTTCTGCGATGCGAGAATGAATACGGTAATGATCATTTTGCTGACCTTGATGCTTTTATATCAGAAAATTCAAAGACATCGTGAAATAAAAAAAGGGAAAACACGGCGAAGAAGTCGCCTGATTCAAGGATTAATGGTAGGAGCTGTTCCCTTGTGTGCAGGACTTATCACTTTATTGACTTTGAGTTATCGAGAAGATAGCGAGTTTTGGAAAATTGTCAATTGGCTGACCAGTTCACGCCTTTTACTTGGGAAAAAAGGGATTACGGAATATGGATTTTCGTGGTTTGGACAATATATTCCAATGATTGGATTTGGCGGAAGCACAGAAACAAGAGCTAATTATTTCTTTTTAGATTCTTCATATATTTCTATACTTCTCTGTATGGGAACAGTTGTATTTTGTGTAATATGTTTTCTGAGTGTAAAAATTTCGTATCGTGCACTAAAAGAAGAGGACTTTGTGTTTTTAACAATTCTCTTTTGTATGGCGCTTCAATGTACAGTGGAACATCATATGCTTGAGATTGCATATAATCCCTTTCTGTTGTCCGCGTTTGCGAAATCTATGCAAAATAGCGATGGTATTATATTAAAAAAGGAAAAAGCAAATGAGTAATATACTGGAATTATACGTTCACATTCCCTTCTGTATCCGCAAATGTGATTACTGCGATTTTCTATCGTTCCCGTCGACAGAAGAACAGCAGTACAGATATATGGAGGCGCTGAAAAAAGAAATTTCGGGAACGGGATCTTTTCCCGATTCTCATGTGGCCTCTGTGTTCTTCGGAGGCGGAACTCCGTCCGTGCCGAAAGCGGAGCTGCTGGCGGAAATCCTGACACTTTTGAAGCAAAACTTCCGGTTCGACCAGGATGCAGAGATCACGCTGGAGGCAAATCCCGGGACACTCTCGGAAGCAAAACTGCAGATCTACCGGGAGGCCGGTTTTAACCGCCTGAGTCTCGGGTGCCAGTCCGTACATGACCGGGAACTCCGGCAGCTGGGAAGGATCCATACTTTCCGCGATTTTCTGGAAAGCTTCTCGCAGGCCCGCGGCTGTGGATTCTCCCACATCAATGTTGATCTGATGTCCGGACTGCCGGGGCAGAGCCTGGAGAGCTATGAAGCCAGCCTGCGCACTGTCGCAGAACTCGGGCCGGAACATATCTCGGCGTACAGCCTGATCGTCGAGCCGGGTACGCCGTTTGCTTCCCGGGATCTGGATTTGCCGGAGGAGGAAACAGAGCGGAAGATGTATGAGAGAACCGGAGAGATTCTCGGAGAATACGGGTATACTCAGTATGAGATCTCCAATTACGCAAAGCCGGGATGCGAATGCCGTCACAACATCGGATATTGGAAACGCGTCGATTACCTCGGCTTCGGGCCGGGCGCGGCGTCTCTGCTGGAGAACCGCAGATTTACCAATACAACAGATGTAAGAAAATATCTGGCGGACAGCGGGCAGCCGGAAAAGATCCGTGAAAATACGGAGCAGCTCTCGCAGCAGGATTGCATGGAGGAATTTATGTTCCTGGGCCTTCGAATGAATGAGGGGATCTCTGAACAGGAATTCCGGCGGCTGTTCGGGAAAACAGTCGATGAAGTATATCGTCCGGTACTGGAAAAGTATCTGAAGTTGGAGATGCTGTGGAGAACCGGCGGAAGGATCGGTCTGACCCGACAAGGCGTCTCCGTCAGCAACGTCATAATGGCCGATTTTCTTTTGGAGTAGGAGGGACGAAGCGGGCACAGCCTCTCCGCCGCCCGCCGGGGCGTGCCTGAGACAGCCTCCCGGCTGCTGGCTCCTTAGGAATGCGTGCTCACTCCGACATTCGGACACGGCCAGGCGGGATGTTCGCAGACGCTCAGAGCGGGATTTAGGCTTGGTTCCTGCAGTAGGCTTGTTCGCTCTGCGGTTCCGCGGACATCCCGTCTGGCCGTGTCCGCCTGTAGTCGCAAGCACTGCATTTCCCTAAGGAGCCGGCGGCCGGGAGGCTGTCTCAGGCACGCCCCGGCGAACGCCGGAGAGACCATGCCCGCTTCTGAGAGTGAGGCGGTGGGAGATGGCGTCTGTTTTTAAATGATCATTCTAAGATATCTCTGGCTTCCTGTTCCGATATCTGGCAGATTTCTGCAATCTCTGTCGGTGTTTTGCCTTGTGCACTTAGTTGAAATACACGCTTGGCTTTCTTCAGACCGTTTTGAAAACCAAACTGTTCTCCTTTTCTGAAACCGGCGTTTTCCGCGCTCTGCATCTGGGACTGGTAGTTCCGCAGCGCCTTTTCCCGCGCTTCATATTCCATCTGCTTTTTCTCATCCGCACTCATCTGCACCAATGTGTCATATGCTTCCCGGATATATTCGTCTTTCTCTGCCATATACTCGAACTCCTTTCGGTTTTTGCCATGCAGAAACCGCATCCAGCGCAGGATCCCTTTTTCAGACTGCGCTTCTGGCGGCAGCTTCTTCGATTCGAGGAACTGCAATTCCAGAAGATCCGAATAACACTCCTTTTTACAATCATCATAGAGATGAACCGTATGATAATACAGGTCATCGTCAAACCAGGAAAAATCCAGGATGCTGACATGGATGCATTTCCGGAGCTTGTCATAGGAATCTCCCTTCTTCAGCTGTCCGGAAAACATAACAGTTCAGATGGCTGAAATGTTACATGTTATTAATACGGGAAAGAACAAATGTTTGCTTTCACGTTCATAGTGTGCTACAATGGGCTTGTTTCATAAGTAATCATGACAGAGGTAAAAAGAGGTCAAAGATGGTGGACAATACAAAAAAACAGTTTATAAAGATCCGCGGTGCCTGTGAGAATAATCTGAAGCACCTGGATGTGGATATTCCGAGAAATGAGTTTGTGGTTCTGACGGGACTCAGCGGCTCCGGAAAAAGTTCTCTGGCGTTCGAGACGATCTATGCGGAAGGCCAGAGAAGATATATGGAGAGTCTTTCTTCTTATGCCCGCCAGTTCCTGGGCCAGATGGAGAAACCGAATGTGGAGAGCATCGAGGGTCTCCCACCGGCGATCTCCATCGACCAGAAATCTACGAACCGAAACCCGCGTTCTACTGTGGGAACAGTGACCGAGATTTACGATTATTTCCGTCTCCTCTATGCGAGGATCGGGATCCCCCATTGTCCGAAGTGCGGGCGGGTGATCAGTAAACAATCGGTGGATCAGATGGTGGACCATATCATGTCGCTCCCGGAGCGGACGAAAATTCAGCTTCTCGCGCCGGTGGTGCGCGGGCGGAAGGGCCGCCACGAGAAGGTGCTGGAGCGTGCGAAGAAGAGCGGTTACGTCCGGGTGATCATCGACGGAAATCTGTATGAACTCTCCGAGGAGATCTCTCTGGATAAGAATATCAAGCATAATATCGAGATCGTTGTGGACCGTCTGGTGGTGAAGCCCGGGATCGAGAAGCGTCTCACAGACTCGATTGAGAATGTGCTGAGTCTGGCGGACGGACTTCTGTTCGTAGATACGATGGACGGAAACATTCAGAGTTTCAGCCAGAGCTTTTCCTGCCCAGATTGTCAGATCAGTATGGAAGAGATCGAACCACGGAGTTTTTCCTTCAACAATCCGTTCGGCGCCTGCCCGAGCTGCTATGGCCTGGGTTATAAAATGGAGTTCGATGAACGTTTGATGATCCCGGATCCGTCGCTGAGCATCAATCAGGGCGCGATCGTAGTCCTGGGATGGCAGTCCTGCACGTCGAAAGGAAGCTTTACCCGGGCGATCCTGGAGGCGTTGGCTGAGGAGTATGATTTTTCTCTGGATACCCCGTTTCAGGAGTATCCGAAAAAAATCCACGATGTGCTGATCTATGGAACCGACGGGAAAAAGGTAAAGGTGCATTATACCGGTCAGAGAGGCACCGGCGTGTACGACGTCGCTTTTGAGGGGCTGATCAAAAATGTGGAGCGCCGTTACCGGGAAACATCTGCCGATTCCGTTAAGCAGGAATATGAGACCTTTATGCGTGTTACGCCCTGTAATGCCTGCCACGGGCAGCGTCTGAAGCCGACCTCTCTGGCGGTGACGGTGGGCGATAAGAATATTGCGGAGGTGACGGATCTATCGATTGAAAAACTGACCGTTTTTCTGGAGGAACTGAAGCTGACAGACCAGCAGATGCTGATCGGAAAGCAGGTGCTGAAAGAGATCCGGGCACGAGTGAAATTCCTGATGGATGTGGGACTGGATTATCTGACGCTCTCCCGTGCAACCGGTACGCTGTCCGGCGGCGAGGCACAGCGGATCCGTCTGGCAACCCAGATCGGATCCGGACTTGTGGGTGTTGCGTATATTCTCGATGAGCCAAGTATCGGCCTTCACCAGAGAGATAACGATAAGCTGCTGAGTACACTGAAACACCTGAGAGATCTGGGGAATACGCTGATCGTCGTGGAACATGACGAGGACACGATGTGGGCGGCGGACTGTGTCGTGGATATCGGACCGGGAGCGGGAGAGCACGGCGGTGAACTGGTGGCGATCGGAACCGCTGAGGATATCATGAAAAACGAAAAGTCCATCACCGGTGCGTATCTCAGCGGAAAGCTGAAAATACCGGTTCCGAAGGTGCGCAGAAAGCCGACCGGCTGGCTCAAAATTCTGGGAGCGAAAGAACACAATCTGAAGAATATCAACGTCGCATTCCCGTTGGGGGTAATGACTTGTGTGACGGGGGTTTCCGGCTCCGGAAAGAGTTCTCTGGTCAATGAAATCCTGTACAAGCGGTTGGCGAGAGATCTGAACCGGGCGCGGACGATCCCGGGGCAACACAGAGGCATCGAGGGCGAGGAACTGTTGGACAAGGTCATCGATATCGACCAGTCGCCTATCGGAAGGACGCCCCGGTCCAACCCTGCGACGTACACCGGCGTGTTCGATCAGATCCGCGATCTGTTCGCGGCGACCCAGGACGCGAAAGCGAGAGGATATAAAAAAGGGAGATTCAGTTTCAACGTCAAGGGAGGACGCTGCGAGGCATGCGGCGGCGACGGGATCATAAAAATCGAGATGCATTTCCTTCCGGACGTCTATGTGCCCTGCGAGGTTTGCCGGGGAAAACGGTATAACCGGGAAACCCTTGAGGTAAAATATAAGGGAAAGAGTATCTATGATGTGCTGGATATGACGGTGGAGGAAGCGGTGGAATTTTTCCGGCCGGTTCCGTCAATCTGCCGGAAGCTGGAAGCGCTGAACGATGTGGGACTTTCCTATATCCGGCTGGGACAGCCGTCCACAACACTGTCCGGCGGCGAGGCGCAGCGGATCAAGCTGGCTGCGGAGCTGGGCAAACGAAGTACCGGAAAGACAATCTATATTCTGGACGAGCCCACGACCGGTCTGCACTTTGCGGATGTTCACAAGCTGGTGGAGATTCTGCAGCGCCTGTCTGCGGGTGGAAATACAGTGGTCGTCATCGAACACAACCTGGATGTGATCAAGACCGCGGACTACATTATTGATATCGGACCGGAAGGCGGCGACCGTGGCGGAACGGTGATCGCGAAGGGAACTCCGGAGGAAGTGGCGAAGAATCCTGCCTCTTATACCGGGAAATATGTCGCAAAATATCTATAAAAAACGCTTTCCATTTATCTGGCAATTCGCTATAATTAGGAAATAGAAAAATACAGAATTGCAGAAAGAGAAAGGGGAATTATATGGCTGCAGGGACAGATATAGGAATCGACCTTGGAACCTCCAGTATACTGGTGTATTCCAAAGGAAAAGGAATCGTGCTCAAAGAGCCGTCCGTAGTCGCATATGATAAAGACACCGATAAAGTGAAGGCAATCGGTGAGGAAGCACGACAGATGATCGGGCGTACGCCGGGAAACATTATGGCAATCCGTCCCCTGCGCCAGGGAGTTATCACTGACTTTCTGATTACAGAGAGAATGTTAAAATATTTTATTCAGAAGGCAATGGGCAGAAAAGCGTTTCGTAAGCCCAGGGTCAGTATCTGTGTGCCGTCGGGAGTGACGGAAGTGGAGCGCAAAGCGGTGGAGGAGGCCACGTATCAGGCGGGAGCCAGAGATGTGGTGATCGTTCCCGAACCTGTGGCCGCGGCCATCGGAGCGGGAATTGATATTACGAAACCTTGTGGAAATATGCTGGTGGATATCGGAGGAGGAACGACGGATATTGCGGTGATCTCGCTGGCCGGAACGGTCGTGTCAAATTCGGTCAAGCTGGCCGGCGATGATTTCGACGAGGCGATCATCCGCTACGTGCGCAAGCAGCATAACGTATTTATCGGAGAACAGACCGCGGAGTCCATCAAGATCCAGATCGGCTCGGCTTATCCGAGGATTGAAGAGAAGAGCATGGAGGTCAAGGGGAGAAATATCATCACCGGACTTCCCAAGACGATCACGCTTACTTCCGAGGAGATCCGCGAAGCGCTGAAAACAGCGACCGGAGAGATTGCGGATGCTGTCTGTGCGGTACTGGAAAAGACGCCGCCGGAGCTGGCATCTGATGTGGCGGACCGGGGGATCGTTCTGACCGGCGGTGGTTGCCTGCTGGACGGGATTGAGGAGCTGATCCAGGAACGGACAGGTATCCAGACGATGACGGCAGAGAATCCGTCCTGTGTGGTGGCGCTGGGAACCGGACAGTACCGGGAAGTGATGACAAAATTTGAAAGCCAGTTTTGATATGGAAAAAAGAACAGTAGAGGGATATGTGGATCATATCATATTCCGCAATGAGGAAAACGGGTATACCGTTTTGAATTTGAAAATGAAGGGTACGGAACTGACCTGTGTAGGAACACTTCCAGCGATCGGAGAGGGAGAACTGATCGAGGCGGTCGGGACAGAGACGGAGCATTCCGTCTATGGCCGCCAGTTCCGTATCGAATCCTATGAGACCAAGGTGCCGGAAGATTCCGCAGCGCTGGAGCGTTACCTCGGATCGGGAGCGATTAAGGGGGTTGGCGCGGCGCTTGCGGCCAGGATCGTCCGGCGTTTTAAGACAGAAACGTTACGAATCATTCAGGAAGAACCGGAACGTCTTGCGGAGGTAAAGGGGATCAGTGAGCGCAAGGCCAGGGAAATCGCTGCTCAGGTGGCGGAAAAAGCCGAGATGCAGAATGCGATGATCTTCCTGTCTCAGTATGGAATTTCTCTCGCCCTTGGGGCGAAAATCTATCATCAGTACGGGGATGGCCTGTACCGTATCTTGAAAGAAAATCCCTACAAGTTAGCAGAAGATATCCAGGGCGTCGGCTTTAAGATGGCCGATGAGATTGCGGCGAAGATCGGCATTGTCGCCGACAGCGAGTACCGGATCCGAAGTGCTTTGCTTTACATATTGAGCCAGGCGTCTGCCCAGGGACATATGTTTCTCCCGGAAAACATACTGACGGCAAAAGCGCAGGAACTTCTCGGAATTCATGTCGAAGATATGTCGAAATATCTGATGGACCTTTCTATCGAAAGGAAGATTGTCGTGAAGGAGCGGGAGCTTCCGGACGGCGAAAATCAGAAACTGGTCTATGCGGGCCAGTATTATTATCTGGAACTCAATTCTGCCCGCATGCTGCATGAACTGAACATCGTCTGCGAGGATGATAAGGATCTGGTGCGCCGGAAACTGGAGCAGATCGAGAAAAACACTGGTACGGAGCTGGACGAAGTGCAGCGGGAGGCTGTGATCGAGGCGGCCTGCTGCGGCCTGATGATCTTGACTGGAGGGCCGGGAACCGGAAAGACGACGACGATCAATGCGATGATCCATTATTTTGCCGATGAGGGACTGGATATTTTTCTCGCGGCGCCCACCGGCCGCGCGGCCAAGCGGATGACCGAGGCCACAGGCTATGAGGCGTGTACGATCCACCGGCTGCTGGAAGTAAACGGAGGGATGGACGACGATTCCACTCATGTCCACTTTGAACGGAATGCTTCTAATCCGCTGGAAACAGATGTGGTGATCATAGACGAAGTCTCTATGGTGGATATTCATCTGATGCATGCATTGTTGTGTGCCCTGGTACCGGGGACGCGCCTGATCCTGGTCGGAGACCAGAATCAGCTTCCAAGCGTCGGCCCGGGCAGCGTGCTCCGGGATCTGATCCGCTCGGAATGTTTTCCGATGGTGCGCCTGACCCGTATTTTCCGCCAGGCGTCCCAGAGCGATATCGTGGTCAACGCCCACAAGATCAACAATGGACAGAAGGTCACGTTGGACAACAAAAGCCGGGATTTCTTTTTTCTGAAGCGGTACGATGTGAACGTGATCCTGAAGATCATCGTGCTTCTGATCTCCCAGAAGCTGCCCAAATATGTGGAAGCCAAACCTCAGGATATTCAGGTGCTCACCCCGATGCGGAAGGGTGCGCTGGGCGTGGAAAACCTCAACGGGATCCTTCAGCGGTACCTGAATCCGCCCTCACCGGAAAAAGAGGAAAAGGAAACGAACAGCGGCGTCTTCCGGGAAGGCGATAAGGTGATGCAGATCAAGAATAATTACCAGCTGGAATGGGAACTCCGGGGGATCAACGGAGTCGTTGCCGAGCGGGGTATGGGAGTGTTCAACGGCGATCTGGGGATCATCCGGAAGATCAATCCCTATGCCGAAACCGTGACGGTGGAATATGAGGAGGGAAAGTTCGCGGACTATACGTTTAAGCAGACGGAAGAGCTGGAACTTGCCTACGCTACAACGATCCACAAAGCCCAGGGAAGCGAGTATCCGGCAGTGATTATTCCGCTGCTGGGCGGTCCGCGGATGCTGATGACGCGGAATCTTCTCTATACGGCGGTGACCAGGGCGCGAAAGTGTGTGACGCTGGTGGGCAGCGATGTGACCTTCCAGGCGATGATTGACAATCACATCGAGGAAAACCGTTATACAACGCTTGCGGAGCGGATCGTTGAGTGCAGCCGGGAAGAAGGAATGTGAAGCGGCCAGCCTGACCGGCAGGCTGTTTTTGAAGAAGCGATTTTTATCAGCTGGATGCTGTGATCATACAGGAGAATCTGTCAGTTCTCAGAAGAGTGGGATGTGTTTGAGAGGTGTCAGATGAGCTTGAAAACAGAAAATACAATACAGAGTAAAAGAAGCAGGACAGACGGCGCCGCCGCAGGCGTTTTCGGGCGGTGCGGGACAGGAAAAGTGATTGCGGACAGTGTGCTGGACTGGATCTATCCCAGGCGCTGTCCGGTCTGCGACGGCATTCTCGGGAAAAAGGAACCGTATATCTGCAGGAACTGTGCCCGGAAACTGAAACCGGTGGAGGAACCCCGGTGCCGGAAGTGCAGCAAATCGATCCATTCGTGGACAGAAGAATACTGTACGGAATGTGGAAAGGGCCGTCATTTCTATGACTGGGGGTTCGCTGTCTACCCGTATCATGGGCCGATCCAGGGTTCCCTGATGCGTTTTAAGTATTCGGGCAGGCAGGAGTACGCAGGATTTTATGCCCGGGCGATCGCAGTCTACGGGGACCGGATGATCCGCAGAACGAAAGCAGAGGTGCTGGTCCCGGTGCCGATCCATCGGAAAAAACTCCGGACAAGAGGGTATAATCAGGCAGAAGTGTTGGCACGATGTCTGGCGAAAGAGACCGGTCTTCCTGTGGACAGCAGTCTTGTCCTTCGAAAGAAAAATACGCTGCCCCAGAAAGAACTGGATCCGGAGGAACGGAGAAAAAATCTTCGGGAAGCCTTTTGCCTGAGACATCCGGAGAAAAAAATTCCATATCGGAGGATCCTTCTGGTGGATGACATTTACACGACGGGAAGCACCGTGGACGCCCTGGCTGCTCTCTTCAGACAGGCGGGTGTGGAGGCGATTTTCTTTGTGACTGTGGCGATCGGAAACAATTAGTTTGCAGGAACTCCTTTCCAACCGGCGGATAATATGTTAGAATAATTAAGGTGTAATCCTGAGAATGCCCGGATGGACAGGGCATTCTTATATGAAAAGATCAAAGAGGAAAACCTATGCTGAATAAGGAAAGAATCCGTCAGATGACGGCTCTTGCCCGTTATGAGCAGGAGGATGGAAAAAAGGAGCTGAAAATCAGCCGGTACTACAGAAATGATTATATCGGTCTCATGCTGTTGAAAAATTTCTTCCTTACGACCATCGGATACTTTCTGGTGATCGGCCTCTGGGCGATGTGGAAGATCGACTGGCTGATGGACGGAATGGATTCCATGAATCTGTGGGTGCTGCTGATACTGCTGGCGGCCGTCTATGTGGGGATGCTTGTGGTCTATTCGCTTTTGACAGTCGCTTTCTCACTGAAGAAATATAAAAAAGCAGTCAGGGATACGAAAAAATATACCCAGAGACTGGGAGTCCTGCTGCGGGAGTATGACAGAGAAGAAAAAGGCGTGTCAGCTGGAAAAAAATCGCATATTGCCGGCGCGGACCGAAAAAATAAGCGTCGATGAAACAGGAGGAATCCCGAATGACATTTTTTTTGGAACTGAAAGAAAAGCTGAAAGAGATCTACGCCGAGTATGGCACATATATCCTTCCGGCAGGAAAATTTCTTCTGGCGCTGGCGGTTTTCCAGAGTATTAACCATACGCTGGATTATGTGTCGGCGCTGGGAAATATTTTTATCATACTGATCCTCTCGCTGATCTGTGCGATTATACCGCTGAACGGAATGGTATTTTTTGCGATGGCCCTGATCCTTCTGCAGTGCACCGGTGTTCATATTTTGGCGGCGGCTTTTGGGGCTGTGCTGCTCCTGGCTCTGTGGATTTTATATCTGCGCTTTGCTTCCGGAGAGGCACTTGCGCTGATCCTGACACCGCTGGCTTTTGCGCTGCATATCCCGGCGGCGGTCCCGATCGCTTTCGGACTGGCGGGCGGGCCGGTATCCGCGTTATCGGTGGCGTGCGGTCTGGTGGTATACTATTTTATGCGTCTGGTCTCGGAACGGATTGCGGTACTGGCTGCCAGCGAGGATCTTAATATGCTGGATTTTGTCCGGACGATGGCGGAAGGCGTCTTTCAGAATGAAGCGCTTCTCGTCGCCTTGATCTGCTGCACAGTCACACTGCTGGTGGTCAATCTGATCCGTACACTGGAAGCGGATTATGCATGGCAGATTTCAGTGATCGCGGGAGGGATTGCGTACATTGTGATCCAGCTGGCCGGGGCTCTGTTTCTTGAAATTCCGATCTCTGTGCCGGTACTTCTGATCGGAACGGTGGCAAGCTGTCTGATCTGTTATATACTGCAGCTGTTTATTTTCGGAGGCGATTATTCCAGAAGTAAAATGCTTCGTTTTCAGGACGACGAGTATTATTACTATGTGAAGGCGGTTCCGAAGATGGCTGTCTCAAATCCGAACCGCACGATTAAAAATATCAGTGAAGAAGAGCCGGGGAGGGAGAAACGTCCGGGGCAGGAAGAAGACCGGACGGACGATACGGTCTCGGGTTCTTCCGAAACGGCGGGGCGGCAGACCGAGGAGCTTCCCGATGTTCTGGCGGATGTGATCCAGAGATATGATACTGCCGGTATGGAAGTTCAGGATCCGGCTTCAGAAAAAGAACTTTCCGAGGAGGACGAACAGGCGGAAAGACAGAAGAACGAATATTTTGATTCTGTTGATTTTGAGGAAAAGCTGACAGATACACTGAAAAATTTATAAGAAAAAACCGAGAGCCGGAGACAGAAAAACTGCGCAGGCTTACCTGAACTGACACGGAAAAGAATCCCGGTCTCGGTCTGATTTACAAAATAAAACAGGAAGAAGGGGAGTGACAGTGTGCATGCAGTTTGGAATTGGATAACACTACGGTTATCAGAGATAACGTTTCCGAAACCTATAGAGTTTATAGATATTGTACAGGTTCTGCTGATCGCATATTTTGTATACCATGTGATCCGGTGGGTGCAGAACACGAAGGCGTATACACTGTTAAAGGGTATTTTAGTAATCGTTGGATTTGCGGTACTGGCAAGTATTTTTCAGATGCAGACATTTCTGTATCTGCTTGGAGCGCTGGGCGGTGTCGCCCTGACCACGCTTGTGATCATTTTCCAGCCGGAGCTGAGAAGGGCAGTGGAACAGCTGGGAGAAAAGGCGCCATTGTCTACGATCTCGCTTCCCGGTTCTTCTGAGAAGCAGGAACGATTCAGCGATAAGACGGTCAACGAGATCGTACGCGCGTGTTATGAGATGGGCGCAGTGAAAACAGGGGCGTTGATCGTGATCGAACGGAATATCACACTGGAAGAGTATGAAAAAACAGGAATTGCGGTGGATGGTATTGTCACCAGCCAGCTTCTGATCAATATTTTTGAACACAATACTCCGCTGCATGACGGAGCTGTGATCATCCGGGGCGACCGGATCGTTTCAGCGACCTGCTATCTTCCTCTGTCCGACAATATGTCTCTGAGCAAAGATCTGGGTACCCGTCATCGCGCGGGCGTAGGCGTCAGCGAGGCCACGGATTCCTTCACGATCATCGTGTCAGAGGAGACGGGAAATGTTTCCTATGCGGTAGGCGGAGAACTGAAGAAGGCGGTGACGCCGGCAGAATTGAGAAAACAGCTTCACCTGATCCAGGATCTGCCCCATAAGCAGGAAGACGACGGAAAAGGCAAATACCGGTTCCGGAAGAAGAAAAAGGAGGGGGCGGGCGAATCATGAAAGAAAAAATACTGAACAACCTGCCGCTGAAGATCATATCGATCATTATCGCGATCGTTATCTGGTATGTGGTGACATCCGTCAGCGATCCGATTGTGACGAGAACGTTTTCCGACATACCTGTGCAGATCACAAATGCTTCCTATATCGCCGAGGGAAGAAAAACATATCAGGTGTCCGAACAGTATCAGTCGATTGCCGTGTCGATCAAGGGAAACCGTTCTGTGGTAAACGGTGTGACAGCGGATGATATCACCGTCACCGCTGATCTCACGCAGATCGTGACCATGGACACAGACCCTGTGTACGTTCCGGTCACGGCTGTGTGCAGTGGGATTTCGTCGAACAGCAATGTGACGATCCACACGCAGACAGCGACGATTCCGATCGAGATCGAGGACGTGGACAGCGCCCAGTTCCCGATCAGCGTGGATGTGGGAGATACTCAGCCGGCGAAAGAGTATGAAATTGGAGAACAGACGGCGGATCCGGATACGATCACGATCTCCGGGCCGGAATCTCTGATCCAGAAGATCAGCAGCGTTGTCGCGAAAGTCGATGTCAGCGGTATGTCTCAGTCAGGAACCGTAAAAGGTACATTGGTTGTCATCGATAAAAACCTGGACGAAATGTCAGAGACACAGATGAATTTCCTGACGTTCGAGACCGGAAGCCGGGAGGTCGACGTGAACATCGTGCTGTGGAGAAAACAGACCGGTATTCAGCTGGAGGCGGAATACACGGGAACGCCGGAACATGGCTATCAGGTGACAGATATTACCACCACACCGGAAGAGATCACGGTGGCCGGTTCTGACGAAGCTCTGAGTGCGCTGGCGGCAAACGGAAATAAGCTCACGATCCCGGCAGAGCTGATCAACATCGACGGACAGAGCAGCGATACAGATATCACGGTGGATATCGGGGACGTGTTGAGTGACGATTCAGACATGATGATCACAAGTTCAGCCGAGACGGTCACTGTCCATGTATCGATCCTGCCTAATGGCAGTCAGGAATATCAGCTGGACGTCGACCAGATACAGAGAAAAAATCTCGGATCCAACCTGACCGTCCAGTATGATCAGACCAAGATTCCTGTAAGAATCAAGGCGTCCGATGAGGATCTGGAGACCTTTGATATTTCCCAGGTCACTGCGTCCATTGATTTCAGCGGTCTGAGCGCGGGAGATTATCAGGTTCCGGTTCGGATCGATCTTCCGGATGACTATGAACTGGTAAGCGGAGGCGATGATGAGAATGGGGAGGTAACTGTGACAGTACATCTGCGGGAAAAGACAGATACTTCTGCAAGTACTTCGACGAATACAAATTAGGAGGAAACGGAAATGGTAAGTAAAAAGGTTACAGTAACCAACCCGACAGGGCTTCATCTTCGTCCGGCTGGCAATCTCTGTAAAGAAGCGATGAAATACAAATCCATCGTAAAGTTTCAATTTCGTGACACCACAGCAAACGCCAAGAGTGTGCTGAGCGTACTCGGAGCCTGTGTGAAGAGTGGAGATGAGATTACGCTCATTTGCGAAGGAGAGGACGAACAGGAAGCGCTGGACGCCCTGGTGGCGGCGGTCGAGAGCGGCCTGGGAGAGCGGCCGGATGGCCTGAGGTAATGTAAGAACGGAATAAAACGACAGCGGGCGGAGACACCTTGGAAACAGGTGGCCGCCCGTTTTTTTCTTTGGAAAATCTGAAAAAAGTTTGCCCACAGAAGTGTCTGTAAAAAAGCCAAAGGAGATGATAGTTGAAATAAAAAAAATGAAAGAAATAGTGGACGAGTATTAATTTAAAAACAGAATTTAATAAAACAGACATAAAAATGTTAAATGCGTATAATATATTGCGGTTTGTTTTTGGATATGATAAAATGATTAGCAAGTATTATGCAAAATATAGAAATCGGGGGAGTTTCTGCAATGTATCAGCAAAAACAGAAATTTCAAAATTTGCTTTTGATGATTATTGATGCAGCGAGTATTGTGGCTAGTTACCTGTTTGCGAGTTTTGTCAGGCTGAAATTCAGACCAAATCCAATGGGTCTTTCTATGAATGACGTGATTGGAACTTTATGGCTGGTTTTTTTGGCCTATTTTTGTGTGTTCATTTTTTTCAATATGAATCAATATTTGATGCAGCGTGATAAATATGAAGAATTCATTTATATTGTTAAAGTTAATATTTTTGTAGCAGCAGTTTTGGCCGTGATTTTTTTCCTGGGACGTCAAATGAATTTTTTGTCCAGGGGAGTATGGCTGGTCACCGTTTTGAGTAATATAATATTAATGTATGTAGGGCATTTAGCTGTCAAGCAAATTTTAAAGAAGCAATATATGCTTGGGAGCAAGCAGCATATGTACCTTGTCACTACAAGTGATCGTGTACGCAAGGTATTGAGACGTCTTAAGGAATCGGATGAATTTTGTTCTTATGCGGTGCGTATCGCGATCCTGGATGAGGATCACAGAGGTGAAGTTATTGACGGATTTCCTGTCGTTGCAACATTGGAAGATCTGTTTGAAGATGCCAGAAAAGAGATTGTTGATCTTGCATACATTAATATTTCATATTCAACAGGAAAATCTCTTGAGCGTTATATTAAAGAATTTGAAGAGATGGGAATTACTGTACAACTGAATATCAATGTTCTGGAAGGGCAGAAAGGCTTTGGAAAACAGATAGATATGATCGGGGATTATCCGGTAGTCAGCTTTGCGCCGCGTTTTTTTGATTATAATAAACTGGTGATGAAGCGGATCATAGACATTATTGGCGCACTGGTCGGACTGGTGATCACAGGAATCGTCACGATCTTCCTGGCACCGATTCTGAAACTGGAGTCTCCCGGTCCGCTTTTCTTTAAACAGAAGCGCGTCGGTAAAAACGGGCGATATTTTTATATTTACAAATTCCGTTCTATGTATAAAGATGCAGAAGCCCGGAAAGCCGCGCTGATGGAAAAAAACGAGATGAAAGGTCTGATGTTTAAAATGACGGATGATCCTAGGGTGACAAAGGTTGGGAAATTTATTCGCGCGACAAGTATTGATGAACTGCCGCAGTTCTGGAATATTCTGAAAGGTGATATGAGTCTTGTGGGAACGAGACCGCCGACTGTGGATGAATTTCAGCAGTATGAAGCGCGCCATAAACGTCGTTTAAGTATGAAGCCGGGACTGACGGGAATGTGGCAGGTCAGCGGCCGCAGTAATATTGAGGATTTCGAAGATGTGGTTCGCATGGATCTGGATTATATTGATAACTGGTCCTTGCAGCTTGATGCAAAAATTATTTTAAAAACGATCGTCGTTATATTTAAAAAAGTAGGAGCGAAATAGGAGAAGAACAATGAAGAATTATGATTATGTTTTGGTGGGAAGCGGACTGTATTCCGGAGTGATCAATTATCTCGCGCATCAGGAAGGGAAAAAGTGCTTGGTGATCGAAAAGAGAGATCACATAGGCGGAAATGTGTACTGCGAGGATATAGAAGGAATTCACGTGCATAAATATGGCGCGCATATTTTTCATACCAGTAATAAAAAAGTCTGGAACTTCGTAAATTCTCTGGTGGAGTTTAATCGGTATACAAATTCGCCGATTGCCAATTATAAGGGTGAGATTTATAATATGCCTTTTAATATGAACACATTCAGCAAGATGTGGGGCGTTCGCACGCCAGCTGAGGCAAAGGCGAAGATTGACGAGCAGCGGGCCAGTGTTCCCGGGGAACCGAAAAATCTGGAGGAGCAGGCGATCAAGCTGGTCGGGACGGATATTTACCGTAAACTGGTCAAGGGATATACGGAGAAACAATGGGGAAGAGACTGTAAAGATTTGCCGAGTTTTATCATCAAAAGACTTCCGGTGCGTTTTACTTATGACAACAATTATTTTAACGATTTATACCAGGGAATTCCGATCGGGGGGTACAATGTGCTGATCGAAAAACATTTCGAAGGTGCTGATATTGAGACGGGAGTGGATTTTCTGGAGAGCCGGGAAAAATATATGGCGATGGGGGATAAGGTTGTTTATACCGGGGCTATTGACGCTTACTATGATTTCTGCCTTGGAAAGCTGGAATACCGTACTGTACGTTTTGAAACAGAAGTGCTGGACACAGATAATTATCAGGGAGTTGCCGTTGTCAATTATACAGACCGGGAGACTCCGTATACCCGTGTGATCGAGCATAAACATTTTGAATTCGGAACTCAGCCGAAGACGGTGATCTCCAGGGAGTATTCGACGGATTGGAAAGAGGGAATGGAACCGTATTATCCGGTAAACGATGAAAAAAATCAGGCGCTGTATCAGGAATATGCAAAGAAAGCTGCCGAAGAGAAAAATGTGATATTCGGCGGACGTCTCGGAGAATATAAGTATTATGATATGGACAAGGTGATCGAATCTGCGATGAATATGTGGGAGAAGATTAAGTAATGAAGATTACTGTGATTGTTGCTACGCACAAGAAATACAGAATGCCACATGAGAAATGCTACTTGCCCTTGCATGTAGGAAGAGGCATAGGCAGAGATATTGGTTTTGCAGGGGATGATACAGGGGAGAGTATTTCATGGAAAAATCCTTATTATTGTGAACTGACAGGTTTATACTGGATGTGGAAAAATGTGGATTCCGATTATATGGGATTGGTGCAGTATCGTAGATACTTTGCCGGAAAACAGAAAGGCCGCTCTGGAGACAGGTTTACCCGGATATTGTCGGAAAAGGAAATGCGGGGACTCCTGAGGGACAATGATATTATATTGCCTAAAAAGAGAAAATATTATATAGAAAGTTTGTACACCCATTATGCGCACACCCATTATGCGGAACATCTGGATTGTACCAGAGAAATCCTGAAAAAAAAGTATCCGGAATACGTATCGTCTTTTGATCTTGTGATGAAGCGTACTTATGGACATATGTTTAATATGTTTATCATGTCCCGGGAAAAGTGCGATGAATATTGTCGTTGGCTTTTCGATGTTCTTGAGGAATTGGAGAGAAAAATAGACTATAAAGATTATGATCCGTTTCAGGCGAGGCTGTTCGGCAGAGTCAGTGAACTCCTGATGGATGTATGGATTGAAAAAAACGGTTATGCCTATAGAGAGGTGCCGGTGATCAATATGGAGAAGATCAATTGGAAGAATAAAGTATTTTCTTTTTTGAAAGCCAAATTTTCAGGCAAAAAATATGATACAAGTTTTTAGAAAGTAGGGAATATGAGATGACAGAAGAACTCCGGATCGCAGCGGCTGTAGTTACTTATAATCGAAAAGAATTATTGGCCGAATGTGTCGGCGCGTTGTTGGAACAGACATATCCGGTGGATATTTTGATCATAGATAACGCCAGTACGGACGGGACGAGACAGGAACTTGAAGAGTTGATTTGTCAGGGAAAGGTACAATATATCAATACGGGAGCTAATCTTGGAGGAGCCGGTGGGTTTCACGTCGCTGTCAAGGAGGCAGTCAGCAGAAAGTATGATTATATATGGCTTATGGACGATGATACAATCCCCGAGAAGGATGCGCTTTCGGCGCTGGTACAGGCATTGAAGGATACAAAGGGAAATTTTGGTTTTCTGTCCAGCAAGGCGGTCTGGAAAGACGGAAATGTATGCCGGATGAATGAGCAGAAGTTCCTGGATTCCGAGGTGATAAATGGAAAAAAATTCACAAAATGTCGTCAGGCTACTTTTGTGTCTTTATTTTTGCCGTCACGTGTTGTGTTGCAGATAGGTCTTCCGATTAAAGAATTCTTTATTTGGGGAGATGATGTGGAATATACACGCAGAATATCTGAAAAATACGTATGTTATTATGTTCCGGAAAGCGTGGTTCTGCACAAAACGGCTAATAATGAGGGATCTAATATTGCCACGGACGATGTTTCCAGGATGGATCGTTACCGGTACGCATATCGAAATGAGGTATATATCGCCAGAAAAGAAAATCTTAGCCGAAAACTGTATCAGATAAGCAAGATAGCATTCCATATTGTGAGAGTGATTTTGAAGTCGCATGGTTATAGATGGAAAAAAATCAAAATTATCGTGGGTGCATCTGTCGAAGGGTTAAAGTTTCGGCCGTCTGTAGAGTATATAGAGAGGAACTAGAAAAATGTCAGAAATACGTGTGTTGGAGATTTTCCGTGAGCCGATTGCGAATGGCGGACAGGAAAGCTTTATCATGAATATGTACAGAAATATAGATCGTAAAAAGGTTCAGTTTGACTTTCTGACGCCGTTTACCTGTGACAATAAGAAGTTAAAAGAAGAAGTCGAACGGTTAGGCGGACGCATTTATCATTATGATCATGTATTTGGGGAAAAGAATAATAAGGTTTTTAAAAAATGTGTGTCTGATTTTCTGAGAGGACACCACTATGACACAGTACATTTTCATTCCGGAAGCACATATGCGCTGATGGAAGGTTCAAAAATTGCACATGATATGGGCGTCAAAAATATTATTGTGCATTCCCATTGTGGCGGATTTGCTGATCTCAAATATCATATCATTAAAGCATTGTCCGTACCATATCTGATGAAATATCCCACAGATTATTTTGCATGTTCCCACTTGGCAGCGAAATGGAAGTTTCCCGCACAGATTATCAGAAAAAAAAGATATAAAGTCATAAAGAACGCGATAGATACAGAAAGGTTCTGCTATCTTCCGGAGGTAAGAGAGAAGTATCGAAAGCAATTTTGTGTAGAAGACAGATTGGTTGTCGGCCATATCGGAAGATTTGAAGTACAGAAGAATCATAAATTTATTCTGGAAGTATTTCAGCAATTACACAGAAAGAATCCAAAGAGCGATCTGTTTTTGATCGGCGAGGGAGAATTAAGAAAAGAATGTGAACAACTGACGGAAAAACTGGGGATTCAGGATTCTGTACACTTTTTAGGATTGCGCAGTGATATACCTGAACTGCTGAATATGATGGACCTGTTTCTGATGCCCTCGTTTTTTGAAGGGCTTCCGGTTGTCGGAGTAGAGGCGCAGGCGACAGGACTTCCCGTTTACCTGTCAGATAGTATTGCAAAAGAACTTCCTGTTAAAGATCTGGCGTTTTACCTAAGTCTAAAGGATTCGGCGGAACAGTGGGCAGAGTGTATATTACAAAAGCAGACGACGGTTGTGCGACGAAATACTACACAGGAGATAAGTGAGCAGGGTTATGAGATTAAGGCTGCAGCGAGACAGTTTGAAAACTACTATCTTTTCATGAACGGACGTACGAGGACTTAGAATGTTGCTGCTCACAAGTGTGATCGTAATGTTTAAACAGATAGATTAGGATGAAAGTGGTATGGATGTAAATATATATATAGCGTCACATAAAAAATTTGAACAGTTTCCACTAAAGGACTACCGTGTTCTGCAGGTAGGAGCCGAAGGCAAAGAAAGTCTCGGATATCTTCGGGATAATACCGGAGACAATATTTCGTATAAAAATCCGAATTACTGTGAACTTACGGGTTTGTATTGGATTTGGAAAAACGATAAAAAGAGTGATGTTACGGGACTGGTTCATTACAGAAGATATTTTTCCACAGCAAAGTTTTCATCGAGTTCCGCATATTTTCTTGATGGAACAGAAATCGGGGAGATTCTGCGGAACTATGACATCATTCTTCCGAAGAGAGAATGGCTGAAGGAGACTGCATGGGAAGAATACTACATGGTATCCGGCCTGGAAAAAGATCTGAAACGTGTCGAGAAGATTATAGGGGAAGTTTATCCGGAATGTATGCCGGCGTTTTGCGAGTACTTTTATCAGAATCGTTCCTGGCTGTACAATATGATGATCTGTAGAAAAGAACTGTTTGACGAGTATTGCGAGTGGTTGTTTGACATTCTGTTTCGGCTGGAAACGCAGGTGGACTATAAGGACTATAGCGACTATCAGAAAAGAATCTTTGGGTTTATGTCGGAACGTCTTTTAAATGTGTGGGTGATATATAAGAATTTAAAAGTGAAGGAACTAAGAACGGTAAATACAGAGATGTCATTGAAAGAACGTCTCAGAATATGGCTGCGCCGGCGAAAGAATCGTATGGTTTTTGCAGCAAGACCTGAAGATCGTGTGAAGAGGAGTAAAGTATGAATGAGAACAGGATAATGCGTGCTGAGAAAGCCGAAAACTGGCTGTATATTGATATTAATCGAGAAAATGTTTTATTTTATCTTTCCTATGTGATTTGGCTTGGCATGAATATTTTGGTCGATTCTGCATACGAATCATTTGCTTATTTCTCAGATATCTTCGGAATGACAAATATTATCTGTCTGGCTCTGATCGGGATTCATTTATTGAGAAACAAATTTACTGTGAGCAAACTGCCGGTCTTATTTTTGTGCGGAGCCTGCGTTCTGATTTCAGCGGTGAATACAGGACTGCTCCGTATAGTTTTTACAATTTTGTTTATCATTGCCGCCGGAAATCAGAAATGGAAAGATCTTATCAAACTGTCGTTTCTGGTTGAATGTGTGTTGATGATTTTCATTCTGCTGAGTTATCTCAACGGGATACTGCCCAATGAAACAATTCTCAGAATGGACAGTTCACCGAGATACTATCTGGGATATAATTATACAACATTGTCTGCCAACTATTTTTTTCATATGGTTCTTATGTATATATTTATAAAGAAAGGAAAGATGAAAGTCCTTCCCTATGTGGCGATCATTTTGATCAACGTTTTCTTCTATCTCACGACAGACACAAAAACAATTTTTGCCATGGTATTTCTGGTATTGGGCGCTGTGTTTTTTACAGAAAGGATCTCTTCCAAATGGATGGAATGTGCGTGGATCAGGAAATTTCTGCATTACGTGTTTTTTATTTTTGGATTTGTTTCCATCGAGGCAATTCTGGCGTTCCGGTGGGGAAGCTGGATCTTCCCAAAAATCAATAGTATTATGACAAACCGTTTGTCTCTTGGACAGCAGGCATATGATCAGTATGGAATATCGATCCTTGGGCAGATGATTACATGGAACACAGAGTTCGACGGATCAGATCCGTATATGTACGTAGATTGCGCCTATATGAATGTGGCTATCAATTACGGTATTGTTATTCTGGTACTGTTGTGTGCAGGCTTCACTTATGTGATGGGAAGAGCGCTGAAGGAGAAGAATGCCATGCTGTTGATCTGCGGTTTTTTCCTGGCGGGGCACAGCATATCTGATCCTCAACTGTATATGGCATGGTATAATCCGTTTTTGCTGCTGATTGGCGCATATTTTTATAAGGCCGGTGAAGAATCCGTGGTCTTCTGGAAAGTAAAGGATACGTATCGTACTTTAAAAAAAGCGTTAGTTTTGTGGAAGAGAAAAAGGAAACAATGCAATGACAAATAAGGTTAGATCTGTTAAATTTAATTTCATTATGAACAGCATTTTGACGGCGTCTGCGATGATCTTTCCGATCATTACATATCCTTATGTATCCAGGATTCTGCAGCCGTCTGGAATCGGAACAGTATCTTTTGCAAATTCTGTGATCACATACTTTTCTATGTTTGCCCAGCTAGGGGTTCCTACGTATGGAATCCGGGCATGCGCAAAGGTGCGCGACGACAAGGAAAAGTTATCAAGGACAGTACAGGAGATCATGCTGATCAATATAGTCACCTGTATTATTGTGTATCTTGCGTTTGGATGCTCTCTGTATTGGATCCCGCAGTTTCGAGAGGAAAAACTGCTGTATATTGTCATGGGAAGCTTAATCCTTTTTAATACGATCGGTGTGGAATGGCTATACAAAGGTTTGGAACAATACAGCTATATCACAATGCGTTCGATTGTCTTTAAATTTATCGCGTTGATTGCAATGTTTCTTTTGATTCATGAAAAAGAAGATTATGTTATTTATGGGGGAATTACCATCTTTGCGGCTGCAGGATCCAATGTTTTAAACTTCTTAAATCTTAGAAAGTATATTTATCTGCATCTGGTGGGGACGTACAATTTCCGGCAGCATCTGAAACCGATTTCCATTTTCTTTGCCATGTCCATCGCTACAACCGTATATACAAATATGGATAATGTAATGCTCGGTTTTATGCGGGGAACAACGGAAAATGGTTATTATGACGCTGCCGTCAAAATCAAAAATATTCTTGTAAGCTTTGTCACATCTTTGGGAACTGTACTTCTGCCGAGAGTTTCCTATTATATTGAGGTAGGGGAAAAAGAAAAATTCCGGCAGATCGCGAAAAAGGCGCTGAATTTTGTGTTCCTGATTTCGGTGCCGATGTGCATTTACTTTATTTTGTTCGCGAAACCGTCCATTGATATTCTTTCTGGAAGTGCGTTCGCGAACGCCGTGTTTCCAATGCAGTTGATCATGCCGACACTGGTCTTTATCGGGCTTACCAATATTATTGGATTGCAGATGCTTGTACCATTAGGCAGAGAAGAACAAGTACTGTATTCTGAAATCGTGGGGGCCATTGTAAATATTATCGTGAATTCTCTCTTGATTCCTCGGATGGGTGCTGCGGGCGCTGCAATAGGTACTGTTTTGGCGGAGATCTCTGTGTTTTGTGTGCAGGTGGCCGCTATGCGGGACCAGATTATTCCTGTGTTGAAAAAAATTTCATATTTTAAGATCGCCCTGGCGGTTGTGACTGGCAGTCTGTGCAGCTTATGGGTGAGATATTTTGTGCCCAATGCGTTTTTTTGTCTTGTGGTATCGGCGATTCTGTTCTTTGGAAGTTATGGGATTGTGCTGCTTATCACAAGAGAAAAGACGGCGATTGAGATTTTCGGTCAATTGTTGGGAAAAATACGGAAGAAAGAATAATGGGATGCGGAGTAGTTAGAATTGAATAGTAACAGAAGAAATTTTATCAGTGTTTTAAATGTGGTTGCATGTCTGGCTGTTGTTTTGCTGCATGCGAATGGCGTGTTTTGGGAATTTAGTTATGAGAGATATTGGAATACGGCGAATTTGATTGAGTAATACTTTCCCAATCTGCCGTACTATAGAGTAGCGGCAGACGGGGTGCTATTCTTCCTTGGCCGGCCTCTTGGACGATTAGGTTTGGGCTCTGTAGGTTCCTTCTTTGGCCTGCCACGCTTCTTTGGTGC
>DXEK01000053.1 GCA_019115005.1 Candidatus Fusicatenibacter merdavium | reverse complement strand
ATCGTCGTTCCTGCTTTTGTCAGATAATCCTTTACCTTCTCCCAGACATAGATAGCGATCGTCCGCGCGCTGGGAGCCTTATATTCCGGAAGTTCGATCAACAGATTGTACTGGCTCTTCCCTCTGTCCGCGAGATGCACCACATACGCCACAAGGATCGCGACGGCAAGTCCCAGAACATACATAGAATACGCCGCAATCATCGCATTCTTTCCGAAGAACGCCTGCGAAAACAGCAGATAGATCGGCAGCCGCGCGCTGCAGGACATGAACGGAGTCACCAGCATTGTACGAAGCCGATCATGCCTGTTCTCCAGTGCCCTGGAAGCCATGATCGCAGGTACTGTACAGCCGAATCCGAGGATCATCGGGATAAACGCTCTTCCCGACAGGCCTACCTTGCCCATCAGCCCGTCCATGACATAGGCGACTCTCGCCATATAACCGCTGTCTTCCAAAAACGCAAGGGCAAGGAACAGGATGAAAATATTCGGCAGGAAGGTCAGGATTCCTCCAACGCCGGAGATAATTCCATCTACGATCAGGGACGTCACCGCCGGATTGACCGCCATACTTTCCAGCGCCGTTCCCGCCTGGTCCGACAGGAACTCAATAAACAGCGCCATGTAATCTTTCAGCCAGTCGCCGATCGTAAACGTCAGGAAGAACACCACGCCCATGATGACCAGAAAGATCGGAAGCCCCAGCCACTGATTCGTGAGGATCGCGTCCACGCGGTCCGTCGCCGCCGCTTTCTCCTCCCTGTGAACTACGACCTCATCCATAATCTCCTCGATAAAGTCGTATTTCTCATTGATGATCTGCTGCTCATAATTACAGACAAAACCTTCCGGCAGTTCGATCGGATACTTTTTCGTTATCTCTTCGTCGCCTTCCAGGATCTTCAGCGCATGCCAGCGGTGGTTAAACATATCCGGATATTTTTCCTTCAGACGATCCTTGATCACATCGATCTTGTCCTCGATCTCATCGCTGTAGACCATCGCAAACTCCCGGTGATGATCATGGGGATGACGGGACTGGCGGTTGCCGTGGTGATGGATCACCGGCGTCTTTTCACTGGGATCCTGGTGGTGAACCGCTGCATGCATCAGAATATCCAGGCCCCGTCTCTTTCTCGCACTTACCGGGACGACCGGGATTCCGAGCATCTCCGGCAGACGGTGCAGGTCGATCTCCATTCCTCTCTTTTCCACGATGTCCATCATATTCAGCGCAAGCACTACCGGTTTTCCCAACTCAATTAACTGCAGCGTCAGATAAAGGTTTCTCTCCAGAGCCGACGCATCGGCAACGTCGATAATCACATCCACCGCGTCGCTGAGAATATATTCTCTCGATACTTTTTCTTCCATCGTATACGACGTCAGACTGTAGGTACCCGGAAGGTCCACAAGCTTCATTTTATAATCCTGAAACTTGAAGCTGCCCTCCACTTTCTCCACGGTAACGCCCGGCCAGTTGGCCACCTTCAGATTCGCACCGGTATAAGCGTTAAACAATGTGGTCTTTCCGCAGTTGGGGTTTCCGATAAACGCCACATTCAGATATTTGTCACTCATCTTTTTGCCCCTCCCCTACCTCGATATTTTCCGCCAGCAGACGGCCGATCGCAAACCGGGTTCCCCGGATCTTTACGATCATCGCCCCGTGGCGTTTCCGGTTTACCACCTGAATCCTGCTCCCGCAGGTTAAACCCAGCGCCTGAAGTCTGCGCTCCATATCTACCGGAAGAGACATTCCCGTTACGGTATAAGTCCCCTCCGGCTGTGTTTCTCTCAATTTCATAACGTTTCTCCCCCTTTGTAAGCGGCTGTCAAAACTCATGTTTTGCGGGTCCCGGGGCCATGCCTTTTCATGCAGACACGCTCCCGGGACCCTTGCATCATAGAAATACTATCACAATCCTACCGTCATTTCAAGACCGCTGCCTTCCGGAGCGGAAAGACGACGGAGAATACCCGAACTGTCTCTTAAACAGGCGGCTGAACTGAAACTCATCATAAAATCCGAAACTCTGAGCGATATCCCGAAGTCCCCGGCCCGGATCCTGCCGGATCAGCGAGCGGGCCATATCCAGTTTCAGCTGCATCTGGTACTGATGAATAGATTTTCCGGTATATTTCTTGAAGCGGCTGCTGATCGTGCGGATGCTGAAGCCGTAGCTCCGGGCCAGTTCCTCCGGTGAGAAAAAGCGTTCCGGCGAGCTGTAAAACATCTGCAGGATCTCACGCATCAGCGGATCGGCGTTTTTATTTTCCTGCTCCTCCTCCACGGAAAGCTCGCAGAGCAGAAGTTCCAGCAACGCTGTCATCCGAAAATCTCTCTTCGCGCCGCCCGACCAGAATGCCTCGATCATTTTTTCAAACAGCTGATGGATCTCCCGATTGCCCGAGCAGTCGAACACCTTCGGGATCCAGACCCCGGCACCTTCTCCTGTCCCGTCCTGATCCAGACCGGCAAAGTGAATATACATATTCCGCATGCCCTGCGTACACTTTTCCCTGCTGAAGTGATGTTTCCCCGGTTCCAGCAGCAGAAGCTGACCCTTCTGGAGGGAAAAGCACCGGTGCTCCTCCCAGATCTTCCAGCTTCCCTCCGTCAGATACAGAAGGTCATAAACATCCATCACACGATCCGGATGGAAGATCCCTTCCGGACTGTAATTCACATTGCATTCACACACCTGCCGTCTTTGTTCCATTCCCAAAAAGATCACTGCCGTTCTCCTCTCCGCGTTCCGCCTCTTATACTTATGATTTTCCGGACGTCTTTTACGCTGTCTTATTGCCGAATTATACATGTTTTTTCTATGTTTGTCCATTTCTTTTTTTCTGCCGCATGCTATACTGAAAATACAAGATTTAGTTTTGAAAGGAGCCGTACATATTATGGTAAAAAAACAGGAACACGAAATCCCGCTTACCAGCTTTCGGATCGAAGATAGCTTCTGGTCCTATTTTCAGAAACTTGTCACCGACGTTGTGATCCCCTACCAGGAACAGATCCTGAACGACGAACTTCCGGACGTGGAGAAAAGCCACGCCATTGAAAACTTCCGGATCGCGGCGGGAAAATCCGACGGCGAATACTACGGAATGGTCTTCCAGGACAGTGATGTGGCGAAATGGCTGGAAGCCGTGGCCTATTCTCTGACGCTGAACCCGAATCCTGAACTGGAAAAACGGGCCGACGATATCATCGAACTGATCGGTCAGGCACAGCAGGAAGACGGATATCTGAACACTTACTTTACTGTAAAGGAGCCGGAACACCGCTGGCAGAATCTTCATGACTGTCATGAGCTTTACTGCGCCGGACATATGATCGAAGCCGCTGTTGCCTGGTATGAATCGACCGGAAAGACCAACCTTCTCGATATCATGTGCCGGATGGCGGATCACATCGACAACCGTTTCGGAAAAGGGAAAGTCCGCGGCATCCCGGGGCATGAAGAAATCGAACTTGCCCTTCTCCGCCTCTACCGCGCGACTGGAGAAGAGCGTTATCTGCATCTTTCCCAGTATTTTATCGACGAACGCGGAACACAGCCGGATTACTTTGAAGAAGAAGAGAAGAACCGCGGCTGGCACTTCTGGTCCAAGGACGGTTCCGACAAGAACTACGCGCAGAATTACGCGCCGGTGCGGGAACAGGATCACGCCACCGGCCACAGTGTCCGGGCCATGTACCTGTACACGGCGATGGCCGATCTTGCCGGAGAGATCCACGACGAGTCTTTATGGCAGGCGTGTCTGCGTCTGTTTGACAGCACAGTGAACCGCCAGATGTACCTGACCGGAGGCATCGGATCCAGTGTCCATGGAGAGGCATTTACCGTCGACTACGATCTGCCCAACGATACCATTTACGCGGAAACCTGTGCTTCTATCGGCCTTGTCTTTTTCGCCCGCAGAATGCTGGAACTGAAGCCGGACCGCCGGTTCTCCGATGTCATGGAACGCGCTCTTTACAACGGCGTGCTCAGCGGTATGCAGCACGATGGGAAACGGTTCTTCTATGTCAACCCGCTGGAGGTCATTCCCGGACTCTCCGGTGTGCAGCCGGAATACAAGCATGTCATTCCGAAACGCCCAAAATGGTATGCCTGCGCCTGCTGCCCGCCGAATGTTTCACGCCTGCTCACCTCCCTGTCCGCCTATGCCTGGGGCGAGTCTGTCGGACAGAACGATAAGACTCCGTCGCCCGCCGATTCTGAAAACGAAGCGGCAGCGTCTACGGATACCTGCGACACCGTTTACTCCCACCTGTACATCGGCGGAACCTTTACGTCAAAAGCCGGAGGCGGCGTAACGATCCGGACGGAAACCAGCTATCCATGGGACGGCGCCGTCTGCTACACGGTTACGCCCGATTCTGCCGCCTCGGAATTCACACTGGCAGTGCGTATCCCGGGATGGTGCAGAGACTTCCTGGTATCTCTGAACGGCCAGGTGCTCGATACGAATTCTCTAGATCTCCGCGACGGTTATCTGTATGTGAACCGTTCCTGGACAAACGGAGATCAACTGAAACTCTCTTTTGATATGCCGGTACGCCGTGTATACGCGAATCCTCTGGTACGGGAGGATGCAGGGTGCGTCGCTCTGATGCGCGGCCCTCTGGTTTACTGTCTCGAGCAGGAGGACAACGGCCCTCAGCTTCAGACCGTCCGTCTACCGAAAGACTCGATCCTTACCGCAGAGAACGCCAGCGATCCTGTTCTGGGATCCTACACCGCAGTCAGGGCGACTGCTCTCCGCCTGACTCCGGGAGATGACCTTTACAGCGATGAACCGCCAAAAGCAGAGGAAACCGTTCTCCATGCGGTTCCCTACTATCTCTGGGGAAACCGCTCGGAGGGTGAGATGAGAGTCTGGATCCCGGAAGTCTGAGACATCGTATAACCGTTCAGCTATCTGAACGGTTACGGCAGCCAGTCCATCATGAATAAGATTATGAGACAAGCGACAAAAGGTCATAAATTTCATGCTTGCATGAAAATTTATGACTTTGTGGAGCGCAAAACACCGAAAAGTAGCCATTTTTCGAAGAAAAATGAGCGGATTTGAGGTGTTTTCAGGATTG
>DXEK01000052.1 GCA_019115005.1 Candidatus Fusicatenibacter merdavium | reverse complement strand
ATATGGTGGGTATAGCGCAGTTGGTTAGCGCGCCAGATTGTGGCTCTGGAGGCCAAGGGTTCGAATCCCTTTATCCACCCTGCCTGCATGGCGAAATTTTGGGCTATCGCCAAGCGGTAAGGCACAGCACTTTGACTGCTGCATTCGCTGGTTCGAATCCAGCTAGCCCAGTCAGAAATTTTTAAAATTGATCTATGGAGCATTAGCTCAGTCGGTAGAGCACTTGACTTTTAATCAAGTTGTCCGGGGTTCGAATCCCCGATGCTTCATTCATGAGAATCGCCGTAAATCCAGCATTGATGCGGGTTTGCGGCGATTTTGTGTATGCAAAAGTGATCGAGAGTGATCAAAAGGGAATGTTAGATTCCTGTTGGATGGTATCATTTTGTAACGGTTCAGCTGGCTGAACTGTAACTACTATTTTCGTATCGTTGAGCGGGCAATGTGTCATTTCTGTATCATAGAATGCAAGACAGGATATAGTTATATCGGAGTTTCAATACTAACTGAGCAAAACAGGACGTAAAGGCAGACAAGTCACGTCCTGTTTTTTGGTGTCCGATTTCTTATAATTAATATCATGAGGCAAGCGGCAGAAAGTCATAAATTTCATGATCGCACGAAAATTTATGACCTTGCGGAGCGGACTGCAGTATCATGGAAATGAAAAATGGAGGAAAGGAAATGGCACAGAAAACGTATTATCTGGCGGTGGATATCGGCGCCTCCAGCGGTCGTCATATTCTGGGACATCTGGAAAACGGAAGGCTGGTGACGGAAGAGATCCACCGGTTTCCGAACGGACTGGAAAAGAAGGACGGAGAAGCCTGCTGGGATCTGGAACGGTTGTTCCGGGAAATCAAAACGGGAATGAAGAAGTGTCGGGATGCCGGAAAGATCCCGGTCAGCATGGGGATCGATACCTGGGCGGTGGATTTTGTGCTGCTGGACGGAGAAAACAGGATTCTGGGAAATACGGTCGGTTACCGGGATGGCAGGACAGAGGGAATGGATCGGGAGGTCTGCAGCGTGATCCCGAAAGAAGATCTGTACCGCCGGACGGGGATCCAGAAACAGATCTTCAACACGATCTATCAGCTGATGGCGGTAAAAAGGAAGCATCCGGAGTATCTGGAACAGGCAAAGACTTTCCTGATGATTCCTGATTATTTCCATTTTCTGCTGACAGGGAAACAGGCGGTAGAGTACACAAATGCCACGACCACCCAACTGGTCAGCCCGGAAAGCCGTGGCTGGGACAGGGAACTGATCGGGCGTCTCGGATACCCTGTTGGAATGTTTCCGGAGATCCTCCAGCCGGGTACAGTGCTGGGCAGGCTTGCCGATGACATCCGTGAGGAAGTCGGATTTGACTGTGAGGTGGTGCTGCCGGCCACACATGATACCGGATCGGCGGTTCTGGCGGTGCCGTCGCTGGAAGAACGGACGATGTATCTGAGCTCTGGTACCTGGTCTCTGATGGGAGTGGAGCGGAGAAAGGCGGATTGTTCCGAGGAGAGCAGGCGGAAAAATTTCACCAACGAAGGCGGCTACGAATACCGTTTCCGATATCTGAAGAACATCATGGGACTTTGGATGGTCCAGTGCCTGAAAAGAGAATGGCCGGAGAAGTATTCCTTTGGGGAAATCTGTGCGAAGGCGGAGCAGGCGGGGATTCCGTCTGTGGTCAACTGTGAGGATGAGCGTTTCCTGGCGCCGGAGTCGATAATCCGGGAGGTACAGGAGGCGTGCAGGGAAAGCGGTCAGCAGGTTCCGCAGACACTGGCGGAACTAGCGCGGGTGATTTACCGGAGTCTGGCCCTGTGTTATCGGGATACCGCACGGGAGATCGAGGCGCTGACAGGAAACATTTACAGGACGCTCCATATTGTCGGCGGAGGTGCGAATGCGGAATTTCTCAATCAGCTGACGGCTGACGTATCGGGACGGACGGTCTTTGCCGGACCGACAGAGGCGACGGCCATCGGGAATCTGATGGTACAGATGTTGCAGAAGAAGGAATGGGAGAATCTGGCGCAGGCGAGGCAGTGTGTGTTTGATTCTTTCGAGATTCGGCGGTATGATCCGCGGAGCAAATAAAGATACCGGACTGCTGAAAACGGGGCAGGGCTGTAAAAAAGAGAAAAAGCAGGGAGGATATGATCATGACGACGGAACAGAGATATGAAGAAGCAAAGAAAATTTATGCAGGAATCGGTGTGGACACGGATCAGGCGCTGGAAACGCTGAGACATATTCCGATCAGTATGCACTGCTGGCAGGGGGACGATGTGCTGGGATTTGACCAGGACGGTCCGCTGTCCGGAGGAATCCAGACGACCGGAGATTATCCGGGCAGAGCGAGAACGCCGGAGGAATTGATGCAGGATATCGACAAGGCGATGAGCCTGATCCCAGGAAAACATAAACTGAATCTCCATGCCAGCTATGGCATTTTTGAGGATGGAGAGATTGCGGACCGGGATGCGCTGGAGCCGAAGCATTTTAAAAAATGGGTGGAATTTGCCAAAAAACATGGAATCGGCCTGGACTTTAATCCGACCTTCTTTTCCCATCCGAAAGCAGAGCCGTTTACACTTTCCAGTCCCGACGAGGAGATTCGCCAGTTCTGGATCCGTCACGGCCAGGCATGCCTGCGGATCTCCCAGTATTTTGCGGAGGAACTGGGAAAGCCCTGCGTTATGAATATCTGGATCCCGGACGGTTACAAGGACATTCCGGCGGACCGTCTCGGGCCGAGAGCCAGATTTAAGGATTCTCTGGATCAGATCCTCTCGATTCCGTATGATAAGAGCAAGGTCTATGTGTGTCTGGAATCCAAAGTATTCGGAATCGGAAAGGAATCCTATACAGTGGGATCCAGCGAGTTCTGCCTGGAGTACGCGGCGAAGAATGGGATCATCAGTCTGATGGATAACGGACACTATCATCCGACCGAGGTAGTGTCCGACAAGATTCCGTCTCTGCTTCTGTTTCAGGATAAACTGGCGCTCCATGTGACCCGTTCCGTCCGCTGGGATTCGGATCATGTGGTGCTGTTCGATGACGAGACGAAGGAAATTGCCAAGGAGATCGTCCGGAATGACGCGATCGGCAGGATTTTTCTCGCACTGGATTTCTTCGATGCGAGCATCAACCGGATCGTCGCCTGGGTGGTGGGTATGCGGAATATGCAGAAAGCGCTGCTGTATGCGTTGCTGAGTCCGAATCAGAGACTGAAGGAATTGCAGGACAGCGAAGATTTTACGGATCTGATGGTGGAGCAGGAGGAACTGAAGCTGTATCCGTTTGGCGATGTGTGGAATTATTTCTGCAGCCGGTGCGGCGTTCCGGAGCGCGGAGAGTGGATGAAGGAAGTCAGAACTTACGAGAAGGAAGTTCTGCTGCAGAGAAAATAGTTATCAGGAGACGACAGTTCAGCCGTGTCTGCGCATTCCTTGCGCAGATGGCGGGAAGTGCAGAGTCTACGGCATCCGGCCCGTTGGGAAGATGTTTGTTTTGCCGGATGCCGGGAGAGTTTAAACGGCTGAACGATTACCCGGGAGGAGAAGAACATGAAAGTATTGGAAACGGAATTTGCACGTGGATTTATAAGAATGGCCAACGATGGATGGGAGCAGGGATGGCATGAGAGAAACGGCGGAAATCTGTCTTACCGGATGAAAAAAGAAGAGGCCGAGGCGGTGATAGAGGAGTTGGATCAGACCCGCTCCTGGCAGGAGATCGGCACCTCGGTGCCGAAGCTGGCGGGAGAATATTTTCTGGTAACGGGAAGCGGGAAATTTTTCCGGAATGTAAAGGACCGGCCGGAAGATTCCCTGTGCATCATTCAGCTGGACGGGCAGGGAGAGCAGTACCGGATCTGCTGGGGGCTGGTCAATGGCGGGCGGCCGACCAGCGAGCTTCCGTCCCACCTGATGAATCATGAAGTGAAACTGGAAGTGACCGGCGGAAAGCACCGGGTGATCTATCACGCCCACACGACGAATGTGATCGCGCTTACCTTTGTGCTTCCTCTGAAGGATGAAGTTTTTACCCGGGAGCTGTGGGAAATGGCTACCGAGTGTCCGGTCGTATTTCCCGATGGGATCGGCGTCGTCGGATGGATGGTTCCCGGCGGCCGGGAGATTGCGGTCGCGACCAGCGAACTGATGAAAAAATATGATGTGGTGATCTGGGCGCACCATGGGATGTTCTGTTCCGGAGAAGACTTCGATCAGACCTTCGGACTGATGCATACAGTGGAAAAATCCGCGGAGATCCTGGTGAAGACACTGTCCATGCGTCCGGACAAACTGCAGACGATTACTCCGCAGAACTTCCAGGATCTGGCGGTGGATTTCCATGTGGAGCTTCCGGAGAGATTTCTGTATGAGAAAAAATAAAAAGATATAAGAAATAAACGATCAGGTTCAGTGACGGTTCAGATGGCCAAACCGTCACTGAATTGTGAATGCGTTTACAGGGCACAGGCTGCGGGTAACCTCCAGACTGTGCCTTTTTTGGTACGCCCGGCAAACGTTTGCTGTACTTGCATGAGCAGCATTTGCCGGGCAACGGACAAAGAGCAGCGAATGCTGCGGACTGCTTCGCGGAATTTCCAGCAATCTCCTGTTGTCACTCCTGTGGAAAGCCAGTATAATCAGACCCATCGTGACAAGATTGAAAAATATCTTTTTGAAAGGATGGAAACAAAATGAAGAGAGTAAGAGCCTTGCTGGCAGCACTTGTTACCGCGTGCGGACTCTTATCGGGAGCGGTGGATGTCCTGGCGGCGAATGCGGGAAAGCTGGAAACCGTCTCTGAAGAGACGGTGATCCGGGAGGGTCAGGAGATCACCCTCCGTTTTTCTCTGGAAGGATTATCAGGGACAGAAACCGGAGTTCATGCGCTCAAAGGAACGCTGGAATATGACACCGAAGTTTTTGAACCGGTTTCACAGGAGGATTTTGAGACGGTGAATTCCTGGGAAAAACTTCTTTACCATCCGGAAAATGGACAGTTTGTCCTGATCCATCGCGTCGGCAGCGTTCAGGAGGAGATTTTTCATCTCCGTCTGACAGTGAAAGCGGCAGTCGCAGAGGAAGAAGGAAAAATTGCAGTCAGATCTTTCTCTGCCTCTGACGGGATGGAGGATCTGACGTCGGAGGATGCTTTGCTGACTCTGGCTTTGCTGTCTTCGGAGACGGAGGGCGGAGCAGGGCAGCCGCCGGAGGAGGATCAGGGGCCGGAAGAGAAGCCTTCCCGTCCCGACGGAGACGGTTCCGGAGAACATCCGGAGATACCGGAGCAGGGAGAAGACAGCCAGGAGCCGGAGGCACCGGGCCAGGGAGACGAAGGCCAGGAGCCGGGGACGCCGGAGCAGGTAGGCGAGGACCAGGAGCCGGAGCAGGTAGGCGAGGACCAGGAGCCGGAGCAGGGAGACGAAGACCAGGAGCCGGAGACGCCGGGGCAGGGAGAAGGAGGCCAGAGTCCGGAGACACCAGGTCAGGGAGAAGGAGGTCAGAGTCCGGAGACGCCGGACCAGTCCGGTCAGGAGGGAGACGGCCAGGCGGTCCTCCTTGTGGAAAACTACAAGGATACGGATGGAAGCAAAGAAGACCGGGAACGCGCCGGTGTGGATACGGGAGATACGGCGGATATTGCTTTTTATGCGGCAGGTATCCTGATCGGTTCGCTGTGTCTGACGGGTCTGGCGGTGTTCTGGCGCAGGAGACGGAAATTTTCTGACGGGAGCAAACTTTTGACAGTTATGATTGTTTTCATGGCAGCGCTTCTTCTCACATCCGGAAGCGTCTATGGATCTTCAGGCAAAGGCGATTTGAATGGGGACGGCGGGACAGATGACGCGGATGTGGAACTGCTGGAAAAGCACCTGATCGAACGGGAGCTTTTGCCGGAGGACCGGCGGGATGCGGCGGATCTGAATGGCGACGGCAGTCTGACAGTCACGGATCTTGCCCTGCTGGTCCGCAGAGTTGAGGGTGAAGAAAGTAGTGAAGCGGGCGGTGAAATGGAACTGAAAGATGTTACTGCGGAACGGTTGTATTATGTCAGCGGGACGGGCAGTGAGGAGGTCCGTTTCCTGGACCTTTCTGACGGCATTCCGGAGGATACCGACAGTTATTATGCCGTCATTGAGATGGACAGCATGCAGGACCTCTATGCCGGTATCCGGGAGTTCCGAAGGGATCCGGGATCCGATATCGTCTCCGCTGTTCTTGATCTTGAGGGACTGGTCCGTTACAGGGACAACGGCGCCAGGGAGAGTGAATATTCATTTCCGGTGGCCTACAGGGATGACACAGGGGAACATCCGCTGATCACAAGCGCGGAGGAACTTTTTGCGGCGATGGCGTCGGATCCGAAGGGAAGCTTTGAACTGACGGAAGACCTGGATGCATCCGGGATCTCCGCGGATACGGCGGCGGTGGTCGTAACGTTTTCCGGGGAACTGGACGGAAACGGGTACCGGATCCGGAATCTCCCCACGACGCTTTTCCGAACTTTAAGCGGAGCAAATATACACGATCTGGTCATTGAAAACGCAGATCTCACAGTGGCAATGGGAGGAATCCTTGCAGATGTGATTCAGAACCGTTCGGTGATCGAGAATGTGTTTATTGTAGATTCCTCCATCGCCAACGGCGTGGATGGAATGGGTGCGTTCGCCGGACGGCTGGTAAATTCAGAAATCCGGAAAAGTGCATCGGTGGACGTCTCGGTGAAGGGGCTCGTAGCAGTCGGAGGAATCGTTGGAAAAACCGAGAACGGCGCATTGATCGAAGACTGCTCTGTGACCGGGAAGGTGCAGGGAACGTATGACCATCCGACACTTGGTGCAAGGACCGGCGGGATTACGGGCTGGCATGGCGGCGGGACGATCCGGAGATGTTTTGTCAGAGCCCGGATCCTCGCCCCTGCGAAAAAAGGGAATGGCGGACTGATCGGCGGGCCGAATACGGGGGAGCCGTTGATCGAATACAGCCTGAGTATGAGTTCCGGTGACGGTTACCGGATTGCCGGGTTTGATGTGTTGGAACATGCAGTGGAAGTATACGAATATGCCGGATCGGACAGCAGTACGAATATTACCAAGGAGAACGGGGAACATGTGAAGGAGACAGATTCCGTCTATGACCGGAACTTCTATCAGGAGATTCTGGGATTTGACCGGGAAATCTGGAATCTGAACGGACTCGTTTACGGAAAACTTCCGGCACTGAAAAATTTCCCCGGAGGGGAAAACAATTATGCGATTCCCAATTACAGTGTTATGGTGAACCATACCGCATACCGCCCGGCGCGGGAGAGAGCGTACGCAAATATCGCCAGGCTGATGCCGATGGCGGATACCGCTATGTGGGTGGAGTATGGAAATCAGCTGTCTGACGGTGATGTTTTTGCCACAGAGACGATCCATCGGATCCTTCCGCTGGATGAAAACAATGCTTTTGTGGCGGGGGTTCACAGAAATGCCCCTGAGACGGTCCGAAAGATCCGTATTACTTTTGAAAACGGAACCATGCAGGAATATCCGGTCAGCTACCGGGAGACAGGCGCCGGACTGGCTGCATCCTATGAAGTTGAAGGTACGGAATTGCTTTATCAGTTTAGAAATTATGTGTCGGCGATTGACGAAGCGTTTTTGAGCGAGACAGCGGCGATTGCGGCAGGATATGATTATTCGTCTGAAATTGCGGGACTGACATCGGAGGAGGAGAGCAGACTGTATACGGATTATTATAATGAAAATGTAAAGGATGATCTGGAACAGGTGCTGTGGAACTTTTTCTCGTCGGATGAGTATTATCCTGCGTACAGCATGCACCCTGCGGTCCGGGCGCTCGCAGAGGAAAGAATGCAGGACGAAGAAAAACTGAAACGAATGCTGTATGCGTATAATTATTATGACAAATGGTATCGGATCGATTACAACGGGGTATCTCTCAGTGATCTGCTGCTTTTCCGCGGGGATCTGATCTCGGAGGAACTCTCTGCTTCTGTGCTTACAGAACGGCTTTTGTCAGCCGGAACCGGGCAGCGCGATACGCACCAGACGGCAAACTTTTACAACAGCGTGATGAAGCAGTACACAGGGCAAGGACTGACGGAATTTCTCGGGGGACTATCCAGGAGTATCGCAGGATATCAGGATCCCAATGAATGGTTTGAGGAGAACTTTTCCGGTGTACTGGTAGAAAAGGGGGCGTATGGCGACGATGAGGGAGCGATCCGTTACCGGATCTGGGATAATCTCAGCGGTCTGGAGGAAGGGAGAAAAAGCCTGGTCCTGCAGATTCTCACGGCGCCTCAGGAAGACATGTACCTGATTTCCGTGCCGTCCCAGCTGCTGATCGGAAGCATGAACCGGTACCAGGAGTATCTGAACAAGGACGGACAGGAGCGGGAGAGGATCCGCCGCATTGCGGAAGAATATGCAGAAAAAATGGGCATCTTCTATGGTGTTTCCTCACAGTGGATGAGCAATGCTGTGCAGCAGCTGAACAGTTTTGTGAATATCCAGTATGACACCAGGCTGGGATTTCCGGAAAGCGCGGCAGCGGAAGCGGGAATCCAGGAAAAAGGGTCTACAAGGGATCCGGTGATGAAATGGGTCTATGAGGCGAACAATATGTTGAATGCGCTGAACGGAAGCGCTGCGGTGGCGGACGGAAGCATTGTAATCTGGATGCACACGCCGGCGTTGGGAACCAGCGATTACATATTTTTTACATTCAGCCATGAAACCGCCCATAATCAGGACGGAAGATATTTCTACGGCGGCGCGGGCAGAAGAGAGGGCACCGGAGGCGAGGCACACGCGGACGGCAACATTGCCCAGGAGATGCGGGATGGCATTATGGTGTTTAATATCTCGAAGATCAACGAGATCGGTACCGAGATGACCAACAACTTCAGTTACGAACGTATTGATTCGGCAGAAAAAGTCCACAGCTATTACCGTGAAATGTTTGACGCCGGATATGTGCTCGATTATCTGGCAGCCCAGGCGTTCTTTCAGCTGACGCCGGAGCAGCAGGCGGCTGTGGCGGTTCAGGCGGAACATACTGCCGGAGGGAATGCGTCCATGAGTACGACCTACAAAAAGCTCACGGCAGAGGAGATCGGCGCTATGAACCTGAAAACAATGGAAGATTTGTGGGAGAACAGGATCTCGATCCGGAATGCAGGATCCTATCCGGAGAAAATAGGCACCGCTACAGAAGGCAGTTACGGGTTTGAGTCATTTTATACGATGAACTGGTATCAATCACACAATGATAACGGTTCGCCGGATACCCACTCTTTCAAAAGACTGGGGCAGGAGATGCTGGGGTTGGCCGGCTATGAAAATGGTTATATGGTTTACATGTCGGGACTCAGCAAAAATGACCTGGAAGCGCTCCGCACGATCACGGGCGATCCGAATATTACATGGAAGGAATATAAACTGGGACGATATCGGGAAGTGGAGCAGAAACTGGACCGGATTCCGTATTTTGACAAAGAAACGGTGATCGGACAGTTCAAAGCTGCTTTTGAAACGGACGCGGAAAACGGAAACACCAGCCAGAGCATTGAGACGAAACGCATGATCTATGGAATGGTGAAACGGGTGACGGGAGATTTCAGCGATGGCGGGATCTATCAGAGTCCGGCGGTGATCCCCGTATCCTCTGCGGAAGATCTGATCCGTCTGGCACAGCAGAATCCCTTCGGAAGCTATCGCCTGGAGCAGGATCTTGATTTCAGCGGGATCACGGCGTCCGGCGGAAGTTATATCCCGGGAAGATTTATCGGAATCCTGGACGGAAACGGCCATAAGATCACAGGCATGCGGTATCCGTTGTTTGGAGACCTGCAGTATGGCTTCGTAAAGGATCTGACGATCAGCGTGTCTTCTTACGAGGAGGACGCCCAGGCCCTCCTCGCTGTGAAGGCCAGAAAAGTGATCCTCGGAAATATCCGGACGGACGATCCGGACGGGGCGCAGATTCCTCTGGTCAAGACCAGGTTGGAAGGGTATTATGAGTACCGTGATGAAAGTGTGACGGTGGAAGAGATGTCTGAGAGCAGCGAGGTTTGGCCGGAAGATCATGACGGCATTGACGAAAACACAGATTCTCCGGGCAGTCAGGAGGAAAACGGAGAAATCCCGGAGCAGCCTGCAGAACAGGAAGACCCGGACGGCGAACCGGCTCCGCCCGGTGAAGACGGAGACGCGGAGCTAAACGTTTCCAACGGTGAGGATGCGAATGATGTTTCGACGGTTCCCGATCGTGAGAACGGCGATGTTTCGGCAGTTCCTGACCGTGAGAACAGCGATGTTGCCGCCCTTGACAATAGAAACGGGGATATCGCTCCGGATGCTTTGGAGGATGCAGGTAACAGTTCTGCCGAGTCTGCGCATCT
>DXEK01000051.1 GCA_019115005.1 Candidatus Fusicatenibacter merdavium | reverse complement strand
ATGGAACAGCGGCCGGTGAAGCACCGTGTCTCTGTCAGCGGGGTACTGAAACGTCTTGGTGTTTCACGATCCGGCTATAACGCATGGAAAAAAAGATGCCCTTCTGCTGCTGAAAAACACCGCGGGGAGGTTAAGGAAAAAATTTTGAAAATCTATGAGGATTCCCACCAAAACTATGGCGCTCCTAAAATCACCAGGGAATTGTGGAAAGGCGGCGAAAAAATTGCAGTAAAAACAGTTGCGAATTATATGAGGCAGATGGGGATCAAAGCCCAATGGATAAAGCCTTATACGCAAACTACTATAGATTCTGATTTTAGCAAGGAACTGCACAATATTCTGAATGAGCAGTTCAATCCGGAACAGCCGGATGCAGTATGGGTATCGGATATCACATATATTTGGACATTTGACGGCTTCGTATACTTAACCAGTATTATGGATCTGTATTCCAGAAAAATCATTGCATGGGTACTCAGCGAGACCCTGGAAGCATCCCATGTAGTGGACTGCGTAGAGAAAGCAAAGAAAATACGCAGCATTACACAGCCGCTAATTATACATACGGACAGAGGCTGCCAGTATGTATCAGATGCGTTCCGTCAGGCAACAGATGGGATGGTAAACAGTTATTCAAAGAAAGCATATCCATGGGATAACGCATGTATCGAATCCTTCCACGCGTTACTGAAGCGGGAGTGGATTAACCGTTTTAAAATTTTTAACTACCGGCATGCATATAAGTTGGTATTTGAATATATCGAAACGTTTTATAATACAGTGCGGAGCCACAGTCATTGTGGATATCTTTCGCCTGATCAATATGAGGAGGCGTATTATGCAGCGTTAGACGAAAAAGCAGAAGCTTTGGCAGGGTAAGCCAACCTTAAAAAAGGCATGTTTAATTTGTACTTTTTCTTGACATAGGACCACTCCTTCACTGGAACTTACACTCATAAAAATTGGCGCGACATCCGGCTGTGTATCCTTGATTTTCTGTGCGGCTTCCAGGACTTCTTCCCAATTAGCAGGCTGCCACGGAATTTCATATCCTGCTTTCTGCAGGATTTCCTTATTATACCAAATTCCTCTGGAATCCGTCGAAACCGGTACTCCGTAAGATTTTCCGTCTGTTCCTTTCACTGCAGCTTTTGTTCCATCCAGATAATGGTCCCAATCTTCCCATTCATTCAAATAATCATCCAGACATGCCAGATAACCACTGGCTGCATCCGTCGCGGTCATGTAAGTATCTTCCATAAAAATATCCGGCGCTGTGCTTTCTGAGGAAAGCTGAAGCGCAAGCAGAGTTGCATAATCTCCTTCTGAAGAGGAGATCGGGGACATCTCAATCGTGCATCCCGGATGCTCTTCCTCAAACTGTTCAATAATGTTTTCTTCCTCCAGCCACGCCTCAAGCGGATCCGCAGATGCGGACTGCTTATAGGTGAATGTCAGCACCGTCTCCTCCTGGCTGTTCCCCGATGCGCTCTCAGCCTTTGCACTACTCCCGCTTTCGGCTGACTGGCCGCCGTTTCCACATCCGGTCATCAATACCATCGTTCCCGCCATCACAAGAGCTGCTACTTTTTTCGCTTTCATAAACTATCCCTCTCTTTCTTTTTTTGTGATTAGCCATACCAAACACATATTCCCGTTTTTTCTTCGACAAAAAAGCAGTCCGAAGCGGTTAGGATATCTATCCGCTTCGGACTGCTTTGAGTTATCTTTTTTAATCTGCAATTGCGTTGCCGGTATACAGCTGGTAATACCGACCTTTCTGTTCGATCAGCTGGTCGTGGGTTCCGCGTTCGATGATGCGGCCCTGTTCCAGGACCATGATGCAGTCTGCATTGCGTACGGTGGAAAGCCGGTGTGCGATGACAAAGCTGGTTCTTCCTGCCATCAGCTTGTCCATGCCGTCCTGAACGATGCGCTCTGTTCGGGTATCGATGGAACTGGTCGCCTCGTCCAGGATCAGAACCGGCGGATCCGCGATCGCCGCACGGGCGATGGCCAGCAGCTGCCGCTGCCCCTGGCTCAGGTTTGCTCCGTCACCGTGCAGGACGGTATCGTATCCGTCCGGAAGCCGCCGGATAAATCCGTCCGCATTGGCCAGTTTTGCCGCCGCTACGACTTCTTCATCGGTAGCGTCCAGTTTTCCGAACCGTATGTTTTCAGCGACGGTTCCGGTAAACAGATGTGTGTCCTGGAGTACAATCCCCAGCGAATGTCTCAGATCATCCTTACAGATCTTTCCGATGTTGATCCCGTCATACCGGATTTTTCCGTCCTGGATGTCATAGAACCGGTTGATCAGGTTCGTGATGGTCGTTTTTCCTGCTCCGGTGGAACCTACAAAAGCGATCTTCTGTCCCGGTTTGGCGAACAGGGAGACGTCATGAAGCACGATCTTGTTCGGATCATAGCCGAAGTTGACGTTCTCAAAGACGACCTCGCCTTTCATGGCGATATAGTCTACCGAGCCGTCCGCCTGATGGGTGTGCTTCCATGCCCAGTGTCCGGTACGTTTTTCGGATTCCACAAGCTTTCCGTCTTTTTCTGTCGCATTGACCAGTGTCACATAGCCGTTGTCCTCCTCCGGCTCTTCATCCATCAGCCGGAATACACGCTCCGCTCCGGCAAGGGCCATTACGATAGCGTTCAGCTGCTGGCTGACCTGGTTGATCGGCATATTGAAGCTTTTGTTGAACGTCAGGAAGCTGGCCAGACTGCCGAGCGTAAGGCCCGTAAGGCCGCTCAGCGCCAGGGCGCCTCCGACGATCGCGCACAGAACGTAGCTGATATTTCCCATCTGGGCGTTGACCGGTCCGAGAATGTTCGCAAAGGTATTCGCGCGGTCCGCACTCTCAAACAGGCGATCATTCAGTCTCCGGAAATCGTCGATGCTCTCTTCCTCATGGCAGAAGACCTTTACGACTTTCTGTCCGTCCATCATTTCCTCGATAAATCCGTTGACGGTACCGAGATTTTTCTGCTGCTCGATAAAGTATTTTCCGCTTCGCCCCGCAATGGATTTTGTTGCGAGCAGCATCAGGCAGACCATCACCAGTGTCAGAACCGTCAGCGGGATGCTCAGGATCAGCATGCTGACAAATACACTGACTACTGTGATCAGGCTGTTGACGATCTGCGGAATACTCTGGCTGATCATCTGACGGAGTGTGTCGATGTCGTTAGTGTAGATCGACATGATGTCTCCGTGTGCATGCGTATCGAAATACCGGATCGGCAGCTTTTCCATATGCGCAAACATATCGTCACGGAAGGAGCGCATGGTTCCCTGTGTCACGTAGATCATGATCCGGTTGTAGGAAAAGGTTGCCGCAACTCCGAGCAGGTAAAATCCCGCCACTCTCAGTATCGCCATGGCCAGCGGCCCGAAATCCGGGCTGTCCTGTCCAAGCATTGGCATAATGTAATCGTCGATCAGCGTCTGCATAAACATAGTTCCCTGCACGTTTGCGAGCACGCTGACAAAAATCAGTACGATAACGATGATCCACTGGATCAGGTATCGCTTCGTCACATAACTCATCAGCCGCCGGAAGATTGCCATCGGGTTTTTCACCTGGGATTTCACTCCGGCCGGCGCTCTGTTCGGTCCTGGCATTACTCTTCACCTGCCTTCTCATCAAAATCTCCGCCGCCCTGCGTCTGGGATTCATAAACCTCACGGTAAATCTCATTGGTCTGCAGCAGATGTTCGGGTGTGTCAAATGCGTCAATACATCCCTCATTCATCACGATAACCCGGTCTGCGTGTTCCACACTGGAGATACGCTGGGCGATGATCAGTTTCGTCGTGTTCGGAATCTCCTCCGCAAACGCTCTCCGGATCTTTGCATCCGTCGCCGTATCCACGGCACTGGTGCTGTCGTCGAGGATCAGGATCTTCGGTTTTTTCAGAAGCGCGCGGGCGATACACAGCCGCTGCTTCTGTCCTCCGGAGACATTGCTTCCGCCCTGCTCGATATGGGTGTTATAGCCGTCCGGCATTTTTTCAATAAATTCATCCGCGCAGGCAAGCTGACAGGCGTGGCGGCACTCCTCTTCCGTCGCATTCTTATCTCCCCAGCGCAGGTTGTCCAGAATACTTCCGGAAAAGAGTACGTTTTTCTGCAGTACAACCGCCACCTGATTTCTCAGCACTTCCATGTCATAGCTTCTGACGTCGTTTCCGCCGACACGGACGCTTCCCTCCGTCACATCGTACAGACGGCTGGTCAGGTTGACCAGGCTTGTCTTTGCGCTTCCTGTTCCACCGATGATGCCTACGGTTTCGCCGGAGCGGATCGAAAGATTGATGTCTTTGAGTACCGGCTCCTGTCCCTCTTTCTTATAGGCAAACGAAACATGGTCGAACACAATGCTTCCGTCCGGTACCTCCATGATCGGATGCTCCGGATTGGAAAGATCGCTCTTCTCATTGAGCACTTCGGTGATACGTTTCGCGCTGGCGACACTCATCGTCACCATGACAAACACCATCGAGAGCATCATCAGGCTCATCAGGATGTTCATACAGTACGCCAGAAGACTCATCAGTTCTCCGGTGGTCATGGACGTTCCGACGATCATTTTTGCTCCGAGCCAGCTGATCAGAAGGATACAGCCGTAAACGGTGAACTGCATCAGCGGCGCATTATAGCTCAGATTTTTTTCTGCCTTCACAAAAATCTTGTAAATGTTCTGACTGGCCTTGTGGAATTTCTTCGTCTCATAATCCTCACGTACATAAGCCTTCACAACGCGGATCGCAGACACATTCTCCTGCACTGACGCGTTCAGATCGTCGTACTTGGGGAATGCCTGCTGGAAGTACTTGGTCGCATTGTTCATGATCAGGAACAGACAGATTCCGAGGATCACCACCGCAACCAGGTAAATGCTGGCAAGTCTGGCATTGATCGTAAACGCCATCACCATCGCGCAGATCATGCTGGACGGCGCCCGCATACACATACGCAACAGCATCTGATAGGCGTTCTGAAGGTTCGTCACATCCGTCGTCAGACGGGTTACCAGTCCCGCCGTGCTGAACTTGTCAATATTCGAAAAGGAATAGTTCTGAATATTGATAAACATTGCCTCTCTCAGGTTTCGCGCAAAACCTGTGGACGCTCTCGCTCCGAACTTTCCTCCCATCATTCCCGCAAACAGGCCCACGGCAGCAGCCACTACCATCAGGGCTCCCACCTGATAAATATGCTGCATATTGCCCGCCTCGACACCGTCATCAATAATCGATGACATCAACAGCGGAATGACGGTCTCCATGATCACTTCGAGGATCATGAACATCGGTGTCAGGATGGAGGCTGTCTTGAACTCTTTTACCTGTGCCCCCAGGGTCTTTAACATATGTACTCTCTCCCTTCTCTTTCAGAATTAGTTCACTGTAAAGCTATCGTACCATCCGCTATTTTTATTGTAAAGAGAATTTTCATACAATATATTATTTGTAACAATTATTCGTACCGTTTCCCGACATTGACTTGCCCTGTGGGACTCCGTATAATGAAAGAATGAATCTGAAAGAAAGAAGGTGTGATCGTGAAGACTCATCTGAAAAACGGACTGTCCGGAAGCACGCTGAAGCTGATCGCCCTGACATCCATGCTCATAGACCACACAGGCGCTGTCGTTGTCCTCCGCATGATCCGCAGCCGGGGCGGTACCACGGCAATGACCATGGAGGCTTACCAGGCTTTTATGTCCGAATATTCCTGGCTGGTTTCTCTCTATGATGTGATGCGTCTGGTCGGGCGTCTGGCTTTCCCGCTGTTCTGCTTTCTTCTGATCCAGGGGTTCCTGCACACAAGACACCTGGGCCGTTATCTGCAAAATCTCGGCCTGTTTGCGCTGATCTCCGAACCTTGTTTTGATCATGCGCTGAACGGAACCTGGCTGGAATTTTCCTCGCAGAACGTTTTTTTCACCCTGTTTCTCGGACTTCTGACCCTTGTCGGACTCCGGCAAATCGAACAGCGATTCCCCGATCTGCACTACGCGGCCGCCTGGCTGCTGAAAGCACTTGTGACCGCCGTCGGCTGTGCGCTTGCCTACGGCTTGCGGACAGATTATGCCGCCTATGGCGTTCTGTGCATCAGCCTGATGTACCTGTTCCGCGCTCATCGGGTACGGGCGTTTGCTGTGGGATGTCTTCCTCTGCTCCTGCTGTCCTCCTCCCAGTACTTTTCCTTTTTTGCCCTGCCGCTGGTCTACGCATATAATGGAAAACGGGGAATCTCTCTGAAGTATATCTTTTACGCTTTTTATCCGGTTCATCTTCTTGTGCTTGGATTTCTGGCCGGCATCCCCGGATTGTGAGAAACAGTTTTCAATGGCCGGATGCTGTAACTACTCAGCGGTCTCGAATTGTTGCCGCCGATTTTAATTTTCTGTCAGAGAAACATTGACACCTTTTAACGGATTTTCTATAATCTTCAGTAACATTATCAAACTCTGTATTGAAAGGACCTTCAAGTATGAATTACACGCAGACCCGTGCTTCCGGTTCCAGAAAAAAGATTTCCGGAAGCACAATCAAAATCATCGCAATCGTTACTATGGTCATCGGCATCGTCGCCACTGCAGTTCTGGACCGTATCCTTCTGAAAAACGGTCTGTCGGACGTGGCCAATGACGCGGAAGCCTATCAGGCGTTTATGGAGACCAACGGCACCCTGTTCATCACCGATTTTGTTATGCAGCTGATCGGGGGGCTGGCTTTCCCGCTGTTTTGCTTTCTTTTGGTGGAAGGTTTCATGCATACCAGCGATCTGAAAAAATATGCCATCGGACTTGGCATCGTCGCACTGATCTCCGAGATTCCTTTTGACCTCGTCTACAGCGGCGTGGTGTTGAACCCCTACCGACAGAATCCGGTCTTTTCCCTGTTGCTGGGGCTAGGGGTTCTGGTGCTGATCGAGAAAGCGGAAGCGGCGCTCGCACAGTCCCCTTCCTGGAAACAGACAAGCCTGAAACTGCTGATCATCGTCGCTGCCTGTGCAGTTTCCGTACTGCTGCATTTTGATTACGGCATTTTCGGTACACTGATCATCGTTATTCTGTATATCCTGCGAAACCGTCAGATCTTCGGTATGGCCCTGGCCTGCTTTCTGATGTCCACGACCTCTCAGATCCTCGGATTTCTCACATTCCTGGACATTCTTCCGGTACTGTTTTACAACGGAGAGCGCGGGATCAGAAAAAAATATGTTTTCTACGCGGTCTATCCCGTAGTCCTGATCCTCTCCTACGTCATCGTACTGCTGGCCGGTCTGGGCAGCGTAAGTTTCACATAAATCCAAAAAATTTGCCCTATCCCCTGTCCACAATGGCAGGGGATTTCTGTCATTTTCGGTAAAATATTCCGTTTTTCGCCAAAAAACAGGCGAAAAAACCCGTCCAGAGACTGATTTTGGCAATATGAATTTCACGCCCATGAATTGACGCGTCCGCCAAATCCGTCTATAATAAATATCATGTAGATTTAAATCACGAACAGGAAAGAAAACAATGATTTTTGAAACACACGCACATTATGACGACGAAAGCTTTAACGATGACAGAGAGGAACTTCTGAATTCCATGCAGGCGCATGGGATCGGCTCTGTGATCAATGTCTCGGCAGATCTGGGATCCCTGGACAGAACCAAAAATCTGATGGAGGCTTATCCTTTTATCTACGGCGCTATGGGCCTGCACCCCGATGAGGTGGGGGACATGAACGAAGACGTCATAGAAAAGATAAGAACGCTCTGCCGGCTGGAAAAGACCGTTGCGGTCGGGGAGATCGGTCTGGACTATTACTGGAACAAAGAAGATCATGAGACCCAGCGCTACTGGTTCCGGCGCCAGTTGGAGCTTGCCCGTGAGGAAAAACTTCCGGTGATCATCCACAGCAGAGAAGCGGCGGCGGACACCCTTCAGGTGATGAAGGACTGCCGGGCAGGAGAGATCGGCGGTGTTCTCCATTGTTTTTCTTATTCCAAAGAAATGGCGAAAGAATACCTGAACATGGGACTATACCTGGGAATCGGAGGCGTACTCACATTCAAAAATGCGAGAAAACTCCTGGAGGTTGTGGAATATGCTCCTCTGGACCGTCTTCTTCTGGAAACAGACAGTCCGTATCTGGCTCCGGTTCCTTACCGGGGAAAAAGGAATTCCTCACTGTATCTTCCGCTGGTTGTACAGAAGATCGCTGAGATCAAACAGATCTCACCGGAGAAAGTAACAGAACAGACAGAGGAAAATGCAGTTCGCCTGTTTCTGCGAAATCGTGCCTGAGCACGATTGATTGATCGGAGGAGAAAAAGAAATGATTAATTGGAAAAGAATGGGAGAAAAGAGGGCAAAGCTGGTACGGATCGCATTTGTCGGCGCCCTCGTAACAATGCTTGGCAGCCCCGTATCCGTATTTGCCGCCCCTGAACTTCAGGCGCCCGGCGACGCAGCCGCGCTTCAGCAGTCTGCGGCAGCAGTGGTATCTCAGGCGGTCCAGGAACCGGAAACGGGCACAGCAGCCCCGGAAGAGGACGCTCCGACAGATCCCGGAACGGAAACCACTCCGACTCCGGAGACTACTCCAACTCCGGAAATTACTCCGACTCCGGAAGCTACCCCGACTCCGGAGGCTACTCCAACTCCGGAAGCTACTCCGACTCCGGAGGCCACTCCAACCCCGGAAGTAACTCCAACCCCGGAGGCTACTCCGACTCCGGAAGTAACTCCGACCCCGGAAGTAACTCCGACCCCGGAAGCTACTCCAACTCCGGAAACTACTCCAACCCCAGAGGCCACTCCGACCCCGGAGGCTACTCCAACCCAGGAAGCTGCTCCGGCTCCGGAGGAAGACACTCAGCAGACACCTGCTGCTCCGGCGATCGTAATCACGCCGCCGAAGATCAGTATTGAAAATACACCGTGGCTGTTCCATACCATCGAAAAAGAATATGCGCTGGTACAGGTCAATACATATCTGAATGTCCGTGAGGGCAAAGGGACTTCCTACCGTGTCGTCGGAACGATCCCCAAAAACGGTCTGTGCTATGTGATCGCAGACCCGGATTCCGACTGGGTGTTTATTGAATCCGGCGACGTACGTGGTTTTGTCAGCAGAAAGTATCTGCTGACAGGGGAAGCAGCGGACAATGCGGTAAAAACGGCAGGGGAGGACAGCTATCTGCTGGGCGAGATGACCGTAGATCCGTGGGACAATGAGGCATATACCTATTCCTACGATACCGTGAAGACCGTGCAGTCCACCAGCGCATTCCGGAATTCCATTCTGACCTACGCGCAGCAGTTCCTCGGAAATCCATACGTCTGGGGCGGAACCAGCCTGACCAACGGCGCAGACTGCTCCGGATTTGTTCAGCAAATTTTTGCAAACTTCGGCTATAAACTGCCGCGTACCTCCAGAGAACAGGCAAATGCAGGAGAAAAAATCTCCCTGGAGGAGGCACAGCCGGGCGATCTCCTCTTCTACCAGAGAGAGAACGGATATATTTACCATGTTATGATCTACATGGGCGAAGGCAAAGTCATCCATGCCAGCAGCTCCACCACCGGCATCATCATCTCCGATTACAATTACAGCCGGTCCACGGGATATGCGGTAAGAGTGATCGAAGACGACGTGAGCGCGATCACGATCAATTCCGGTGAAAATTACATCACACCGAACGGCCAGTACCTCGGCAAATTTAAACTGACCGCATACTGCAACTGCCCCATCTGCTGCGGCAAATGGTCCGGCGGACCGACGGCATCGGGAACCGAGCCCACCCAGGGGCGTACAGTAGCGATCGCGGGACTTCCGTTCGGAACGAAACTGAATATCGGCGGGCAGGTCTTCACAGTGGAGGACCGCGGAACTCCTTATGGACATGTGGATATTTATATGAACAGCCATGATGACGCAAATCTCTTTGGCGTACAGTACGCGGACGTATTTCTTCAGGAGTGATCATCCTGCAGTTCTTCCGCCGGATGACTTGTCTATGGCATCCGGCCATTGAGAATCGCTTTGCGATGGACCGGATACCCGTAAATATCACGTTTTCAGAGCAAAAAACCACCGTTCTTATTTTTCCGATCAATCCGGAGAAATGAGAACGGTGGTTTTTTGTTACTTTTTTGTGAAATTCGCATAAAGACCGTCAATTTGACATAAATTTTTTATTGACTTCATCTATACCGATTGGTATAATATACGGGAAGCAAAAGAAAAATATACGAAATATATTGCAGAGAGCAGTTACCGTTTTCTACTGTCCGTACGAAATAAGTACGGGCAGAAAGGCAACAGAAAGGACGACAGGAATGACAAATACGGAACTGTCGCCGGCAGGGAGACACAAGATGGATAACAGACAAGCCATCCTGGACAGCGCTCTCACGCTATTCCACGAAAAAGGATATGACGCGGTAGGCGTCCAGCAGATCGTAGACTCTGCCGGAGTGACAAAACCAACACTGTATTACTATTTTGGAAGCAAACAGGGGCTGCTGTCCTGCCTTCTGAGAGAACATTTTTCCAAACTGGAGGAGCAGATGGAGTGGCTGAAAAATTCCCCGGACAGAATCGCGGATAAACTGTACCGCGCCGCCCGGATCTTTTTCAACGCGGCATCCGATGAGCCCAGATTTTATCTTCTGATGCTTGCCCTGTTTTACTCCGGGCGAAAAAGCGAGGGCTTCGAGACCGTGTATCCGATGATCGAACGTTATTATCAGATGTTTGTGGATCTCTTTGAAAACGCCAGCCAGGAGCTTGGAAACATGAACGGCAGGCAGAAACAATTTGCAGTGGGATTTTCAGGAATGCTGAACTACTATCTGATGATGGTCGCGAGAGACATGGACGATCTGTCACAGCTCACGATCACAGACCAGGAAGTATATGCAATGGTCCATCAGTTTATGTACGGCATTTTTTCCTGATAGATTGAACAAAAAAATCAAATATATATGACTGGGAGGTTTATATCTATGGCACCATGGTATGAGGCAGCAGAATTTTATCATATTTATCCGCTGGGACTTTGCGGCGCTCCGGCGCGCAATGAGCAGGAAGAAGTCACACACCGCTTTGATCTTCTGAACGAATGGCTGGAGCACGCGGCGGATCTCGGTTTTACCGCGATCTATATCGGACCGTTGTTCGAGTCGACCACCCACGGTTATGACACCAGAGATTACCGGACCGTCGACCGCAGACTGGGAGACAATGAAGATTTCCGGAAGTTCGTCGCACACGCCCATGAACTAGGCGTGAAAATCGTCGTGGACGGCGTGTTCAACCATACCGGCAGAGAATTCTTCGCATTCCGTGATATTCAGGAAAAACGTGAAGCTTCCCGCTACTGCGGATGGTATAAAGGCGTCTGGTTCGGCGGAAATACCTGCTACAACGATGGTTTTTCCTATGAAGCATGGAGAAACTGTTTTGAATTGGTTAATCTAAATCTGCAGAACCAGGAGGTCCGCGATTATCTCCTCGACGTCATCCGTTTCTGGATCGATGAATTCGACATTGACGGGATCCGTCTGGACTGCGCCGACTGCCTGGACTTCGGCTTTATGGAGCAGATGAGAGCCGCGACAGAGGAAAAGAAAAAAGACTTCTGGCTGATGGGGGAAGTGATCCATGGAGACTACGGCCGCTATATTCAGGACGGAAAGAAGCTTCTCCACAGCGTCACCAATTATGAACTGCACAAGGGCCTGTATTCCGGCCATAACGACCATAACTATTTTGAGATCGCCCACACGATCCGCAGAGAATTCGATGAAAACGGCGGCATTTACAGAGGCATGAAGCTGTACAGCTTTGTGGACAATCACGACGTAGACAGGATCGCGTCAAAACTCAACGAGGAAGACCATCTGATCCCGGTTCACGCGCTTTTGTATTTCCTCCCGGGAATACCGTCCGTGTATTACGGTTCGGAGTTTGGCATCAGCGGTAAAAAAGAAGGCAGCAGCGACGCTCCGCTTCGGCCTGCCCTGGACCTGCAGGAACTGGAAAAAGATGCCCCGCATCCGGAACTGGAACAGTGGATCCGGAAGCTGTCAGAGATCCGGAAAAAACATCCGGCCTGTGTGGAAGGAAACTACCGAGAACTCCTGCTGACGAACCGGCAGTATGCATTCTGCCGTTACAGCGATTCAGATTACCTTCTGATCGCGGTGAACAATGACAGCCAGGAAGCTCAGGTTCAGATCCCGGTGGACCGGAAGGATACTTATACCGATGCACAGACCGGGGATGAATATCTGCCGGAAAACGGAAAAGTTTCGATAACGCTTCCGCCCTGCGGATGTGTTTTACTGGAACGCAGTTAAAATCATGAAATCCATCATAAAATGATCGCAATTCTGTAACAGTTCCGTCAACCGTACTGTTACGCAATTCTTTTCAGGGGAAGAAGGAGAAAGGATTATGGGAGAAACAAAAAAGAAAACAACTCACAAAACCCAAAAGCAGCCGCAGGGAGCAAAGCCATCCGGCAAACCTGCGCCAGAGGTACAGAAACACCGCTTTTCGGATCTGGATCAGTACCTGTTCGGCCAGGCAACACACTATGAGATCTTCTGGAAAATGGGCGCACATCCGGATCGCGTCAACGGAAAGGCAGGCACCTGGTTTACTGTGTGGGCGCCCCACGCACAGGAGGTTTCCGTGGTGGGCGATTTCAATAACTGGACGCCCGATGTGCACCGCATGGAACTGACAGGACCTGACGGTGTTTATGAACTGTTTATTCCCGGCGTGACAGAAGGCGCATTGTACAAATATTGCATCAAGGCACGGGACGGCCGCCTTCTCTTTAAAGCGGATCCCTATGCATTTGCCTCGGAAAAACGTCCGGGAACCGCTTCCAAAGTAGCCCGGATCGACGGCTACAAATGGGGGGACGACCGCTGGATGGAAAAACGGAAAGAGTTCGATCCCAAGACTTCGGCGATGACCATTTATGAAGTTCATCCTGGTTCCTGGATGAAACATCCGTGGTCTGAGGCGAACCCGGAAGGCTTTTACAATTACGTTCAGTTTGCCCACGCCATTGTGGATTATGTCAAGAAGATGGGCTACACCCATGTGGAGCTGATGGGAATCGCGGAACATCCTTTTGACGGCTCCTGGGGGTATCAGGTGACCGGTTACTACGCGCCGACCTCCCGGTACGGCACGCCGAAGGAATTCAAATACCTGGTGGATTACCTTCACAAAAATAAGATCGGCGTAATTCTCGACTGGGTTCCGGCACACTTTCCAAAAGACGCCCATGGGCTGGCGGATTTCGACGGGGAACCGCTGTATGAATACGCGGACCCGCGCCAGGGAGAGCATCCCGACTGGGGAACCAAGATCTTTAATTATGGCATGAATGAAGTCAAGAACTTCATGCTGGCCAACGCCCTGTACTGGATCGAAGAGTATCACGTAGACGGACTCCGCGTGGACGCTGTGGCCTCCATGCTTTATCTGGACTACGGCAAACGGGACGGCGAATGGGTAGCGAACAAATACGGCGGAAACCAGAATCTGGAAGCCATCGAATTTTTCAAACACCTGAATTCCCTGGTGCTCGGCAGAAACAAGGGAGCCGTGATGATCGCAGAGGAATCCACCGCCTGGCCGAAGGTAACCGGAAAGGTGGAGGACGACGGACTGGGATTCTCCCTGAAATGGAATATGGGCTGGATGCATGATTTCCTCGATTACATGAAGCTGGATCCCTATTTCCGGAAATACAATCACAATAAGATGACTTTCGCTATGACTTATGCGTTCTCCGAGAATTATATTCTCGTACTCTCCCATGACGAGGTCGTACACCTGAAATGCTCCATGATCAATAAAATGCCGGGAGATCTGGAGGAGAAGTTCCAGAACCTGAAGGCCGGGTATGCCTTTATGTTCGGACATCCGGGCAAGAAACTCCTGTTTATGGGCCAGGATTTCGGTCAGCTGAGAGAGTGGAGCGAGGAGCGGGAACTGGACTGGTATCTGCTGGAAGAAGACAGCCACAGACACCTCCAGGAATATGTCAGCGATCTGCTCCACATGTACACGAAATATCCGGCCCTGTACGCCAACGATAAGGGCTATGAAGGTTTCCAGTGGGTCAACGCCAACGACGGTGACCGCAGCATCTTCAGTTTTATCCGCTGGTCACCCACCGAACGGAACAACCTCCTCTTCGTCTGCAACTTCACGCCGGTCGCCCGCCACGATTATATGTGCGGAGTGCCGAAGCTGAAACAGTACCGTCTCATCCTGGACAGCGACGATGAAAAATACGGCGGAAGTTCCAAAGACCGGCAGAAGGTTTACCGCAGCAAAAAGGGTGAGTGCGACGGACAACCGTATCGGATCGCTTACGACCTGCCGCCGTTCGGCGTAGCAGTCTTTACGTTCTGAGAGAGAACGACACCGACAAATATGGCAGCAAAGACTTTTGATATCTTTGCTGCCATTTTCTGTGACATATATTTACGATCCGGTACCGTCTCGTAATCTGTTCTTCGACCGTTTCACCATTTTCCCTGTATCAGGTACCGTTCATCCAGCTGAACTGTTACGGCATCCAAACACTAAAACCGCTTCGCAATGGGCTTGATACCCACAGTATTACATTTTTCACACGTCCCTCGCAATAAACTGCGCAGGCCTGGCGGAATTGCTACTGTATAGCTGCGTTATTCCCCGGCGGCGTGACTGGTAAGCATGGTCTGATTCAGCTTTGCAATATTGACTCCGCCCATATGTGTCGGCTTTTCTCCGAGGCGCATGACCCGATTCTGTCCCTTTTGCTGGGGCAGCCATTGGGGCAGCCCTGCTCCATTGGGATCTCCGGTCTTTGCGAAGTTCGTCAGATAATCCGTCATCTCCCGGCTCAGATCTCTGTCCTTTTCCGTGAACGGACGCCAGCAGTTGTCCAGCGTGCCAAACCAGTACCACAGATCACTGCTGTGCCATGCGCCCTCGTCGTCTCCCGGAAGCTGACGGTCAAAAAACCAAGTGTAGCTGGGATGCCGTCCCTGATCCGCCTGCAGACGGCACCAGCCCTTTGCCATCCTGAAGACGACAGGCGGGACGATGTCGTCGCTGGTACTGCCTGCCATATACGGGATATCCAGAAATTTCCCGCTCTGTATTGCCTCTGCACCGGAGCGCGGAATCAGCCGTCCGTCAATGCACGGGGTACAGGTAAGTCCCATTCCCTTATGATCCTGATTCACAACGTCCCACGCCCGAAACAATTCCTCCGGGGAAAGACTGCGGAGGCTTTCCAGCGTTTCACATCCGGCAGTTTTCATGACCTCCTGCCAGTATCCGTACATCTCTTCCGCCCTCCCTGTCTTTCCAAGCTGCTCGCCGACTCCGCCGCCGCTGCTCATCACAGCTTTTGCGATCAGCCCTTTCGTCAGCGGACTGAGACAAAGCTGCTGGACGCTCATCGCGCCGGCGCTCTGTCCCATCACAGTGATATTTTCCGGATCCCCTCCGAACGCACGGATATTTTCCCGAATCCAGCGGATCGCGGCAAGCTGATCATACAGGCCGTAATTCCCGGTATGCCCCGCCTCCCGTTCCAGTTCCGGCAGACATGCAAATCCCAGCGGTCCCAGGCGGTAATTGATCGTCACAGCGATTACGCCTTTTTCCGGCCATACCGGGCCGTCAAAATGTTTCTCATGGCCGCAGCCGCCGGTGAACGCGCCGCCGTGGATATACAGCAGTACCGGGAGGTCTTTTGCCTGATCCGGCGCCCAGATGTTCAGAAACAG
>DXEK01000050.1 GCA_019115005.1 Candidatus Fusicatenibacter merdavium | reverse complement strand
ACGATTTCCCGACTTATTTATCAGCCGTGCTCAACGACAAGACATAGTATATTACAGAACCTTCCATTTGTCAACAGTCTTTTTGAAATTTTTTTAATTTTTTTAATTATCTGTCAATCCAGATAATTTATCGTGTAATGAGCCTCATGCTCCCGGTCGATCTCCATGATCACAAAACTGGGTTTTCTTCCATTCTGTCTCGGGTAAGAAAGACTTCCCGGATTTACAATGGTGATATTGTCCTTGTATTCGATCAGAGGCTTATGGGTATGGCCATACATCACGACGTCCACATTTCTCGACGACGCCTCCTCCAGCAGATGTGCCGGTCCCAAGGACGCTCCATAGTTATTTCCATGCGTAATCCATATCCGGTAGTCATCGACAGTGATCTCTATCTCTCTCTGCAGATCGGAGAACCAGTCATTATTTCCCGCTACCATATAGCAGGGAACATCCACCAGCGCGCGGATATAATCCTCGCCGCCCTCCAGATCCCCACAGTGGATCAGCACATCAATCTCTCCCACCTTTTTCAGGACCTTCTCCAGATTTTTTGTATGACCGTGCGTATCGCTGACAACCAATATTTTCATTTCACATTCTCTTTTCTTTTCGTTAATTCCTTTTTCATCTCCCGCAAAGCGTTTCCCCGATGGCTGATCGCATTCTTCTCTTCCGGCGACAGTTCTGCAGTGCTTCTGCTCATATCCGGAAGATAGAAGATCGGATCATAGCCAAATCCGTTGGCTCCACGTTCCTCATATCCGATCTTTCCCTCGATGGTCCCGCGCGTTGTCACAACCTGGCCGTTGGGAAGTACTGCTGCGATCGCACATACAAACCGTGCCGTCCGCTTCTCGTCCGGTACGCCTTCCAGCCGGTCGATCAGGTTCTGATTTTTGATCCGGTAAGAGGTATCCTCCCCCATATAACGCGCCGAATAAATTCCCGGCTCTCCGTTCAGATAATCGATCTCCAGTCCGGAATCGTCGGCAAGCACCACCGCACCCGCGGCGTTGGGATGAGACGCCACGGCCTTCGCCTTGATCACCGCGTTTTCCTCAAAGGAACTGCCGTTTTCTTCGATGTCAGAAAAAATCCCCGCTTCTTTCATTGAGAGGATCTCAACGTCGGGATCCGCAAGGATTTCCCTGATTTCTTTCATCTTTCCAGCGTTACCCGTTGCAAATATAATCTTTTTCATTGCTTTTCCATCCTTTTGCTCATGTTGCCATTATATCGTAATTTCCGACGAAACACAACCGTTTTATCAAAAATCAAACACTGTGCAGATACAGTACAGCCGCGGACAGCGGCTAATCATTCCCCGGTTCTTTTTTTCGGCGGTTTCGGCCCCGCATACTGGTAAAAATACGTTCTCAGCATGCCATTGTAAATTTTCCGGTTTTTGTCGGCCTTCTTTCCTATATAACGCTGCGCGTCCTCATAACTGGTGATCAGATACATAGACCAGGAATCCAGCGCCCGGAAACGTTCTCCGAGCACACGGTACAGTTCCGGCAGGGCCGCTTTGTCCTCCAAACGCTCTCCATACGGAGGATTTGTCACCAGGAATCCGTATTTTTTCGGATGAGAAAGTTCCGACACCGGGCGCTGCTGGAAATGGATGAGATGATCCACCTGGGCCAGTTTTGCGTTTTCCCTGGCGGAACGTATCACATCCCCGTCAATGTCAAACCCCTGGATGTCCGTCTCCACCGTCCGGTCCACCCGCTCGGCGGCATCCTCCATCACGTCATACCAGTGCTTTCTCGGCACAAGATGCTTCCACTCCTCGGCGAGAAACGACCGGTTCATTCCCGGGGCGATCTGTGCCGCCATCATCGCCGCTTCGATGGGGAAAGTCCCGCTGCCGCAGAACGGATCCACAAGGATCCTGTCTTTTTTCCACGGAGTCAGCATCAGCAGCGCTGCCGCCAGCGTCTCGGTGATCGGCGCTTTGGCAGTCAGCTTCCGGTATCCTCTTTTGTGCAGAGATACTCCGGAAGTGTCCAATCCTACCGTCACCACATCCTTCAGGATCGACACGCGGATCGGGAAACTGCTCCCAGTCTCCTCAAACCACTGGGTATGGTAGACGGTCTTCAGCCGCTCGACCATCGCCTTTTTCATGATCGACTGAATGTCCGAAGGGCTGAACAGCTTGCTTTTCACGGAATTGGCCTTTGTCACCCAGAATTTTCCATCCTTCGGTATATACCGCTCCCAGGGGAGCGCGCGCGTCTTCTCGAACAGTTCGTCAAAAGTTTCCGCACGGAACTGTCCGACTTTCAGGAGAATTCTCTCTGTCGTGCGCAGAAACACATTTGCATAAGCGATCGCCTCCGCGTCTCCCTCAAAGGTCACTTTTCCGTCCTCGACGCATGTGATCTCATATCCGAGATCCAGGATCTCACGCTTCATCACCGCTTCCAGTCCGAAATGGCAGGGCGCGATCAGTTCAAACTTTTCCATAGTCACCTCATTCCGGCGCCGTCACAGCGCCAGTTCCTTTACTGTCGTCCCATCAAATCCCCTGATCGAAAAAACTCCATTCTCCAGCACGGCATAGGTGGGAATATTTCCCTCTTTGGGCAGGGATACGGAACCCGGATTCAGATAAACCCGTCCATCCTTCTTCTCCGCACGCAACACATGCGTATGTCCGTAAACAAAAATTTCATTTTCCTGCATCGGCGGAAGATTTCCTTCGTGCCATACATGTCCATGGCTCAGATAAAACGTATGTACTCCGTCAGTAAACCATGCGTAATCCGCAAGGATCGGAAACTCCAGTACCATCTGATCCACCTCTGTATCACAGTTTCCGCGGATCGCCAGGATCTTGTTCTTGACCCCGTTCAGCATCGGGATCACCTCTTTGGGCGCATATTCTTTCGGCAGGTCGTTTCTCGGACCATGATATAAGAGATCTCCCAGAAGCAGCAGTTTTTCCGGCTGCTCTTTTTCCATCGCCTCCATCAGCTTTCTGCAATAATAGGCAGAGCCATGGATATCCGAAGCAAACATGAATTTCATTTTTTCCTCCTTCCGACACACCTGCTGTGTCATCCAGGCAGACTTAAAAGTTGATCCTCAACCGTCGTCTCCTGTCGCTTTCCGTTGTTCTGATTTCAGTTCAGCAGCAGTCTTATCTGCTGAACTGCTGCAGACATCCGACCTTTGCTTTTTCACGAAGTCCGGATGTCTGAGTTTGTCTGAGCATGCATTTCCGCAGGCTACCCGTCACGCGCAGGAACCCACGGTCGTATGATCTTGCTTTTTATTGTTCCGGATTCTTTCCTGATCGTTTCCGGAACCAGACGGTATATTCCTTCCTCATCTTACCTTATCTCCATCTATTTTACAAGATATTTTCCCCGATAGGCATGCATTCCCCCGACAACCGACACTGCCCGGTAACCCCGGGACGCCAGCTTTTTCCCCTGAGCCATACTCAGAGACCCCCTGTCACAATAAAGCACAAGCAGACGGTTTTTCGGGAGGCAGACATGTGACAGAAGGTCGTCAAAAGGCATGTTGACGGCATTTTTAATATGGCCCGCTTCGTATTCCTCCCGATCTCTCAAGTCAATCAGCAGACAATCTGCGCGGTCTGCATATTCATCCAACCGGTCTGCCGAGATCATTTCCAGTCCGGCCATTCGGATGCCTCCTTTCCTGTTTTCCATGGTATAACATATAATATGACGCCAGAGTCAAAAGGGCATGCTTTTCATGCTTGCATGAAAAAGCATGCCCTTTGGGGGCCGCAAAAACATGAGAAAATAGCCCGATCGGGCCGATTTCGAATGTTTTTCGGATTGCGGGAGTATGAAATGCGGAGCAATCCGTAGCATCATTGGGTTCAAAATGCCTATTCCGCCGTGCGGGGACAAAACAGAAAAGCGCCCCGGAATCCGTGCGGTTTCCGCTGCATTCACGGCGTCTGCTCCCGGCAGTTCCGCGAACACAGAGACCGCCGACACGATTTCCCGGGGCGTTCTTCTCTTGTTCATAACAGCTGTTCAGATCGCTGAACGACTGCGAACAGTTTCATCCATTCTCAATGATCTGTCAGATGTTTGAAAGCCGCTTTATTCCTCTCCGTAGGAATTATGGCTGTCTTGGCTCTGGCGATAGCAGTTTCTGGAGTTCTGTCCCGCAGAATTTGTGGACTTGTTGCTCTCATAGCTGTTTCTGCCACAGTTTTTCTGGCTGTTCTTTCCACAGTTTTTACTGTTTTCAGACATCTGATTCTGATTCTGATTTTTTGACATAATGAGTACCTCCTGTATCATACTTTTGTTTCTGATTACAGGAATTAGTATGACTGTTTTCTCTTCAAATATTCATGAGTTGGAATCAAAAAGTATTTTGACCCCGATGATGCTGCGGATTACTCCGCGAAAAAATCTTATTTTTACTGTCGCTGTGCAGCGCGGAGATTCTCCACCAACTGATCCAGAGCCTTCTCGTCCATTCCGGCAAAACTCCTCAGCCCCCGCAGCGGCATACTTTCCATCATGCCTTTGATCATTTCCGGAGAAATGGCCTCCGTCGACGCCTGGCCGTCTCCGCTGCCCATGGTCTGCATCATTTCACTCAAAGCATCCTGCAGGACAGGTGCCATCCTTGGATCGTCCATCAGCCGTCCTACCGTCGTATTTTTATGGATCTCCATCGGAACTTTCACTTCCGTGGTCAGTTCCACAGTATCAATAAGTACGATCTCTCTGGAAGACTTTCCAATCTGGATCTCGTAATTTCCGGACGCTGCGTACCAGTCATGCAGTTTCACATGATACCAGGCGAAACTTCTCTTATTCAGTTCCATTCGGACCGTTTTCGTCTCTCCCGGCGCCAGAGAAACTTTTGCAAAATTTTTCAGCTCACGTACCGGCCGATTCGCAGAGCCGGTCTTATCAGCAACATAAAGCTGAATGATCTCTTTTCCCTCCCGATCGCCGCTGTTGGTGACGTCCACACTCACAGTAAGAGTTTCCGTATCCCTCATGGATTTTTTATCCAGTTTCAGATTACTGTATGTAAATTGCGTATAGCTCAAACCGTATCCGAACGGATAACGGACAGGCATTTCCTTCTTATCATAATAGCGGTATCCCACAAAAATTCCTTCCTTATATTCCACGGTTTCTCCATCGCCCGGGAAATTCAGGTAAGAGGGATTGTCGGAAAGTTTATACGGGATCGTCTCAGCCAGTTTTCCGCAGGGATTGGCCTCTCCAAACAGGATCCTCGCTTCCGCTGTGCCGACGCCCTGTCCGCCCAGGTATGCTTCCAGGATACCGCCGACTTCATCCGCCCAGGGCATCTCCACCGGGGAACCGTTGTGCAGCACAACGACAACATTCGGCTGCACCTTGCAGATCTCACGGATCAGATGATTCTGGCACTTCGGCATCTCCATATGGGCACGGTCATATCCCTCTGACTCAAAAGCATCCGGCAGCCCGGCGAAGATCACGGCTACCTCCGCCGCCTTCGCCGCTTCTACAGCCTCAGCGATCAGCTTTTCGTCGATCACATCCTCTTTCAGGCCGTAACCCTCCGCAAAAGTGATCTCCGCCAGATTCTTCGCCGCTTCCAGCGCGCCTGTGACGCGGAAAGAGTTGATATGGGAACTTCCGCCGCCCTGATATCTGGGATTTTTCGCAAATGCACCGATGAACGCCGCGCGCACTCCCTTTTTCAGAGGCAGGATCTCATCGTTTTTCAGAAGGACCATAGACTCCGTCTCCACCTTCTCCGCCAGCGCGTGATCCTTCTCCATATCGAAGACCGCATCTTTTCTGTGATCCACATAATCAAAGATCACATTGAGAATCCGTTCCACCGCACGGTCCAGGATTTCCTCCTTCAGTGTTCCGTTTTTCACCGCCTCGACGATCTGACGGTCTGTCTGTCCGCCGGAAGCCGGCATTTCCAGTTCCAGTCCCGCTTTCAGACCCGACACGCGGTCGTTCACTGCGCCCCAGTCGGACATGACATAGCCTTCATATCCCCACTCTTTTCTCAGAACTTCATCCAGAAGCCATGGATTCTCGGAAGCAAACACACCATTGATCCGGTTATAGGAGCACATCACCGTCTTCGGCTTGGCCTCTTTGACCGGAGTTTCAAACGCTGCCAGATAAATCTCACGGAGCGTCCTCTCATCCACCTCGGAGGACGCGGACATTCTGTGATATTCCTGGTTGTTTGCCGCAAAATGTTTGATGGAGGTCCCGACTCCCTCTTTCTGCACCCCCTGAATATGTGCCTTGGCCATCTGTCCTGCCAGATAAGGATCCTCGGAAAAATATTCAAAGTTTCTTCCACACAGCGGAGAACGCTTGATATTTACCGCCGGCCCCAGCAGCACCGAGACATTTTCCGCCTGGCACTCCACGCCCAGCGCGGAACCCATCTCCTCCAGCAGTTCCCGGTCAAAAGAGCACGCCGTCGCGCACGCTGCGGGAAAACATACTGCCTTGATGCTCTCATTGATCCCCAGATGATCCGCCTGGTCCGCCTGTTTTCTCAGACCGTGAGGTCCGTCGCTGACCATCACCTCCGGAATTCCCAGTCGTTCTACGGATTTCAGATGCCAGAAATCCTTTCCGGAACACATCCCGGCTTTCTCCTCCAGCGTCATCTGGCTCACGATCTCTTTTACATTTCTTTCCATCGCCTTGCTTCTCCTTTCGTAAACTTCCGATGACTTTAGCTTAACACAATTTTCAAGGCATTCCTACTAATATATTGTCCTGAACATCAAAATCTTGCACTCTTCTCACGGACATGACATCTTTTCCCTCAGCGACAGTTTTATCCAGACCTCTGAAGATCCCCGGCGCCCAGAGGAAATCCAGGCACTGGAAATATTTACCCGGGAAGCCGCCGCCCGGACCCGCAGGCACGGAAACCCGCAAATACACCGGAACCACGCCGGCCGCCTGAAGAAAAAACGCTCTTTTGTAATTTTTACAGCAAAAGTGGGGGATGCGGACCTAAATTCCGCCACTTTTTCATAAAATTTCCCAGGAAATACCATGATCCGGGAAATTTTTGAGAAGATATGAATTTATTTATTGCATTTTTCCATTATCTGTATTATAATCATACTTGTAAAAAGAATTTACCCTTCGAAAAATTTTTTTTACAATTAATAACCCCTTATTAATTATTTATACTCCCCTCGAAACCCCGGCAGCTCCCCTGCCGGGGTTTCACTTTGTAATTTTTAACATCCCGATCTCTCTACCATTTCGGGTGTACCAGAGGGCAGGCGCGCACCCGCACTGCCGCCCTCAGTTCCACATAACATCCGCAGATTCTGCACATTCCCGCCAGAAGCTGGTCACAAGCCCTGCACTGTTCCAGCCGCTCCCGATATAGCGCGTCTTCCGCCCGTTCTTCCTCCGGGATCTGAGTTATGTATTTTTGCACATCGGCATAGACTTCTTCCTGATCCATCTCCTCCAGAAGACATTTCCGACAGATCCTTACTTTTTCCTGCATCTTTTCCTCCTTCCGGCGCACTTGCCGTGTTGCCCGGGCAGATTTGAAAGTTTTCTTTCAGATTCACCCCTCCTGACCGGTCAGCTCCGGAAGCTGTGTGCCAAAATTCTGACTATATTCCTGAATCCTGCCCATGATCCTCCAGGCCTCCTCTCCCTGTACCGGCGTCGGCTGATAATTATTATAATCGTCCGTCGAAGTGATACGGCACGGAATGATATTAATCTCATCGTCCAGCGCCACCTCGCCGTTTTCCAGCGTGAATGTCTGCTGGAAGATCATCGTATCCTTGTCCGACGGATTCTTGTTTCCGCCGAAGCAGAAATTTCCAAGGCTGTAAACAATATATTTCCCCTGATACTTTTCAATTCCCTGAAGTACATGCGGATGATGTCCCAGCACCAGATCCGCTCCCTGGTCGATGGCCGCATGGGCAAGTGTCTGCTGTGTGTCATCCGGATAATTTTCCTTTTCCGTTCCCCAGTGAAAACTGACGATCACAAGATCCGCCCCCGCATCCTTCAGCGACTGGATCGCTGCTGCCATATCATTCTGACAGTCGATCCCCTCCGCAAGCTCATACACTCCGGCAAGCCCCACCTTGATACCATTACTCTCATAAATCGCGGTCCGCTCATACCCGAAGGTCAGAATTCCCGCCGCCTCCACATTGGCGATCGTATCCTCATAACCCTGGGTACCGTAATCCTTGCTGTGGTTGTTGGCCAGATTGCAAGCCTCGACGGAACCGCTGGTCAGGATCTGCGTATACAACGGATCACCCTTAAAAGAAAACTGTTTGTCCGCCCGCTCCTCCGACGTCGTCAGCGGACCTTCCAAATTGACGATCGTCAGATCATCAGCAGAAAAAATGTCCCGGACATTCTGAAAGAAATACCCCGGATTCCCCGCTTCTTCATACATGGCGGGCAGACTGGTGCTGTAATCAAAATTTTCATCCGTCCCAAGGGTACAGTCTCCAGCCGCCGAGATCGTGACCTGGCCGTTGACACCCGTCTCCTCCTGTTCCACCGGCACGGTGTCCAGCGACTGCGCCCCCTGTTCCTCCGCAGATGTTCCGGTGCTTTCACTGCCCTCCTGCTGTATATTTTTGCTGTTCTGCTGCTTTCTCGCGGCAGCCTGCTCTTCCGCGCGGAGATCCAGCAGACCGCGGGCAATCACCACGACCAACACCAGACATACAACCCCCGCCGCTGCGAAACACATCGCTTGTTTTCTCCGTCTGATCCTTTTTCTCTTCCTCTTCAGTTCTTCTTTTCCTGCCATCTCTTCTTTCGCATTCCTTTCCGGCCGGTTCGCCGGCCTTCCGTTATCCATAACTATAACTGTTGTCGCTTTTCGTTACAGTTCAGCCAGGTCTGCGCATTTACTGCGCAGACCGCGTGAAAACATAGCGCCGGTGGGCATCCAGCCCATCGCGAAGCGATTCTTAATGGCTGGATACCGTAACCGTTCAGCAGACTGAACGGTTATCACTTTTCTGCTATTTTACCATATAATAATTGAATTTTCATCTGAAATGTGTTACTATTTTGAATATATGAGAGCAATTTCTGCGATCCGCAGCCGCTGCTCTTATTTTCGGACTGAAGTAACCTGCTTGAAAGGAGGTATTTCTAATAATGAAAATACAGGAATCTGCCGAAAATTATCTCGAAACGATCCTTCGACTGAGTGAACGGCTTCCCCATGTTCGTTCCATCGATATTGTAAATGAACTGGAGTTTTCCAAACCCAGCGTCAGCGTCGCGATGAAAAATCTTCGCCAGAATGGCTATATTCTCATGGACTCTGACGGTTATATTACACTGACAGAGGCAGGAATGGCGATCGCCGCCAAAATTTACGAACGCCATAAAATCCTGACCAGCGTCCTGACGCAGCTCGGCGTTGATCCTGAGATCGCCGCACAGGATGCATGCCGGATCGAACACGTGATCAGCGACAGCAGTTTTCAGGCGATCAAAAAACACATCAAACAAAAAGAGGGCAAATCTCTTCAGTGAAAGCATTTTCACGAAAGAGGCTTGCCCTCTTTTTTGTTCCTTCTTTTTCTTCCCTGTTCAGATGATCACAGCCTTTCCCATCGTCATTTCATTCATCTTGCAGGTGCTGCAGTCTTTTCCAACACATTCCTGCTGCGGCGTCTTGTAAAACAGATAATTGATATCGCCGCCATACAGAATTTCAGCTTTTTCCTGCATATAATCTGCAGTTTCTTTTTCATCATTGATAAACAGAACTGCCTTGCCGTCCTCGTTCAGTATCATACTCTGTCCCTGCGGAATCTGATACATCTCCTGTACTTTACCAGTAAAGATCTGAATTCCCATGTCAATCTGCATCGTTTCATCCATAAACACAATCCGCTCCAGCCATTTTTCCATCGCGTTGGTAGCTGAATACACGAACATCTTATTACATAATTCAAAGAAATGCTTTTCATAAGTCAGTCTCGGCAGATAAATTTTAGCTCTCTGGTTATGTACAAGAAAGCGTTCCAATTCTCTCATCGGATCTTCGCATCCCTGCGGAAGGAGAATAATATCGATCTTTCCAATATCGATCCCCATCCGTTCTGCGTATTTCCAGAAACTGTCACTTTTTCCTGCTACAAACAAGATACTGTGATTCTTTGTGCGGATGTGCCAGGTAGGTTCATAGTTTACCATTCGACCATATACCTTGGCCGGGTTTTCCGTAAATACCATTACTTTCATAAACACACCTCCTATCGTGCCGTACAGGTACCACTCTTCCCGCCGCAAATATTGTGCCGGATCCTCCGGATCTGCCGTTCTCCGCCCCGCAGCTTTATATTTTCGGTGCATCCGGACATCAGACCCTGTGGTCAGCACAACTCCTACAGTTTACTTTGTCTAAATTATATCATTCTTCCCTGATAATCGCAACAAAATTTCTATAAATTTTATGTTAAATCCATAATATTATCCGTCCTATTCCGAAACCTTCTATGCAATTTAAGTTTTTTCTTTCTGTTTTCTTATTTTCTTTACAGCAGCCTGACACCGGACTCGCCGCAGACAAAACTCCGCCGGTGCAGGCAAGCCGGAAAGACATCGTTTCATTCTTTCCGGACATCCGCACCGGCGGAGTTTCACCGAAGTCGACGCTATTCTATTTCTGTTCCTTTTCCGCTTCCGCCAGCCGCTTACTGGAGGAAATTCTCAATGATCACATTCTCTGCTTCTTCCTCTGTAAGTCCCAAAGTACGCAGTTTCATAATCTGCTCGTCATTGATTCTTCCGATCGCCGCCTCATGAATGATCGCCGCATCCACATGACGGGCGTCGATCTCCGGGATGGACGCTACTTGTGCATGTTCCATAATGATGGAATCGCACTGTATATGTGCATGGCAGGCCGCGTTTCCGATCGCTCTCGGATGGAAATTCTGTTTGGAGGTACCCTTTGCTACCGATCGGGAAATGATCTGTGCATTCGTCCCGGAGCCGTTCATCTCCACATCAATATCCGATACGGCAGTCTGCGCATCGTGAGTCATCAGTCTTTCCGTCACATACAGGCGGGAATTTTCTTTCATCGTCACTTTCGTCTTCCGCACGGTTGAATCCACACCTCGGATCTGGGCTGTATCCAGCGTAAACACCGCCCCTTCTTCCAGTTCGATCTCTGTCACCGGATTCAGGATCTTCTCGCCGGTTCCCTCGCCCTCTCCATAATGCTTTTCTTCATAGCGGACATTCGCATTTTTTCCTACGTGGAATGCATGAATTCCATCGTGGCGGGCATTGTCACAGCCGGCATTGTGGATTCCGCAGCCGGCCACGATCGTCACATCGGCGCCTTCTTCAATATAAAAATCATTGTACACGATATCCGTCATTCCAGGTACGGCAAGCACCACCGGAATGTGTACCTGCTCTCCCCGGGTCTCGCCGCTGATATAAACATCGATTCCCTGGCGGTCTGTCTTTCTCTTGATCTTGATATGTTCGGTATCTCCATGGCAGATCGCAGTTCCGTTATATCGGAGATTATACGCGCCCTCCTCGCCAAAATTTTCTGTATCAATCTGGGCAAGTACCTGGCGGGTGATCGCATCCAGTTCTTCCTTATTCCATTCCATCAGTCCTCGCTCCTTTCCTTCATGCAGGTACAGGACGGCTGATCCTCAAACAGTACAGGCAGCATCTCATCCCTGTCTCCGCATCTCTCCACTTCCGCATCATTGATGATCAGAATCCGGTCCGCCATCTGGATAATTCTTTCCTGATGGGAAATGAGGATCAAACTCTGGTCCTTCGCCTCATGGATCTGCTCAAACTGTTTTACCAGCATCGAGAAGCTCCACAGGTCGATCCCCGCTTCCGGCTCATCAAAAATACAGAGTTTGTGCTGTTTTGCCAGCACGGTAGCGATTTCAATCCGCTTGCGCTCCCCTCCGGAAAGGGTCGCGTCCACCTCACGTTTCAGATATTCTTTGGCGCACAGGCCGACATTGCTGAGCAGTGTACAGCAGGTTTTCTCCGAAAGTTCCTTTCCTGCCGCCAGATTCAGCAGCCGTTCCACCGTCATTCCTTTAAATACCGGCGGCTGCTGAAATGCATAGCCGATCCCTGCCTTGGCTCTCTCGTCCGGAGACATCTGCGTCAGATCCGTTCCATCCAGCAGGATCTTTCCTCCGCTGGCCGGAACGATTCCCATCAGCACTCTGGCCAATGTGGATTTTCCTCCGCCGTTGGGACCGGTGATCACCAGCATCTCCCCATCCTTCACATCGAAGCTAATATCACGGAGAAGCGTCACTTCTTTTCCATTTTCCATAACTTTATAAGTCAGATTTTCTACCTGTAGCATATTTTCATCATCCTTTTTGTGTGATTCCTTGATCGTTTCCGGCTATCCACATACCCCATACCCGTATACGGATTACCTGACAACGTTAATGCTATCACATTTTAAGACAGATTTCAACGGGGAGAGCGAAATATCAAAATTTTGTGGACCGGCTCAGGAAACCAGGAGTTTCCAACAGCATGTTTCCGGCTGGAACAGGAGAATGACTTCACAGAATTTTCCCCGGAGAGGGATCCGGCATTTATATTCCCAGGAGACGTTTCCGGCATAATATTTTTTCTGACAGTCTTTGACGTAGATCTCTTTTACGCAGACAATCTCTCCGTTTTCATCCCGGAGTTTCATGGACAGAGGGATCGCACGGCCCGAAGAAGTAAACCAGCACTTCACGGCTGCCTCTCTCTGTTTTTTTCTGACAAGTACAGCTGCAGGCCCGGATATATTTTCATCTGATCCGAATGCCACGGCGATCCTCTCCTTTCCTTTCTGCAACGACACAGCGTTTCATCCGTGCCTGAGCACAGATGGTCCGGATTGTGTTCGAACGTTTGTTTGTTTTCCATATCCATTATACGAACGTATGTTCTGAATTGCAAGTGTAAATTTCTGTCAGGAGATTCTGTGAGTGACCATTCGGCCAGCTGACTGAACGATTCCTTTTGCGATAACATAAAAAGAGCAGCAGACGCTCTCATAAAAAAGAAAATGTCTGCTGCTCATACTCCTGATACCGCTTCAATGTCTGGGGCTGTTTTTTCAAAAATTCTCCCACAGGCGCCGCTTTCTCCAGCCACTGGAGCGATTCCCCCGCTTCCAGTATCAACGGCATCCTGTCATGCACCGGCGAAACAGACGAATTGGCTGCTGTCGTCAGAAGGACAAAGCATTCTTGATCATCCACATAGTCGTAAAAACCGGCCAGGTACAGAACTCCTGTATCCTGTCTTTCAAAAACCGCCTGTTCTTTCCGGCGGTTCCATTCATAAAATTTCCGGGCCGGCGCCACACACCGGCGCCGCAGAACGTTTTCCCGAAACATCCGCTTTTCCAGCGCAGTTTCCGCCCTGGCGTTGATCAGCAGTCCTCTGCCCTGCGTGGCCGGAAATCCCCATTTCATTTCCTCCACGACGGCCGTCCCCTCAAGATTTCGTATCACAGGCGCCATCTCCGACGGATGAACATCTCCTGTCCGGAACTTGAGTTTTGTTTCAGCTATCCCCAGCGCTCGGAAAATTTCCGGCGTCATCCCTTCATCGATATAATATCGTCCACACATGAAAACTCCTTTCCACCGAATTTCACGGACTATATCTGCTGTTTTCACAACGCAAAAAGCACTCCTGAACGGAGTGCTTTCTGAACCTTTGACAAAAGGTTTTTCACCGTGCGTTAGAAGATTCGAACTCCCGACCTTTTGGTCCGTAGCCAAACGCTCTATCCAGCTGAGCTAAACGCACATATCTAATAACCTTGTCAACAGTAAATAGGATACCTCATTTTCACTCATTTGTCAACAGTTTTTTTATTTTTATTACTGTTCGGGGTTACAGTTCAGTCAGGTCTGCGCATCTACTGCACAGACCGTGTAAAAACATAGTGTCTGTGGACGTCCAGCCCATCACGAGCCGGTTTCCAATAGCCGGATACCGCAACAGTTCAGCTGGCTGAACTGTTGCACGTTCGGGAATCAGCGGCTGTCCGTTGTCAATTCCTGATATACTTCCAGCGTTCCTGCGTCCGTAGCATCGCTCAGCAGATAAACTTTCCCATCCACAGTCTCCACCAGCAAAAATTTACTGTTTTCAGGATTGAGACAGAGATAACCTGTTCCATATCCGTCGATCTTATAGCGGCCTTTGTCCAGATTTTTAAGCGAGGTCCCGTTTTTTCGGGACATCTCCGGCAACTCTTCCAGAAGCGCAACCGACGCGATCTCCGACTCGCCGATCTCATACTCCACTCCCGTGTGCGTCGATCTCAGAGTTCCATCCTCCACTTCCAGGCCGATCGGGGTAAATTCATCCATTCCCACCACAACCGGAACCCAGATCAGACATCCGACCAGAAGCAGCGCAACCAACCCGACCACGATTTTTCCGCCCACGGAACCCAGATTGACAGAATAGCCGGTTCCGATCCTGTTTTCCACCAGAGAATGCCGGTCATTGGGATTGTAATATAAAAGCGCGCCAAAATACCAGTTGTCCTCGTCGCTGTCATAACTTTCCAGCGTTGTCATCATCTTTCTTCTCAACAGCAGGATCTTCCATTCACAGCGGATCGCAAGCGCGCAGACGATCACGGTATATCCTGTGATCTCCGCCATATATGCCGTCATACCGCCAAGCCGATCATGGAGCGCAAACGCCGTCAGCCAGACGAGGACCACGCTCAGCCCCGTCATCCAGATCCAGGCAGTTGCGCGCAGCCTCTTTTTGCTCCGGTTAAAATTTATGTTCACATCGCTGTCTTTGCTGATCAACTCCGACTTCTGACGGTCCATCCAGATAAGGATCCCGCTGAAAAGCCAGACGAGCGCCGCCATGATCAAAAGAATCCCCGTATACGCCCACTTCAGATCCACATCCTGTTGATCCGCCAGCTCCCAGAGGACCGGCAGCACACTGAGCACGCACATCACCGCCAGCACCGGCTTTTTCACGACCCGCACCGGCTGCAGCGCCATCGCAAAATCCACATCTGCCTTTCCGTTTCCGCTGTCTCCCCATCTCATGCTCCGCTTCAGCGCTTTCAGACGTTCTCCGTACTTCGCGATCGGCACCATCTCCACCAAGATCATCAGGTAGACCCAGATCAGATACCCCGTGATATACCAGGTAAACCACGGCATCCACAGAAACAGCACCGGAAAGATCAGCATGGCAATCAAGCCCCGCCTCATACTCCGCCGAAACTGTCCGCAGATTTCCATCACCTGCGGATCTTTTCGAAACGCCTCCGGCACCGCAATCCCCAGGACCGTCTTCTTTTTATCTCCGATCTCAAGTTTCATAAAGAAATACATGAAAAACAGAATCGGGTAAGTACATCCGACCATCACAAAATTCATAGTCATACTCATACCTGTTTCCTCCAACATCCTCCGGGGAGCTTTTCAGTCACCCGGGTTTCAAGATCACCTTCACATATCCGCCTTTCTATCATAAAGTCGCTCGCACAATTCCAGGAATTTCTCTTTCGGAACGCCGGCGATCCTGGCCCTGGAAATCACCAATACCAACGCTTTCTTATCCTCTTCGGAAAGTTCCCCGGGTTTTTGAAACCTGTCGCTCACCATCACTCCGTTCCGGCGTTCAGTAATAAGATACCCTTCCGCTTTCAACTGCTGGTACGCTTTGCTCACCGTCATAGAATTGATACCTGCCTCCTCCGCCAGGCTCCTGACCGTAGGAAGTCTCTCGCCGGACTTCAGTTCGCCCGTGGAAATCCAGAAAATAATCTGATTGCAGATCTGCTGATAAATCGGCACATCGCTTTGAAAATCCAGCTTTAGAATCATCCTCTCACCTCTCTTTGTATCATTTATATTAATACAAAGCATACAAAAAGTCAATACAGATTCATATGTCATACGCCTGAAATGCGCGGACCTGGCTGAACTGTAACCGGCATCCGGCCATTGAGAATCGCTTCGCGATGGGCTGGATGCCCACAGGCACTATGTTTTCACACGGTCTGCGCAGTAAATGCGCAGACCTGACTGAACTGTTACCGGCTGACACCAAAATTTCAAAAAAAACTTGCCATCTGGTTTCAAAAACTATATAATGTGGATAGTGAGGTGTGACATATGCATATTGATACAGAAAAAATGATCCAGGACCTTCTGGAAAGTCTCTCCAAAGTGAGCGGTATCCGCCCGGAAGACATCCCGAATATTGATTTATATATGGATCAGGTGACGACCTTTATGGATGCGCGTCTGGCTTTCTCCAAGCGTCACGAAGAAGACAAGATCCTGACGAAGACCATGATCAACAATTATGCGAAAAATCATCTTCTCCCGCCCCCTGAGAAGAAAAAGTATTCCAAAGAGCATATGCTGATCCTGATCTTTATCTATTATTTTAAAAATATCCTTTCGATTAACGATATCCAGACACTTCTCGAGCCCATCACGAAAAAATATTTTCACTCTGAAAATGGTTTTTCGATCTCCGAGTTGTATCAGGAAATTTTCGAACTGGAACGGTCCGAAGTCAGCACCGTCCGGGAGGATGTAATAAAGACTTTTGACGCTGCCAGAATCTCCTTTACCGACGCGCCCGAAGAAGACAAAGATTTTCTGCAGATGTTTTCGTTTATCTGCATGCTCAGCTTTGACGTCTACCTAAAAAAACAGCTGATTGAAGAATTGATCGACAAGATTAATCAGGGAAAAGAAAATGCATAAAAAGAGGACTGCCTGCTGACCATTAAAAAAATCAGCAGGCAGTCCTTTTTTCCTGTTCTGTCATTCAAAGATTTCCGCAAAGCATACTCAAACAACTACTCTGCGGATTTTTTCTCCGCCTCAAGCCGCTGAAATACCATCTCATAGCCGTCGTTTCCATACGTAAGAGAGCGGTTCACGCGGCTGATCGTCGCGGTGGATGCACCCGTCTTTTCCGATATCTCAAGATACGTCTTCTTTTCCCGCAGCATCTTCGCCACCTCAAACCTCTGAGAAAGAGAAAGAAGCTCATTGATCGTACAGACATCCTCAAAGAACGTATAACATTCTTCTTTGTCACGCAGACTCAGAATCGCTTCAAATAACTGATCTACCGCCTCTGTATGAATTTTTTTATTCATATACAAAACCTCCCGATTTGTGTTTATGTTCTCAAACAGCGAGCCGCGCGGACACAACTCAGCACAATGATATTTTAGCACACTAAAGTTTTAAATACAAGAACAATTTTGCATATGACAAACAGATACAGTCGTGACCGTCCAGCCGGGTCTGCGCATTTGCCACGCAGCCTGGCTGAACGGTCACAGAGACCCGGACCAGATCAGCCGGATCTCCGCCCCAGGCGGTAACAGTTCACGTATGATTTGAATTTCTCCAGATTCGTGTTAACGATCAGTTCTTCCGGAAACTCCAGCTTTTTCACGAGCGCCCACGCATGCTCATGGCACCCGACTTTCGTGTCCGTATGAGCATCCGAATCCAACACCACCGGCACCTGATATTTCATACACCAGCGAAGCATTTCCGTATCGTTCTCCACCGCATTCTGGCGGTTTCCGGTGCCGTCGAGAGAGTGATCGTTGATCTCCAGCAAAACGCCGCAGTCTCTCGCTCCCCGCACCAGTTCCTGATAATCCACCGGGAAGCGGCCGTCGTCCGGATGGCCGATGATATTGACCAGAGGATTCTCCATGACTTTGCGGTATGCTCTTGTAATCTCTTCCTTCGTCCCCTTCGGCATGCACGGAATATGCATACTCGCAACCGTCACATCCATTTTCTCCAGCATGGACGGCTTCATGTCCACCGTTCCTTCGAGATCCATGATGTTCAGTTCCACGCCGAACAGCAGCTCCACGCCGAATCTGTGACGGATCTGCTCCCGGTCGATCGTCAGGGAATTCTCAAAATAATACAAGGGAGTGGTTCCCTTCATCCCGCTGCCATGATCGGTCACTCCCAGCAGGGAAAGTCCTTTCTGCGCCGCGGCCGCCAGCATCTCATTGAGTGTATTGTAAGCGTGGCCGCTGGCAAGTGTGTGGGTGTGCGAATCCAGATAATCTCTTCTCATACTTTCTCCATTTCTGTTAACAGGTTATAATTTGCAAACGGATGCCTGCCCGACCGGCTGATGTCAACAAACTTTGATGACGCCTTTTACAATCTCCGCTTTATTTTTCACGCAGGAATCCAAAGCATTCTTAATGTCGTCCAGTTCAAAATAGTTGGTCACTACATCTTTAATATTGATCTTACCCTGTGCAACCGCTTCGATTGCGATCGGGTAAATGTTGCGGTAACGGAATACCGTCTTGAAGGTCAGTTCCTTGTCCAGAGACATGCCGATCGGCAGCGTCATCTCGCCGCTTGCACTGTATCCGACAAAAACGATGGTGGCACCCTTCTTCGCTCCGCGGATCAGCTGGGATGCAGTGATCTGATTTCCTGCCGTCTCGATGCCCAGATCAAATCCCTTTCCGTCCGTCAGTTCCTTGATACGAGCGACTGTATCTTCTGTCTTTCCGTTGATCACCGCGTCTGCGCCGAGTTCCAGCGCTTTCTGCAGACGGTTTTCCATCACGTCCACAACGATCACCTTGGTAACGCCCATCGCTTTCAGCGACAGAAGGGATACCAGGCCGATGCAGCCTGCGCCGGTCACCACTGCGGTCTGGCCCAGTTTTGCCTCTCCCTGGCGTGCCGCGTGCATACCTACCGCCAGAGGCTCGATCAACGCGCCCTCCAGGGTGCTGACATTATCCGGCAGCTTGAAGCAGAGACCGGCTTCATGGGCCACATACTCCTGGAATACGCCGTCTACCGGCGGAGTAGCGAAAAATACCACATCCTCACACAGGTTGTATTTTCCGGATTTGCAGAATTCACACTGGCCGCAGGTCTTGCCCGGTTCCATCGCCACACGGTCGCCGACCTTCAGGTTTTTGACGTTCGCTCCGACTTCCACGACGGTTCCTCCCGCCTCATGGCCCAGAACAAACGGCGGCTTTACGACAAAATCACCGATACGTCCGGATTCATAATAGTGCAGATCAGATCCGCAGATTCCCACATATTCCACTTATACCAGAACCTCGTCGTCCTTCGGCTGCGGGATCGGCCGTTCCTGGATCTCCACTTCCATAATGTCTGTCATTACCGCTGTCTTCATTGTACCTTCCATCTCTTATGATCCTCCTTATTCTTTCCTTTTCATTTTCTTTTATGAATTGTTACAGGTGTACGTCTCCTGTCCGATCCGGAAACTTTCCTCCGGTCCGAGATAAGACTGCTTCGGCTCATTTCCCTGCGGAAAGAGAAGCAGCCGCTCCAGGACCAGCGGAGCGTCCGCCGCATAGATCCGCAGGCTGTTGACGCCCTCTCTCAAATGTACTTTCACTCTGCACCGGTGTACCTGATTCAGCACACCCCGGCACCAATATTCGCAGGCCGGATCTCCTGCATGATATCCTGACGGAATCGTATCAATCCGCCGGATCCTTTCCCCGTTCATACTGTACGCCAGCTTCAATCCCCGTCCTTCATCCACGGGATTCCCCGGCGCGCTCTGTATCTCCAGTATATAATCTCCCGCCGATTCTGTAAAGAGCTGATATTCCAGAAACGGGGCTTTTTCAGGCTCCGGAAAGACTGCCGTCGTCGGGAATACCTTCATCCCGGAGCCATATCTTCCGTAATCTTTCAGAGGAAGATATCCTGCCTTTTCTCCTTTCCAGAGTCCGTCCTCTTTCCGCGCATACCGTGCCGGATCAATGACAAAGCCGTCAGGGCCTTCCAGGCAGGTTCCCTCCGGTATACCGTCTGCCACCTGCTTCCCGGCAAAAACCAGGATGCGCACTTTTTCCTTCTCCGTGCAGACAAACAGTTCGCAGGGACTTCCCTCCGTCACAGAATTGTCGTACTTCTCCGGCAGAAACGTCAGCGTGATTCTTTCCTGCGTCCTTGTCCGTCCGCTGACCGCCGACGCACTGAGCCAGCTGCAGCCGCCCTCAAGACGCCATACGATCTCGCCGCTTCCGCCGTTGGCGATCTCGATCTGCACATGGCAGCATCCGGGATACATAAAATCACGGATCAGGACATCGTCGCGGAAATAATCGTTGGTATGCACCTCTGTCTCATCGGCGCGGCCGACCAGCAGATACGGCTCCGGCTTTGCCTCCACAAAACAGCGCACCGGGTATTTCCAGTTCTCACTGTTCCACTTGGTAAAACCGATATGCTCGGCCATCTCCATACCACTCCACTTTCCTCCGAGGATCCCCGCAAACTCTTCAGCCAGACGGCGGTCCTCGTCAATGCACTCCTTCACTTTGACGGCGATCTCATTGGCAGCCGTTTTTCCCTGCTCCGCATACAGGCGGTTCTGTCCGGCATACAGATGCATTTTCAGCAGATTCGCGGTTCCCGCCGCCGGATAATGGATCATCGAGTCATAAGCGTCTCGGCATTCCTCCGGAAGCAGACCTCGCACCTCCCGGTCTTCCCGCTCCAGGCGCAGCGCTCTCTCGAGCATCCGGTCCGTCTCAAGGTAATGTGCCGGATGGTAGATCCTGTCGTTCAGCGCCTCGGGACGGCGAAGACCGTTGAGACGCACATACTCCTCGATAATCTCTGCAATCCTCTCCTGCAGCGTTTTATCCGCCTGAGGGAACTGTGCCTTTATGAATTCCCTGGTGTAACGTCCGGTCTGATTCGGCGCGCCGGTACCCCAGGTCTCAAAATCATAGGCCAGTCGCATAAAATAACTCAGGAAAAATTCCTCAAACTTCAGATCGCCCACGTTGACCATCCACATCTGCCGCACTCCGTAATCCCATGCCTGGGTCATCTGCTCCCAGGTGCGGGTCAGCGGGGTCGATCCTACCCATTCGTAGGAAACCGGCGAGCCGTGATAATCCAGATGGTAATACATCCCGTATCCGCCGTCGTGATCCCTGTGTCTTTCATCGGGCAGAAAACGCATGTTTCCGAAGTTGTCTTCGCAGAGCATAACGGTCACACCGTCGAGTCCGTCCCAGTCTTTCAGACCGGGCGTGACCTCGTCTCCGTAATAATAGTCCTCCACTTCCTTGTAAACCGCGAGGAGCATCGGCACCTTGCCAAGATCCGGGTTCACATATTTCCGGATCAGTTTTTTCTGTTCCAGTATAATGTCCTTCAGGACCTCGATGTTCTCCGCCAGAGATGCCGGCCCCTGCAGCGCGCTGTCACGCTCGCCGCGCATACCGATCGTAATAAATTTTTCATGGCCCGCACTGCGTTTCAGGCCGTCCGCCCAGTAATTGAGAAGTCCTTCTTTATTGATATTGTAATTCCATGCGGTTCCGTATGGCGTATTCTCTCCCTTTACCTTGTCCCACTCCTCGCTGGCGCGCATACACGGTTCATGATGGGAGTTTCCGATGATCACGCCGTACTCATTCGCCAGATCCATGCTGGCCATTCCCGGTCCATCCAGGAAAAACGAGGACGTCCACATGGCCGGCCACAGGTAATTTCCCTTCATCCGGAGTAAAAATTCAAAGACATGGTCATACATTTCCGCATTGAAACCGCCGAAATGGCGAAAGGTCCAATTTCCAAAACACGGCCATTCATCATTGATAAAAAAGCCGCGATATCTCACCGAGGGTTCCCGGGAGATCATCGGGAAATGCTCGATTCTGCGGACAGTTCCGCAGAGATCCGAAGCCTTTCCGTCTTCCTGCTGTCTCCCGCACGGGAACTCGACGGCGTCATATTTCTGTGGCATCACATCCCCGAAATACAGAAACGGCGTCACCCCGATCATCTCGGAGAGTTCAAAGAGTCCGTAAATCGTTCCCCTCTTGTCGCTTCCCGCCACAACCAGCGCACATGCAACACCAGCCATCGGTTCTTCCACACACTGAAGAGAAAATACTTCCCATTTTTCTCTGACACGGGCAAGGTCGATCTTTCCCTGACGCTCCATCTCTTCCAGGCAGGCGCTGTGTCCAACCGTCGCCGCGATCACAACCGGGATCTGCCCGGACTTCGCCGGAGCATCCTGTCTCACCGCTCTCAGAGTCTCTGCCGAATCCGTGACGACGATCCTGGCTCCGCAGACTGTCTCAAAATCCTTCGCTACTTTTTCGGCGACTCTTTTTACGCCCGGATATGCTTCCGGTTCAAGATAAAAAAGTGCTTTTTTATCCTGCTCAAATCTTATGTTTTCCATGATGTCCTTTCTCCTCTTCCGCCGGAATTTTCTCCGGAAAAGGATTGTTTTTGCTTTTTTTTTTAAGATTATAAACGGTCAGGCATCCGGCATCTCTGACAATTTTGCGATTCTTCCTCCACATATTGCTTCTGCCGGACATGAAAAAAATTTCTGAATAAACGGCAGTATCCGCATGATATCAGGAAAGCCCGTCCGCATGCTGCGGACAGGCTTTCCCGGTTCTGCTCAGGAGGGCAATTCCTGTCAGATTTTTTTATTCCATTCCAAGAACGTCTTTCGTATCTTCGAAGATTTCATTTGCCTGATCGATATAATCCTGACTTCCCTTTGCTTCGCACTGTGATACATAATTATCCCAGTCGTTCTCAATGTCAAGATCGCCAGTAATGAACTGCAAAGCAGACTGGTTTACATAGTCCATAAGAGGTACCTGGATCAGGTTCATTTCCTCTTTCTGCATCTCGTCAGCCATAATCGGAGGGTCAAGTTTCTGCGGCTCTGTATTCTCCAGAACTCTCTGATTCCAGTCTTTCTCTGCGTCTGTGAACTTGGAGAATCTCAGCCACTCGGAACCACCGTAAGCGAATACACCGCCGCCAAATCCATAATCAACATTCAGCTGTTTGGATGCGCCCGGGTTGATACCATTGTAGTAAATATCGGAATTCAGCACAACATTTCCTTCATCATCCAGCGTATAGGTTTCGCCTTCAACACCCCACTGAGTCAGCATAAGACCTTCATCAGAATACCACAGCCAGTCGATGAAGCGGAGCATCTTTACAAATCCCTCTTCACCCAGATCATCCAATGCTGACTGAGAAATCATAATACCATTCTCCAATCTGGAAGTTTCAACCTGAAGATGACCAGCCGGTCCACCCGGGTAAACGATCATGTACAGTTCCGCTCCGTCAACCTGCATCTTGCCGGAAGACTGGATATCCGCCAGTTGCTGATAATTTGCGTTCAGCACATAAGAATCACCGCGGAAGATCTCTGTATGTGTCTGTGGTGTTGGTGAAGTAAAATTCATTGTTATCCCAGTCAAACTTCACACCATTTCTCAGACCCCAGTCTCCGCCGTCTGTGGAATTTCCAGCCTTAGAACTATACTGTACCGCAGAAATATTCATCGTAGAGCCCAGCTGATACTGGTCAGACCATACATAATCTGCTCCTGTGTACTCTTTCACTTTCAACAGCGCTTCATAGAAATCATCCCAGGTCCAGTTTTTCTCCAGCTCCTCTACATCTACGCCAGCCGCCTCAAAAACGTCTTTGCGGATGATCAAAGAATACCCGCCGGCTGCCACTTCCCACATACCTGGCAGACGATAATATTTACCATCCAACTGATAAGTGGTTTTCAGCTCTTCTTCCATTCCCCAGTCATTGACACATTTCATGTAATTAGGCATATACTGAACCCAGTCGCTGATGGGAATGATCTGGCCGGAATCCACATAGTTACTTGCATCATACGTCTTCGGAATGATCCATGGTGCTTCTCCTGAGTTTACCAGCGCTGATACCTTATCATTGTAGTCAGTACGCGCAACCAACGTCAGATCAAAAGTCACATTCGTTTTTTCCTCAATCGCTGACCAGAGACGCCAGTCTTCCTTGTAGGGGTAGTTCTCATGATCGGAGAACAGCATAGTATAGGTCACCGGTTCATCAGAATGGAAAGTTACATCTTCTCCGTACTCATAATCCAGTTCTGCCGGATCTTCATACTCTTCTGCTGCCTTTGCGCTTTCCTCTGCGCCGCCGCTGCCACCGCAGGCTCCGAGGGATGCGATCATGATCGCTGTCAGAATGCGATAAGGTTTCCCAGCATCGGTATGTACTTGAAGATCACATACCAGAGGATCGGCAGAACCACAAAAGAATAAAGTTTCCAGTTTTTTCGGATGTGTGCAGGCAGAGATTCCTGATGCACAAGCTTTTGTTTTTTTTGTTTCTTAGCCATTTTTTCACCACTTTCTTTTCATATTTGGTTTAATATATCGTCCGGTGTTTTTCATCTTCCACGAAAGACTTCCGCCAGAAATAGGAGTTGATCTGGTCTCTCCATTCTTTGGAATGCTCTTTCTGGTGTTCGAATCTCGCAAGCACTCTCTGATATATCTTTTCCGGAAGGAACTCTCTCAGAGATTCCCATTCCGCAACCATCTTTTCCACATCCTCAGCACCTTCAAAATGCGAATCATAAATGTGCTGGATCAGAGTTTTTCCTGTCTTCAGCCGGAAGCTGTAGGGTACGTGGTGGAAGAAAAGCAACAGTTCTTCCGGACATGTCTCGATCTTCTCATACATGGAAGCGTTCGGCTCATGGTACTGCTGCGCGTATCCGGTTCCCCCGGAACTTCGGTCCACACCGATCCCCATGTGGTCGGCGCGGTGATAGGTACCCCAGCGGTCGTACTCATATCCGTCCACATTCGGACCGTAATGATACCCGGGATTCACCATCCATCCGATACCAAGCGGCGACGTGTACTTTTCGTAAGCCGGCCACGACATCATCAGGATCCGGCTGACCTTCTCCACGACCTCCGGCTGCATTCCGAAGGTACAGCGAATCCACTCGCCGGCGATCTCCTCTGAACTGAGATCCGTATGAAACGCCAGTCTTCCGAAACCATACAGATTGGCCGCCGCCAGATCATGTCCGGTCCAGTTTTCATCGTCGCCGGTGTTGGCAACCGCAGCCATTCCGCATCTGGTCTGCCCGTAAGTCCGTCCGATGACGAGATCGGCAACCGTGTCCTTTTCTTTCTCACAGTATGTATGGAAGCCGAGCACCTCTTTGAACATCGGGATCAGGTAACAGACATGTCTCTGCTGTCCGGTATACTCCTGCGCGATCTGAACCTCCAGAATCTGGTTGGTCTTTTTCAGTCCGCCCAGAAGAGGAGAAACCGGCTCTCTGACCTGGAAATCCATCGGCCCGTTCTTGATCTGCAATACGACATTCTCCCGGAACTGTCCGTCCAGCGGCATAAAATTATCGTATCCGGATCTCGCCCGGTCGGTCTTCCGATCCCGCCAGTCCTGCTGGCAGTTGTAAACGAAGCAGCGCCAGATGATCGTTCCGTTGTAGGGAGCCGCCGCGTCCGCCAGCATATTCGCTCCGTCCGCATGCGTTCTTCCGTAAGTAAACGGCCCGGGGCGTCCCTCGGAATCGGCCTTTACCAGAAATCCTCCGAAATTCGGAATGCCGGTAAATACATCCTCCATCTGCCGGGACCACCATTCCCGGACGTTTTCGTCCAGCGGATCCGCGCTGTCCAATCCGCCGATCTCCATCGGCGCCGCAAAGTTCAGGCTCAGATAAAGAGAGATCCCGTAATCGGCAAAAATCTCCGCCATCTCCTGAAGTTCCCTGCGGTAGGTTTCCGTGATCAGTTTCGTCGCGTTTCCTTTTACATTTACGTTGTTGATGACAGAAGCATTGATCCCGACAGAAGCCGCCAGACGGGCGTATGCCCTTGTACGGTCGTTGACCAGTACCTTCTGATCCTGAAAGAAAAAGGAATTTCCGGAATATCCCCGTTCGATCGAACCGTCCATATTGTCCCAGTGATTCAGGATCCGGATAGGATTCTGCGGAACCTCCGTGAGATCGGCGCCGCCGATCTTCCTTCCTGTCTGAAGCATACGGATCAAGGCAAAACTTCCGTATAAAAGTCCCCTGCCGCCGGCAGACTCGACCGTCACCCTTCCGTCTTTTTCGTAGATATGGTAACCTTCTTCTCCTGCTGCCGCTTCCCGGTTCAGTTTCAGGCAGATGCCTGCATCCTGTGTGCCGGACTTCTCCTGCATATCCAGCCCGAAGATTTCCCGCGCCGCACGTTTCAGTTCCTCAATCGCTGTCCTGGCCGTTCTTCCCTGGCTGTCTGTGCAGTCAGAAGAAAAATATGTACTCTCCGCCGATCCCTGCAACCGCCGGTAATTCAGCCACGCATTTTCGTATCCCATAGTCCCCCTTCCCCACCGGAATAATGTTGTGCATATTTTTTGTTCCATCAACGGTTTGCCCGGTTTTTTTCTATTATTTATCCGGATGATTCATGCAAAAAATGCGCCGGCGGATTCGTCATTTCTACCTGATCAAATCTGCCAAACGCATTTTTCATTTCCGCAATATGCTGTTATATTTTTGCTTTTTCTTATGCTATTTCACGAATTTAAACCAATAAAAATCGAAATTGCTTCCCGGAAGGAACACAAAACTCACATTCCAGCTGCCGGGAATCGGCTGGAGTTCAAACGCCTGAACCTCTTCCTTTTCCCGATGGCAAAATTCGACAATTTGTGTAATTTCCTCCTCTTCCGAGGTAAAGCGGATCTGTATCGTGTTTTTCTCCATCGGCGTATAGCCGCAGATCTCGATCCTGCCTGCCCCCTGTTCTCCCAGATTCATTCCCGTGTACTCCAGGGTCACGTTGTTTCCGATCTCCCGGACTCTCTGATCTTCCAGGCGGAAACTGTCGCCGTAGAGTTTGTCACTCTGCGCAGCATACAGTTTTTCGTAAGCTTTTTCCTTCCGAATGAACGAAAATCCTTTCAGATGGATCTTTGCGTGCAGGACGAAGCAAATACTTGTGACTCCCTTCAGCCGCTTGTTTAACCGGTAGGTTTCCGGCTGGTAGACATTCCAGCGGGAAGGCTTCTGATAATGTAAGTCGCCGATCAGTTCGCTGCCCTGTTCCCCCGGCATTCCTTCATAAACCTGGATCTCGTAATCATTGTCATCCAGCGCAAAAATCGGGAGAACAATCTCATCGGAACCAAACGGACCGAAATCCAGAAAGTGAAAACCTACCTGCGTTTCCCCGTCCCGGGCGGTGGCTACACCATGCTCGTTTCCATTGGTCGCGGTCCCCTTCACATAATCATACAGTCCTCCCGCAATGAAACCGTAAGGATCCAGATACGCTTTTCCGAATCCGGTGACGGAGAAGTTCATTTCCGAGATGATCCGGATATCCGCAGTCCCGGACTTTGACATACATCTGAGCCGGAATTCTCCGTCGCTGACCGCAGTGATCTTCGCTTTCGTCCCGCAGCTCTCGACGTTTGCCAGGCTGGACGGGATTCCCGCATCGTCCACAATGCTCCAGAAGACTTCATGATCCTGCGCACCGGCGGGACACACGATGGCTTCCGCCTCGGTCCGGCTGTTTTCCGGCGTCAGGATCGTTCCGCAGCTGGTCCGGATGCGCAGCGCGCGCACCGGAAGCTCATCCCGGTATTTCTCTGTCGCCGCTTCGGCTGCCTTCTGGTCAACCTTCCATGGTTCTTCGCCCAGGCCTTCCTGCCGCGGGCATTCCGCAGTCTCCAGCGTAAAGGCCGCCGGTTCCATTCCCCTGGACCGGATCTCCACGCGGATCTGCCCGGCCTCGCTGCCTGCTCCCACTACGGCAAGAAGCTTACCGTTAAACAACCGGCGGCTCACCGTTTTATATTCTTCCACATCTGTGCTGTCGCCATTGTCCAGACCCGCCAGATACCCGCAGCCGTCCACACGGACGAACACCCGGTTGTCCGCATTTTCCACCGGATGGCCCTCCCGGTCTTCCATGCCGATCTCTATAAAGGCGAGGTCTCTTCCGTCCGCCCGGAGAACCGTACGGTCTGCCTTCCAGGTGATCTTTTCGGCCTCGCCGAAGGAACAGCGCGTCTCGCTGGCGATCTCATTGCCCTGCTCATCGTAGGCCTTCGCGGTGATCTCTCCCGGCTCAAACGGCAGCTGCCAGTGGCCGGTCAGCTCCTTCTCGCTTCCATGCGCATGGTCGATCTCATACGTTCCCTGGCTTCGTCCGTTCATGAACAGTTCCACCATCGGAGCGTTGGAGCATACACGTACATCGATTAGCTGGCCCTCATTGAAATCCCAATACGGAAACACATGCACCATCGGGGTTTTCCGGTAATCCGTCCACTCCGCCTGATAAATATAATAGGAATCCTTCGGAAATCCTGCGGTGTCCACCTGGCCGAAGTAAGAATTTCTGGTGTGGTACGGCGTCGGCTCCCCGATATAGTCAAATCCCGACCACAGAAACTGTCCGCAGGAAAACTCATGATCCCTCTCGGCCACCACACATGCCTCCGAGGAGCGGGCGCCCCAGCTGGTCGTGGAATTTCCCAGCGCTGAACACTGGCTGTCCACATCCGAGAGCACGGACTGGCTGTAAGGGAACCGGTAAACGCCGCGGCTCTGAACCGTGGAGCTTGTCTCACTTCCGTAAATGATCCAGTCCGGATGTTCTCTGTGATGCTGATCATAATATTTTTCTGCGTAATTGTATCCGGCAACTTTCACCAGATCCGCACATTTCTGGGCATTCTCCCACGGCATATAGTTAGAGCCGATCGTAATACGCCCATTCTCCCTGGGATCATGGATACGTACCTCTTTCATCAGCATCTTTGTGAGTTCCTGGCCCCGCTCGTCCACGTGCGTGTCGTAAATTTCGTTTCCGATGCTCCAGAGGATCAGGCTTGGATGGTTCCTGTCCCGGCGCACCCAGCTTGCCACGTCCTTCTTATACCATTCCGAAAAAAATCGTCCATAATCGTACTTATTTTTCGGCCGCTCCCACATATCAAAGGCTTCCGATATTACCAGGAATCCCATGGAATCCGCCAGTTCCATCACATCCGGGGCGAACATGTTATGCGTCAGGCGCAATGCATTGACCCCCATCTGTTTCAGGATCTCCAGCTTTCTCTCCATCGCCCGGTGATTATAAGCGGAACCCAGGCACCCGAGATCATGATGCTCGCAGACGCCGTTCAGTTTCACTTTCCGCCCGTTTAAAAGAAATCCCCGGTCCGGAAGAAACTGTTTTTCGCAGAAACCTAACGTATACTCCTCAGCCTGTATCCGCTCGCCGTTGACACAGAGTTCCGCGCGCAGGTCATACAGACAGGGATGTTCCACGTCCCAGCGGTCCACATTTCTGACAACAACTTTATCTTCCAACGTCTGAACACCGTCCGCCGCTTTTACCGCGAGAACAGAACTGCCGCTGTCAAAAGATACCTGCCGTCCGGTCTTCCGGTCGGTCAGTATATACCGGAGTTCTCCGTCACGGCGGAAGATCCCTTCCGCTGTGAGTTCCAGTTCCCAGCAGCCATCCTCCCCCGGACGCACAGACGTATAGATTCCGTCAGACAGAAGATGGGTGGTCTTCACCACTTTCAGCCATACATCACGGTAAATCCCGGCGCCGGAATACCAGCGGCTGTTGGGCGCCTGGAAGTTTACACTTACCATGATCTCGTTTTCCCCGTCTTTCAGCCGTCCCTCCAGGGGCACCTCAAAGGTGGAATAACCGTATTTCCACTCCATGGCTTTCTCGCCGTTGACATAAACCGCACTGTCCATGTAGACTCCCTCAAATCGGAGGAACGCAATCTCCTCCTCTCCCGGATGATACAGAAAAGTCTTTTTGTACCATCCGGTTCCGTCCTCATACAGATCCGCCGCCTGATAGATCAGCCAGTCATGCGGCAGGCCCACCGGGCGAAAGCCTCCGGATGCTGTCTGATCTCTTCGTATGTTGTGAACAGCGGCTGCTTGGCAAACTGCCAGCCATCGTTGAACAGATGAGTACCTAATCCGTAAAAACCTGTCCTGCGGTTTGACTTATTGTCCATTGTAACTTCTCCTTTATGCCGCGTGATAGAAACCGGTCAGTCCAGGCAGACCGGAACCAGAACTTCTGTCTGAGCCACGGTCACTTTTCTGCACTCCGGCTGTTTTCCTGTCAGTTCTCTGCTTCGCTCATCCGGCTGCTGAGTTCCCACATAAACAAGATACTCTCCTGCCTCCAGAACCATATCGCCGTTTTCGTTGTGCAGACCGAAGGACTTCGCAGACAGGGTCAGGGAAACCTCCTGCTCCTCGCCCGGCGCCAGCTGTACTTTTTTCAGAGCTTTCAGCTGTGCGTTCGGCGTATGTTCCCGGCAAGATTTCACATAAACCTGAACCGTCTCGGCTCCGGCCATGACTCCTGTATTCTTCAGGACTGCCTTTACCGTAATCTCCCCGTCTTTCGCCATGGCATCCTGGCTCAGAGAAACATCGCTCAGCGCAAAATCTGTGTAGGACAGACCATAGCCGAACGGATACAGCGCCTTCTGGGTCATATAGCGGTAGGTGCGTCCCTTCATCGCATAATCGGTAAATGCCGGAAGCTCCTCTGTCGTGCGGTAGAAAGTCACCGGCAGTTTGCCTTCCGGAGAGTAGTCGCCGAACAGGATGCCTGCCAGGGCACGTCCGCCCTGTGCGCCCGGATACCATCCCTCGATGATCGCCGGGATGTGCTCGTCCGCCCAGGTGACCGCCAGCGCACTTCCTGACAGGAGTACCAAAACTACCGGTTTTCCGCTGGCATAGATCGCCTCAAGAACTTCCTCCTGAAGTCCCGGAAGATTCAGGTTCGGCTTGTCGCCGCTGGCAAACTCATTGCCCTCGTCCCCTTCTTCGCCTTCCAGGCTGGAGTCCAGTCCCATGCAGGCAATGATCACATCACTCATCTCGCAGACGCCCTTCACCTCGGACATACGGTCATTTTCCTGTCCCAGGCCGCTAACCTTCGGCTTACACAAATGGCATCCCTCGGAAAATACCACCCGGACATCGTCACCCAGATAATCCTGGATCCCCTCGGAGAGTGTGACGTAGCGCGAAGCGGTTCCCTCGTAATTTCCCACCAGGGCCTTGCGGTTGTCCGCATTCGGACCGATGATCCCAATGGTCTTGATCTTATTTTTGTCCAGCGGCAGCATATTGTTTTCGTTTTTCAACAGTACAAAAGACTTTCTGGACGCCTTGAAGTTCAGTTCCCGATGCTCTTTCGTGTCATTCTCTGCATAGGTGATCGCACTGTACGGAACATGTTTCGGATCATCAAACAGTCCTAATTTCATGCGGGTGGTCATCAGATTCACCACTGCTTCGTCCAGACGCTCCTCCGATACCATGCCACGTTTTACCGCTTCCTCAAGATAGAAGAACAGGTTTCCGCAGTTCAGATCGCATCCGTTGTTCATCGCCAGCGCCACAGACTCCAGCGCAGAGTTGGTCACATGATGATGTTCATGGAAGTCCTTGATCGCCCAGCAGTCGGAGGTCACATGGCCCTCAAATCCCCAGCCCTTTCTCAGGATATCCTGGAGAAGAGTTTTGCTTCCACAGCATGGTTCGCCGTTGGTGCGGTTGTAAGCGCCCATGACAGTCTCCACCTTCGCCTCGCGGACACATGCCTCAAAAGCCGGCAGGTACGTCTCGAACATATCTTGGCGGGAAACGACCGCATTAAAGGAATGGCGCTCATCCTCCGGACCAGAGTGTACCGCGAAATGTTTTGCACACGCGGCAGCCTTCATGTAGTTGTCATCGTCGCCCTGGATTCCCTCAATAAAGCGAACGCCCAGACGGGAAGTCAGATACGGATCCTCACCGAAAGTCTCATGGCCGCGGCCCCAGCGGGGATCGCGGAAGATATTGACGTTCGGCGCCCAGAAGGTCAGTCCTTTGTAAATATCTGTGTCTCCGAATTCCTGCTGCATATTGAATTTGGCGCGGCCTTCGGTGGAGATCACGTCTGCGATCTCCTGGACCAGATCCTCGTCAAAGGTGGCAGCCAGGCCGATCGCCTGCGGAAAAACGGTAGCCACACCGGCTCTCGCTACGCCGTGGAGCGCTTCGTTCCACCAGTTGTATGCCTTGATCCCGAGCCGCGGGATCGCAGCGGCTCCGTGGAGGGTCTGGGATACTTTCTCTTCCAGAGTCATCTGTTTTACCAGCTCTTCAGCCCGTTTCCTATACTCTTTTACTTTTTCTTCTTTCATACTTTGTCACCTCGTTTTTCGTCGTTTTGACTTAATTAGTCTGTATTATTTCAGTGATTATAGCATTTTTTACCATTCCGCGCATTACGATTCTTGCCCCGTTTGGCGCATATATTGCTTTTTGGGAGGCTGCGGGGGGACGGCCCAAAGAGACGGGTGCGGACGGGTGCGGCGCGGCGGGCGGAGCAGAGGAAGCGGCGGGCCGGGAGCGGGGGAGACATGGCGCGGGCCGGCGGGCATCTGCGGATATGGCTGGAAACACCTGGCG
>DXEK01000049.1 GCA_019115005.1 Candidatus Fusicatenibacter merdavium | reverse complement strand
TCTGCCGGATGATCATCTGGGGGAGGCGGCGGTATTCGTCGGTGTAATATTTGAGGATCGCAGCGCCTGTCGGGGTGCACAGTTCTCCTTCGATGGGGCCTGCATAGCAGGGGATGCCTTCCAGGATCCGGGCGGTCGCCGGGGCAGGAACGGGAAGGATTCCGTGGGCGCAGCCTACCTGGCCGTAGCCGACATTCACAGGGGATGTCACGATCTTGCCTGCGCCGATCTCACGCATCAGCAGTGCGCAGCCGGTGATGTCTGCAAGGGCGTCTGCGGTTCCGACTTCGTGGAAGTGGATCTCGGATACGGGTCTGCCGTGTACACTTGCTTCGGCTTCCGCTATAATGGAATAGATGTTCTTGACGTCTTCTTTTACCTGTTCGGGAATCTCCAGGTGTTCGATCAGGTGTGCGATCTCCGTCATTCCGTGGTGTTCATGGGAATGGTGTGTATGCCCCGAGTGGCTGTGAACATGTGCGGATTCTTCTGAAGACTCGGCGTGCGCGTGAATATGCGCAGAGTTCTCCGGATCCTCTGAGTGCTCATGATCGCCATTCTCATGGTCGATGTGGGTATGGCTGTGTGTCTGTGCATCGCCCTGTGACAGTGCAGCATCCGGATGGTGGTGAACATGATGATGGTGTTCCTCTGCGGAACCGGATACTGTGGCGGAAGTCTGAGACGGGAGTTCCAGGCTTTCCTCTTCTGCTCCGTTCACTGTCACCTCCGCATGGGTCCCGACGATCCCGCATTTTACTGCTTTCTGCAGATCCACATGCACCCCGGGGATTCCGAGGTTGTTCAGCCGGTCAGCGAACGCCTGTCTGTCGGGAAGCAGATCGGCCAGTGCGCCCATGAGCATGTCTCCGGCTGCTCCCATATTGCATTCCAGGTATAAGATTTTCATGATTTGCGTCCCTCCATATGATTGATCATGCTGGCCAGATATCCGGCGCCGAATCCGTTGTCGATGTTAACGACACTGACTCCGCTGGCGCAGGAGTTGAGCATGGACAGTAGGGCGGAAAGGCCGCCGAAGTTTGCTCCGTATCCGATGCTCGTCGGCACCGCGATGACCGGACAGTCGGCCATGCCGCCGATGACGCTGGCAAGCGCGCCTTCCATCCCGGCGATTGCTACGATCACGCGGGCGCTCATAATGTCGTCCACATGGCTCATCAGGCGGTGCATTCCCGCCACACCTACGTCGTAGAGACGTACGACCTCATTTCCGTAGACCTCTGCGGTAAGAGCCGCTTCCTCTGCCACCGGCATATCGCTGGTTCCTCCTGTCGCCACGACGATCTTTCCGATCCCGTCCGGTTTTGGCATCTCTCCTACAATGCCGATCCTGGACAGGGAATCGTAGTGAAGATCAAGTTCTGCCGCGACGTGATCCGCCGCTTCCTGGGACATTCTGGTGATCAGCACGGTTTTTTCGTGCTCCCGCACCATTTCCGCGGCGATCTTCAGAATCTGGTCCGGCGTTTTTCCCGCTCCGTAGATCACCTCGGCCATTCCCTGGCGGATCCCCCGATGGGTGTCGACTTTTGCAAATCCCATATCCTTATAAGGCTCTGTCTTGATCTGGAGCATCGCTTCATCAGGCGTTAACGTTCCGTCGGCCACTTTCTCCAGCATTTCTTTCCATTCTTTTTTGTCCATAATCTTCAGCTCCAAACTTAAATTGTAAGTGTCCTGACCCACTCTTTCAGTGTGTCCACCGAATCTCCGGCATTCAGCCGTTTTCCGGGAAGCCATCTGGCGGTCTTACTGCACAGCGGTTTCAGCTTACTCTCGGTGTCTCCGAGACCGCTTCCGCCGGATGTACAGAACAGAACGATCTGTTTCCCCGAAAAATCATACTGCTCCAGGAATGTGCTGATGATCCTCGGCGCTTCATACCACCAGATTGGGAATCCGAGAAAAACAGTCTCATACTGTTCCATGTTTTCAACGATTCCTTTGATCGCAGGACGCGAATTTTGATCCTTCATTTCTGCCGTGCTGCGGCTTTTTTTATCCATCCAGTTCAGATCTGCTTCTGTGTAGGGAACTTCCGGACAGATTTCAAAAAGATCTGCTCCGGCTGCCTCCGCGAGCTTCTCCGCCGTCCGGCGGGTCACTCCGCTTGCGGAAAAATATGCCACAAGTCGTTTGGTTTCCATAGTCTTACCTCCGTTTCATTTTTATGGGTTCCATGACGCTGCCTGCGATCCGCCGTGCAAACGGTCTGCTCTCCGACACCGGACGGATCCTTCCGCACCGGCCGGGAGCGCTGCAGCATGTTGTATCAATGTTGTATCAGATCTTATCGTATATAGAATACAACCTGAAGTGTACTCCGGGTCAAGCGTTTTTTCCATTCCCCGAATTTTTCAGATTTTCCCCTGCGGCGTCTGTCTGCCGGAAGTAATGAAGCACCATCGGGAGAGCAACGGCAAAAACCAGGAGATCGGAAACCGGTCCCGCAGACTGGAGCCCCAGCAGACCGAGCAGGCGCGGCAATGCGATCAGCGCCGGAACATAAAAGACGATCTGGCGGCAGAAGACCAGGAGACTGCTCGGCAGTGTACGCCCGACCACCTGGAACAGGGTACTCACACAGGACATAAATGCCGAGAAAGGAAGCGCCACACAGATCAGACGAAGCGCCGTCGCTCCGATCCGGATGACGTCCGCGTCATCCCGGAACAGGCCGATCAGACCGGGAGCAAACAGGATTCCCACTACGGCAAAAGCACACATGCTGAGCATGGCTGTTTTCGCGGTAAACCAGAAGGCGTCCTTGACACGCTTATAATTTTTCATTCCGTGGGCATATCCGATCACCGGCTGGCATCCCTCGATCAGCCCCAGGGAGACTGCATTGGAAAGATAGAGCAGACGGCTGGAAACACTCATCGCGGCAATCGCCGCGTCTCCCCATCCGCCGGCCACCCAGTTCAGGACTATGTTAGCGAACATATTACAGCCATGGCGGCACAGACTCGGAAAGCCAGTCTGGAACAGAAGCTTATACTCGCCGAACGAACGGTACATCAGGCGGAACGAGATCCGTACCTCTGTTTTCTTTCTGACATAATAGCTGATCAGGATCGCCCAGGCGATGATCTGGCTGAGTGCTGTGGCGATGGCTGCGCCTGAGATCCCCCAGTCAAACACAAAGATAAACAGCGGGTCCAGAACCATGTTCAGCACACCGCCGGTCACCTGCCCGATCATGCTTTGCCGGCTTTTGCCCTCCGCCCGGATACACTGACTGAGCGCCAGGCTGCTGGCCGAAAACGGTGCGCCGATAAAAATATACCTGCCGTAAGCAACCGCGTAAGGCAGATTGGTATCCGTTGCGCCGAGCAGACGCATCAGAGGCGCTCCGGCCGCAATTCCAACGACAGCCACGATCAGTCCGAACAGAAAACTCAGAAAAAAAGCGGTGCTTGCCGTCCGATCCGCTTCCTGCTGCTGTTTCGCGCCAAGCATCCGTGAGACAAGATTCGATCCGCCGGTTCCCACCCAGAAACCCAGCGCGTTCAGGATCATCGAGATTGAGAAGACAACGCCGACCGCCGCTGTGGCGCTGGTTCCGATCTGTCCGACGAAAAACGTATCCGCCAGATTATAGACGCTGCTGATCAGTGTAGTGACCATACTCGGCACAGCCAGCGACATGATCAGACCGGAGACAGGCGCCTCCGTCATCTTTTCATATAATTCCTGGGCATCTTTTTTCTCCTTTCCCATACAAAATCCCTCTTTCTCTGAAGTAATCATTGTGTAACCGTTCAGCCGTCTGAACGGTTACGGATTGCTGCAACTGTTTCTATTATATCTCATTCCCTACTTCCTGTCACGTAAATAAAATCAGACAGGGACATACGCCGTAACAGTTCAGTCATCTGAACTGTTACGGCATCCAGCCATTAAAAATCGCTTCGCGATGGGCTGGATGCCCACAGGCACTATGTTTTCACACGGTCTGCGCAGTAGATGCGCAGACCTGGCTGAACTGTTACCATGCGTCAGTATGTCCCTGTCCTCTGTTCGAACACCGTATGATCATAGATGCAGCCGTTCAGCGTCTAAACAGTTATCACGGATCCGAAAATGTTCAATTTTGCTGTTCTGTCCGGTTTACACTCTCTCCAGCGCGTAGAGAGCAGCGCCTGTTGCGCCGACGATCTCCGGTTCCTCACAGATATAAAGTTTCGAGCCGATCTTCTCTTCCACTGCGCGCACGACGCCCGGATTCTTCGCGACTCCGCCGGTCATCATAAACTCCGGTTCCATGCCGACACGGCGCAGAAGACCGAACGCCTTGTTTGCGATCGCGTGGCAGACTCCGTCGGCGATATCCGCCTTTTCCTTGTTGTTCGCGATCAGAGAGATCACCTCCGACTCGGCGAAGACAGAACACATACTGGTGATCTCAATCTTCTCCTTGGAGGTCAGAGCGATCGCGCCAAGTTCGTCCAGAGATACCTCCAGCGTCCGGGCGATCATCTCCAGGAACCGTCCCGTTCCGGCGGCACATTTGTCGTTCATGACGAAGTCCTTCACCTCGCCGTTTTCATTTAACCGGATCGCTTTGCTGTCCTGTCCGCCGATATCCAGAATCGTGCGGATCTTCGGGTTAAAATAGTGAGCGCCCTTTCCGTGGCAGCTGATCTCCGTGACATTCTCATCGGCAAATTCAATGCTGACACGTCCGTATCCGGTGGAAACGATCAGCGAGATATCCTCTCGTGTAATGCCTGCTTTTTCCAGCACTTCTTTCAGCGCACGGTCCGCGCTGACGCCGGATTTCGCTCCGGTGCGCACCACAGAAAACGCCCGGATCTTTCTGTCCTGGTCCATGACCACCGCGTTGGTGGAGGTGGAACCGCTGTCTATTCCGATTACATACATTGCTTTGTCTCCTTTTTTCTGTTTTTCCGGCTGGCTGCTTTCCGGGCGCAGAGACTCCAGAAAGGCCTCGATCCGTGTGCGGATCTGTCCACTGCTCTGGCGAGTATAATCTGTCTCCAGCAGAAGCATCGGACGGTCCAGCCAGTCTTTGAGCCACGCATATTCGTATGCATAATTGTCACAGAACTGTACGGTGTGGTAAATAATACCGTCCACACTTCCAGCGCTCCTCCGGACCAGTTCATCCCGATTTGCCGCCTGTTCCATCCGCATACACGGGAACTGGCTCAGAAGTCCGCGGGTGTATGCGGTGAGAAGTTCATTCTCGTCCACAAGGATCTTTCTTCCAAGTCCCGTACAGGTCAGATCGAAGGCAACGTTCGCATTGTTTTCCTTCAGGATCTTTTTGATACTCTCGTTTGCCCTCGCTCCGATAATGCCGATGTTCAGCGTATGATCTTTGACTGCATACTGCTGTTGCTCCTGAAGGCCCCGGATGTAGTTCAGGAAACCCTCCTCGCTGAAGGTCTTTCCGGAAAAATCCTCATACTCATGGATCATATCGAGGATTCTCTGCTCATAGAGAGTGATTCCCGCGTCCTTTGTGATCCGCGGCGTATCCAGCATATAGATAAATTTATCCGGGAATTCTTCACGGAGTACGTCGTAAAGCCGGCGGATACTGTCGCAGCAGGTCGTCAGGATCACGCCCTCATACTCACCGCTCATCATTTCCTCGAGCACACCTTTTGCAAAGCTGCAGATATTGGGGTGCATCCGGATCTCCGCCTGGTTGAAATTTGTCACGTTCGGCTCGATCCGTTTCATCTCCACACCCATGGATTCGAAGATCTCCACAGGAGCATATTTACATATATACCCTAACATATCTTTTTTGTCTCCTTTTCCGCGTGCTCTTCTTCGTCTGACGATTCCAGCATTTCCAGAAACGCTTCCAAACGGGTTTTGATCTGTCCATCGTGGCTGTTGCGCCGGTCGATCCCATCGCCGTCCAGGATCAGCATCGGAATATCCATCTCTTTCATCTTTTCCTTCAGAAGGAAACTGCCGCCGGAGGACTGTTTGCATCCCCAATGGCAGAACTGGATCACGGCGTCCGGATGAAGCGTCTCCGCCAGTTTTCCGACCATCTCCGCTTTGTGGGAGTAGGAACCGTTGTACAGATTCCGGATGATCTTCTTCGCCAGTGCATGGAACGGTTTCGTCTCGTCCATCTCTTCCATGGAGTCGATGATAATGTCGCTGGCAATGATCTGGTACTTCTCGTTGGTGTTGAAGTATTCCTTCAGCGTTTCCTGATAAAACGGCAGCAGATGGATCCAGAGGATCTTCTTTCCCTCAAATTTTGGATACGTCTTGATATCCTCGATCATAAACCGGATCAGGTTCAGGAATTCCTGAGTTCCGATCATCAGGTGCATTCCCATCATCATATAAAGATGGCTGATCAATTCTCCCGGATAATACCGTTCGCTCTGCAGGCGGAAGAAACGCATCAGTTCTTTTCTTGTCTCATTTTCGATCCGGATCGATTCTCTCAGCTTTTCGACGTCAAACGGCTTTCCGAAGCGCCGTTCCACTTCGACCGCGAAATCTTTCAGCTGCTGTGCCAGATATTCCACGGAAGCCTCATCGTCGCGGTAAGGGACATCCAGAAAAGTAAACGGAACCCTTTTTTTCTTTTCCAGATACCGGAACGTATTCAGGTTCCCGTCGCAGGAAAGAGAAGTCGTCACCGCATATTCCGGCACAGGGACCGCGCCGCTATCGATGGCGCCCACAAAAGTTTTGTGGTAAGAACAGAGGGTCGGGGCGATCCCCTCGTTCTGTGCATAGTCAATAAAAAAATCTTCCAGATGGTAACCGCTGAAATAGCAGGAAAGGCATTCGATGGAAAGGGTATTCAGTCCGAAACACTTTATGATCTCACAGGGCGAAAAAATATTGCCCCACACATAACTGTCCGGACGGCCGAGAGAATCCGCCACCAGTGACATCATCATAGTTTCCAGCTTCTGATACCCTTTCGACAGATTTTTGTTCGGGAGCAGCTTCATGCGGAATTTATTTGCCTTGAAGCCCAGAAGCATTTTCCCCCAGCTGTCACCGGGATGCTCGACGGTCTGCTCTTTTACGTGATCGATATATTTGTCTGCAATCCACATATTTTTCCCTCCAGTAATTGATAACAGAATACAAAATTCCTCAAAATAATGGTATACCATATTTTTGACCGGATTTCCAGAGGAATTATGTGAACTTTAGTAACGGTTCGTTACCGTTCAGCCAGAACTGTAACCGGCATCCAGCCATTGAGAATCGCTTAATGAGCCGTTACGAATCGGCTGCAACTGACAGTCGCTGTTCTCTGGCGCGAGCGAAATATACACAGTCTCCCGGATGGCACAGCCGCCGGTAGATCCCGCCATTGTCGGTCCGCACCGAGACCAATTCTTCCTCCCCGATCACTGTGGCGATATAGCCGTTATGACTGTGATATTTCAGGATCCCCATGCGGGTCAGGAAGCGCATGACTGCTGCTACTGCCTGCCGGGCAGACACCTCGTCGATCACATCCGTCTCTGTCGTATACAGGGAAAATGCGTTGGTATCCCAGATCTGCCAGTTATAATTTAAAGTTGTGGTATCGATCGGCCTCGGCTTGCGCACCACCACGTAAGGGAGCCCGAAAAGGCAGGCAAGACTTGTATTCTGCTTTCCCGTATCCATCATGCGGACATGGGGGATAAAGTCACCGGGCATATTTTTTCCGATGTTCATCGCATGGTGGTTGACGGAAGGGATCACCAGGATCTCCTTCCCCGGGGTGACTGCGTTGGCTGCCTCCAGTTCTTCCAGTTTCCGGATGATCTGGGAGCAGACATAAAGCTGCTGGATCTCATTTCCCCGGATGCTCCCGACGATGCAGGCCGCTTTCTGGCCGTATCCGAAAGAATAACCGCTGACTGTGAGATCTTCCCGGTAAGGAGATCCCAGGGTATAAATTTCTGTCTTTTTCATTGCTCTTTGCCTCCCAGTATTCTTCCCAGCAGCGAACCGCTGTAGACGACCGGATATTCCCTTCTTGTAAATACAAGTCCCGCCATCGGCGCCGTCACTGCCTGTTCCACATCGCCGGTCAGAGGATTCAAGATCTCTCCCAGCAGATCGCCTTTCTGTACCTGTTCTCCGATCTTTACGCGTGGGACGTAAATCCCGGCGCTTTCCGCGTTCAGATACCCGACCTCCCGGTCTGTGGAAATAATGGGAGCTTTGATCTCCCCGACAGAACCTTCCCAGACGCCCAGTTCCTTCATAACATTCAGAATCCCTTCCACAAGACGGTAACCGTATTTCCTTGTGATCCGCATCCCTACGCCCATCTCAACAACCAGCGTAGGGGTTCCGACACTGTTCAGGCTGTAAGCGAGGGTAGATTCCAGCACGGTTGCCGATGCGTGGACCCAGACAAAATCCACGTTGATCTTTTCCGCGAGAGGCACAAGCTTTTCCGCCGTGACCTCATTGATCCGGACCTGGGGCAGCTCCATCAGAAAAATATTGCTGGCGTGAATATCAATACACAGGTCCGCGCCTTTCAGGTCCTCCGTAATACCGTATACCACCGATTCCATCATCGGACCGTTTTCATTTCCGGGAAAGATACGGTTCATATCGAGATCAAACATCGGGACGCCTCTGGTGATTGAATCAATGCCGAGAGGATTCAGCGCCGGATAAACATCGACCACCCCTTTTAAAGACCCCGGCTCCGCCTTGATCCGCCGGAGCAATTCATAACAGACAAACTGTCCCTCCAGTTCATCTCCGTGTGTTCCCGTCACGACTGCTATCCTCTTTTCCTCCCCGGTGGGATGCGCCGGGAGAATCCTGTTTTTCCGGATCTCCAGCTTTTCATCCACCGGAAGTTCCACCGACACGACTGTCTCTATCATCACTGATATCCTCCACATTCACAAAAATATTCAGTTTCTGGGATGCATTTGCCCAGAAAACGCCCCTTATCTACCGTACAATCCCCGTAATCTCTTCCGTGGGCGAATTTGATGTAATATTCGTCTATATGCAGATCATTGCTCGGATCAAAACCATACCATCCGCCGTTTACATATACCTCCACCCAGGCATGCGTGAATCCCTCCCCGATCATAAGACCGTTTACATACCGGGCAGGGATCTTCATATACCTCATGACCGCAGTCATGATATGCGCATAATCCTGGCATACCCCTTTTCCGAGACGCAGCGCCTCCGCGGCTGTAGTCTCGATATCTGTCGCTCCGGGAGCATAGGAAAAATGCGTATACAGATAGTGCATCGCGCACACAGCCTTTTCCATGTCTGTCCCTGCAGCGTTCCTTCTGCACTCTTCCTGAACAGACTCCGCAAAATCTCTGACCTCGCTCTCAAATCCGGTGTATTTTGACGGATACCGGTACATGGGATGCAGCGGCCCTTTCTGCAGAAGCATTCCACTGGTCCGGGCAGTTCCCCGGATCCGACAGGCAAAAAAATCGTGAGGTTCCCTGCAGCATCCGCTGATCTTGAGATTTCCAAAACTATCCTCCGCTTCGCTGATGTAATCGGCAGGCGAAACATCGCATTGGGTCAGTGTGACCGTCTGCCGCAGAGAATCTCCGGGGACGCAGCGCAGCGCAAAATAATGGTCTGTCACCGGAGAGGAGAGTTTCAATTCCATTCGGTATTCAAATTTCAGCTTTCCCATACTGTTATGCTGTACTGTCTCATTGAAAAAGGCCTCCCAGACAGCACAATGCCTCCTGACGATATTTTACCGGATCCGATTCATGGATAAGAATGTCTTCCAGCCGTTTCAGATTTTCTTCCCGGTAATTCAGATTGGTCCGCCCGATGCGGTTGCACAGTTTCCGGTATTCCCTTTCCAGATATTTCGCATGATAATCCATGCGGATACACAGATCAAGTCTCTCCACATACTTTCCACATTTCATGATATTCCGACAGTCCTCATCCTCCACATAATCGTCGGCGCTTCCCCAGAACGCAAGAAGATCGTCGAGAACCTGCTGAAGCTCCAGAAGAGGCGCGGTCGTCTTCCGGCATGATTCAAAGGTATCCAGGGCCAGCTGAACATAGGAAAGTACCGTTGTGCTCAGTTCATCCCGGAGAACAACCGCATTGTCGTATGCGCGTTTCATGTTCAACAGGACCGAATCCGGATTGTCCTCGCCGAAGAGGTAAGACTGGACGAACTGACGGTTGGATGAATAAATATCCGGAATGTTCAGTCTTTCGCAGTATTCTGCATAAAGGCCCTCCGGCTGTTCGATCAACCTGTCATAAATGTGAAAGAAAATCCTCAGTGTCGTATACACTCTTTCTGTATAGCGTCCCAGCCAGTAAAGATGATCCACTTTTTCTATCGAGATAACACCCATGTGTCTTTAAATCCTCCTCCCTGTGACGAATTGACGACAAAAGAATCTGCATTTCTTGAAAATCTTGTCAGACCGCTTGCCCAGACTCTCGTCTTTTCGCCGGACAGCACAAAGGCCCTCAGATCCGCTTTCCGCAGTACTTTTTCGTCTCCGTCCATGATCTCCATATCCTGGAAATCAATGACTTCCTGGGCGATAAAGCGCCGGGGCTCTTTTTCAATGACCGTTTTCAGATCCGCAAGTTCCTCCGCGCTCAGTTTGTTTCCGAAGATCACTCCGTAGCCGCCGGCCTCCGCGACATCCTTGACGACAAGATCCTTCAGATGTTCCAGGACATAATTTCTGTCTTCCTGATAAAACGGAAGGTATGTGGGCGCATTTTTCAGGATCGGCTCCTGATCCAGATAATAACGGATCATCTTCGGAACAAAGTAATAAATTCCCTTATCGTCCGCCACTCCGTTGCCCGGCGCATTTACGACCGCCACATTGCCGCTGCGGTATACGTCCATCAGATTCGGAATGCCGATCAATGATTCCGGAAGAAACGTCATCGGATCAAGATATTCATCCGAGATCCGGCGGTAAATGACGCCGACCTTCTGTTTTCTGTCCCGGTAATACAGATAATTGTTTTCTACAGAAAGATCCGTACAGGTTGCCCGTTCGCTTCCTGTCCGCTCCGCCAGATAAGAATGTTCGAAATAAGCGGCGTTATATCTGCCCGGCGTCATGATCACGGGAATTCCGCCGGTATTCACCCAGTCCATAGTCTCGCGGAGCATTTTCGCATAGTTCCGGTTGTCCACCACAGGATGATTCCGGAATGTCTCCGGCGACACTCTCCGGCAGATCTCCCGCGCGATCATGGGATACGATGCGCCGGAAGGGATCCGGAGATTATCCTCCAGAATATACCATTCCTTGTCCTTTCCGAGGACAAGATCGATCCCGGAAATGTGGCTGTAGATCCCTTTAGGCGGCGTGATCCCTTCACACTGGGGCAGGTAACCGGAGGACAGAAAGACAAACTCTTCCGGCACTACCCCGTCGCGGATGATTTGCTTCTCTCCGTAAATATCGTTCAGAAACAGGTTCAGCGCATCCACCCTCTGGATCAGCCCTTTCTCCAGCTCAGTGAACGCGTCATGGGTAATCACCCGCGGAATCGCATCGAAAGGAAACAACTGTTCATGAAATTCACCGCCTTTTCAGCCGGTGAAACGTCCTTGTTTCGTTTTTTTACTGCACAGTTTTCTTCACGGAAATGATTTTTCCGCAAAGAAAAAGGCACCTGATCCAACGATCAAGCGCCTTTGCTATTATGTTAGTTAATATAGCGGATTTCCTCTTTTTTATCAAGTTATTTCTTGCTTACTCCTACCCTGTTTCCGGTATCTGTCCTACACTTTTTCAATCTTCTGGCTTCCGGTAGACCAAACGTGCTGTTCTTTCGCAGCCGCCGGAGTGTTCTGCGCCATCACGCCAACGAGTCTGTGGGGCACATATGGCTCTTCCAGATAAGCAGTCTCTTCCGGCGTCAGCGTCAGATCTACTGCTCTGGCGGCGCCTTCGATATGATGCTGCTTGGTTGCGCCGACCACCGGGGCTGTGACCTTTGTCAGAAGCCATGCCAGAGAAACCTCCGTCATGGAAACATTATGTTTCTCTGCCAGTTCCGCCACACGGCGGATGATCACATCGTCCTGCGCTGCAGTGGCGTCATATTTCAGTTTCGCGTAGCTGTCCTCCTCGAGACGCTTCGATGTTTCTCCGGGATGTCTGGAAAGACGGCCGCTGGCCAGCGCACTGTAAGGCGTCATGGCGATGTTGTCCTCTGCGCACAATTTTGCCATCTCTCTTTCCTCCTCCCGGAAGATCAGATTATAATGGCTCTGAACAGACACGAATTTTGTGAATCCTTCTTTTTCCGCCAGTGCATTGGCTTTTGCCAGCTGGTAGGCAAAGCAGTTGGAAATACCGATATATCTCGTTTTTCCGGCCTTGACGATCCGGTTCAGTCCGTCCATGATGTCAAAAAGGGGCGTCTCGTAGTCCCACATATGGTAAATGTACAGATCCACATAATCGACGCCGAGATTTTTCAGGCTTGTATTGATCATCTGTTCAATATGCTGCTGTCCGGAAACTCCGGAAGCGATTTCCTCCTGCGTGCGCGGCAGAAACTTTGTCGCTACAACCACATCCTCCCGCTTTGCAAAATCCCTGAGCGCACGCCCTACATACTGTTCACTGGTGCCGCTCTGATAGCCGATAGCGGTGTCAAAAAAATTAACTCCAAGTTCCAGACCGCGCCGGATGATCTCACGGGAATGTTCCTCGTCCAGGGTCCAGCTGTGCTGCCCGTTCTTTGCATCTCCAAATCCCATACATCCCATACAAATCCGGGACACCTTCAGTTCTGAATTTCCAAGCTTTGTGTATTTCATTTTTACCTCCTTCTGACACACTTACTGTGTCAATAATGGCAGATTTGGAAGCTCACTTCCAAACTTTAAAAGTTTTTTAATCTCTATCTTTCCATTATTATAATAAAATACGTTTCAGATGTCTAATACCCGTCTTCTATCTCTTTCCATAAATTTTCCGCATGGATGACGCGATAATATTTGTAAATAACTCCTGAAGCTTTACATTTTCCTGTTTATCGGGTAAAGTTGTCTAAGAACAACATTTGAAAGAGAAAGGAAAAGCCAATGTATACTTGTGCGAACTGTAATGTGCTGGCGTGTACCGGGGAGGACCGCAGCAGGATGCCGGCCAACTGTCCGATGAAAAACGGGGAAATGATGCTGGAGATCTTAAAAGAATATCAGGAGCCGGACAATCACGAATTTTACGTGAAATGTTCCGCCCTTGAAGCGGAGGGCTACTGCAAATGGCCGCGTCTGAAGGAAACCGTAGAACTCTGCGGGAAAATGGGGTATCACAGGATCGGACTGGCGTTCTGTAAAGGACTCCGAAACGAGGCAAGAGTGGTTGCAAACCTGCTGAGAAGCAGGGGATTCGAAGTAGTCTCCGTCATCTGCAAGACCGGCGGGTTCCCGAAAGAGGCCGCAGGGATCGCAAAGGAGCAGAAGATCCATCCGGATCAGTTTGAAGCCATGTGTAATCCGATTGCCCAGGCAAAGCTTCTGAATTCTCAGCAGACGGAATTCAATATCGCGCTGGGACTCTGCGTGGGACATGATTCTCTGTTCTATAAATATTCCGACGCTCTGGTCACCACGTTGGTTGCCAAGGACCGGGTGCTGGCGCATAATCCCTGCGGAGCGATCTACTGTGCAGACGGGTATTTCAAAGACAGAATTTAAGGAGAATCTTATGGAACTGCGTGTCCTGAATTATTTTCTTGCCATTGCAAGAGAACAAAGTATTGTACGTGCTGCCGAAACGCTTCACCTTTCTCAGCCCACACTTTCCACACAGATCAAAGGACTGGAAGAGGAACTGGGAAAGCAGCTGCTCATTCGCGGAACAAAGGGTTCCCGCAAAATCACGCTCACAGAAGAAGGAATGATCCTCAGAAAACGGGCGGAAGAAATCCTGGATCTGGTCAGAAAAACAGAAAATGAGATTACCATGAGTGATGATATCATCATGGGGGACGTTTATATCGGAACGGGAGAGACAGATGGGGTTCGTGTTATTGCCAAAGCCGCTCAGACGCTGCAGGGTCAATATCCAGGGATCCACTATCATATCTCCAGCGGAAACGCAGCCTATGTATCTGAATATCTGGACAAGGGTCTTATCGACTTCGGCGTCGTGTTCGGCAATGTTGATCTGACAAAATACAATGCGCTGGAAACACATTATTCAGAAACATGGGGCGTCCTGATGCGTGAGGATTCCGTTCTTGCGGACAGGGAGACGATTTCGCCAGACGACCTTAGAGATAAACCTCTGATTCTTTCCCAGCAGGAATCTCAAGAGGGCAGCTTCGCTCAGTGGATTGAACGGGAGACTTCCGACCTGAATATCATAGCTACCTACAACCTGCTTTATAACGCCTCACTTCTTGTAGACGAAGGACTGGGTTATGCCATAGGCTACGGTAACATTATCAATACGAGCGGAAACAGTCGGCTTTGTTTCCGTCCGCTAAAGCCAAAATTAGAAAATAAAATGAGCATCATCTGGAAAAAATATCAGGTTTTCTCAAAACCTGCGGAAAAATTTCTGGAAGTGCTGCGTGAATTATTATCACTGCCGGAATCCGCAGAGGAATCAAGTCCATGACCGTTACCCGGCAAATATCTGCTCGCGCGGAAAAATGCAGACAGTCTGTGTACAGTCGCTGTCTGCATTTTGTTTGATTTTTATAATGGAAATTTATTGATTCCCTACTCTATTTCTCATAGATTCAACAGTTTCTGCCATTTCCTGGCTATCTGGTTCAGCGCATTGTTCAACTTTTGCACCAGGTTCTCGGTCACTCCGACCGTTCCTGTGATCTCATTGGACAGCGCCCGTCCACACGTTATCTGTGGCGTCATCTTCACGCCCGGTCCGCCGAAGTGTCCCAGGGCGAAGTGTTCTCCCAGCACAGTGATCAGATACACATCCCGATATTCTTTTTGACAGGTCATACTCTGTCAAAAATTGTCGCTTAGGAATGCATAAAATTGATACTAAAAAGGCTGCCCTTCCGAGGAAACAGAAGGCCAGCCTTTGACGTTTGCTATATAATGAAATTATTGCTGGAGCTTAATTATGTCCACGATCGACATTCTGCTGATCTGCCGGATGGGGCGTCGGATTGCAACCGCCGCAGACGCAAGACAGAGAAATACAATCAAAAAAAGTGAATCTGCAGGGACTTGCCATACAGTTCCCCATTTATCTGTAATCAAAAAACGGAACATCAGCTTGCTCAGCGGCAGCCCCAAGACACATCCGACAATACAGCCAAGTATCGCATAGGTAAAAGATTCCGCCGCAATCATCTTATAAAGCTGATTTTCCCCCATTCCAATAGAACGCATAATGCCGTACTGCCTTGTTCTGGACGCTACACTGGCGTTCATG
>DXEK01000048.1 GCA_019115005.1 Candidatus Fusicatenibacter merdavium | reverse complement strand
CACTTCCTTAAAATCATCATTGTCAGACAATTATAATTACTCATTCATGCCTTGATTACCATTATCGATACATTACCGTAAAATCAAGGATTTTAACCGCGATAGCGGCGCGAATGCGTCCTTGATTTTTCAGAAATGTATTGATATTCTTTGAAACTGCATGAATATACAACGCTGATTTTAGGGAATCATAACGATGAAAATGGGGAAAATTGCTCGCCAAAAAACATGCCGTGCTTATACGGGAGGCCTACGTTTCGCTGCGTTCTGCGCGGAACGTGTGCCGCTGGCACAGTACCGTTTGCCGGGGAACGGGCAGTGGACAGGGCATGCTGTGTACTGCCCAGGGCGCCGAATGCTTGTATGATCTGTATAAAAAGTCGGAAAATTATTAAAAATAGAGTAAATTATGAAACTAAAATATTCAGAAGATTTAGAAATTAAAAATTCAATAAAATTATTGAAAAAATGTGTTGACAAATTCGAGAGGGTCTGTTATTATAAAATCACAAACAAACAAGAGATAAAAATAAAAAAACAAAGGCAGATGAAAGACCTGTAAATACTCTTTCTAAAAGGTAAATAAAATACCGGAAGTTTTTCAGAGATCAGGTATCCGGGTTGACGGTGTAAGTTATCACGGAACAAAGAAGAAGAAAAACAAAAAGGGAAGATAAAAAGCCGCCGCACCATTTTCAGGGAATGAGACGAGAAATCATCCTTCGAAGAATGGAAACAGAAAGAGGAGATACTTTAGATAAAGAATCGAAAAACAGGTAATATGGACAAGGAGGTAGAGTCCAATGGGAAACGAAGTATCCAATCATCAATATGAGAGTGGTATTGCATAGCAGTTCCCCGCAAGAAAAACCTTTTATCGGATGAAGGATGAAAAAAGATGTCATATAGGAATGAAACAGAAGGGAGAAAGGCATCTGACGAGTTGTCGAGAGATAATCGAAGATGAGGAATAACCGGAAGTAGAGTTTAAAAAGTATGGCAGAAAAAGATAAAAGGAAATACGATAGCTGGCACTCATATTGAACAGATACCACACCATATCGGGGTTCTTGAGATTGTGTGAAGAAACAATCAAAAGAAAAATGTTTTACTTATATTCATTGGAAATCTTCTGAAGAGAAGTATAAAGGTTACGGATCATCTGAACTGGTTCAGAGAGAAGAAACCGGAATAAATGCTTTGATGACACAGAAATGAAAAGAAAGTATAAATAAAATATTTTGAACATATACAAACGGTGAAAAGTATATGATGAAACCGGATATGAAATCAAATAAGATTCGTAGATAAAATTTCTAAGTAAGAGAGGAACCGAAACGGTGAATCTTACGAGGCTGGGAATAAAAAATACAGAAAAGCGAAGAAGCTTTTTAATAGAATCGATGGAAACCGATAATAAACAAGAAAGTTGAGAAGAAAAAATTGAATAAAGAAGAGAATTAGAACGACCGTTGTATCAAATGGAAATGTTGGTATGGCGGTCGTTCTTGTTGTGTCCGGAACAACCCGTCAAAAAGAGAGAGTTGAGGGCAACAATTCAGCTGGCTGAGCGTTTACAAATGTGATATACTGACGCAGAGATCAACAGATTCAGCAGCGAACAGTAAATTGACAGTTACAATTCAGCTGGCTGAACTGTAATAATTGACAGGAGGATAAGGTGAGAAGGAGATTTTCTACGGATGATATCCTGATGGAGGATGAAGAGATCCTTGTGGTACGTAAGCATGCAGGAATGGCGGTGCAAAGTGCGCGGCCCGGTCAGATGGATCTGGAACATGAACTTTATAATTACCTGACACAGGAACAGCCGGCCGGAGGGCGGCGTCTGCCGTATCTGGCGGTGATCCACCGGCTTGATCAGCCGGTCCAGGGGATTCTTGTATTCGGAAAGACGCCGAAAGCTGCCGCAAAGCTCAATCAGGCGCTTCAGGCGGATCGAATGCAAAAATATTATCTGGCAGTGGTTGAAGGAAAACCGGAATGTGCGAAGGGAACGCTGATCGATTATCTGAAAAAAGACGGAAAGCGAAATATGTCGGAGGTGACCGAAAAAAACAGTCCGGGAGCCAAAAGAGCGGAACTTTCCTACCGGATTTTGGAAACTGTCCGGGATCAGGAGAGCGGAGCAGCGCGTTCTCTGCTGCAAATCAAACTGAAAACAGGCCGTCATCATCAGATCAGGGTACAGATGGCGCATGCCGGTATGCCGTTGTGCGGAGACAGCAAATATTCTCCGCTGATAGAAGACCGGCAAAATGGAGCAAAAGTCTCAGAACGTGAAGATGGATTGGCGCTGTGCGCATATCGGCTTGCGCTTCCCCATCCGCGGACAGGTCAGGTGTTAGAATTTCAGGTATCTCCGGAAGGGAAATTGTTTCAGGGATTTTGTGTGCCGAAAGTAAGAAAAAAATCATAAATTTTTCACAGAATTCCTTACAAAGAAGTATAGACTAATTTTTCTGTTTGTGTATAATAAAAGATGTGTAACATTTTTGTAAAAAAATTGGAAGATGCCAGTTCCGCCGGTCCGATCTATGGTATGCGTGGCCCTGAACTGCAGCATCGGAAGAGACAGGGAAAAGGTGGAAGGGATGAAACGTAAGATAACAGGAATTTTACTGGCTGGTCTTTTGGCTTTTTCAGGTACCGGATGTACACAAAACGGAGAAACGGTAGACAATTCATCGGTGACATCCTCAAGTCAGAGCACAAATGTGAGCACGTCAAGCGGATCGGAGGAAGAGGCGACACCTGAACCAACAGCGACAGAGGGTGCTGAGGAGGAAAGCATCGCGGTCAGTATTCCGCAGAAGGATGGAATGCAGGCGGATTATATGTCGGTGGATGGTATTTCACTTGAAGCAGGCAGCTGCCTGGCAGTGGTCGCGAAAGATCTGTCTACCGGTTACTGGAAGGCCGTCAAGACGGGAGCCCAGCAGGCGATCGATGAGTTGAATGCGGCGCTGAATTATAGCGGTGATGATAAAATAACGATGACTTTCGAAGGATCCTCAGACCCGACAGATGCAGAGGACCAGAGTAATACGATCGATATGGTCATATCGGAAAATCCCGCAGCGCTTTGTCTGGGGATCATCGATATGCAGACCTGCAAGACGCAGCTGGAGATGGCTGCGGAAAACGGAATTCCTGTTATCATCGTGGATTCCGGTGTGGACAGTGATCTGTACGATGCGTTCTGTGGGATCGACAATCGTGCTGCAGGTGCGGAGGCAGCCAGAAAGCTGTGTGAAGCAATAGGGGATTCCGGTGAGATTGCGATCGTATCGCATCAGAGTTCCACCCAGACGAGTATTGAACGAACGGAAGGGTTTTCAGAGGAGATCGCTCAGAATCATCCCAATGTGACGATCGTCCAGACCTGTTACAGCGATGTGGAAGAGGATCTGGAGACGTCGATGGACAATCTGTTTCAGCAGTATCCTCAGCTGCAGGGAATTTTCTGTACGAATCAGGTGGTTTCTGATATGGCGCTCGGAGTGCTGGAAAAACAGGAAAACCCTGTAAAGATGGTTGGATTTGATTACAGTGAAGCGCAGCAGGAAGCGATCGAGAGCGGGCTGGAGTACGGCACGATCAGCCAGAACCCGTACAGTCTGGGATACGCGATGATCGTGGCGGCGGCGAGAGCGGCCGGAGAAATGCCGGTCGATTCTTTCATCGATGCGGGATATCAGTGGATGGATCAGAGCAATATCGCTGCAGAAGGTATGGAGCTTTACAGATATTAAAAGAAACAGCGCAACAGTTCAAAAAAGTGAAACTGTTACGCTGTTTTTTATTTGTGGTTCTGTTCCTGGGTATCCCGATAGATTTCCTGTATCTCCTCGGAGATATGCTGACGGATCTCGGAGAGATCGGGTTCTATGGAACCTGAAGCAGGATCCGGGATCGGACGTGTGTCCCCGCCCACCTGAGAGGCAGGCTGCCGCGTGCCGCCGGTACCCTGGGAAGCAGATCTCTGTGCGTCCGGTGACGGCTGGGTAAAATCGGAAGACTTTGTCTGCCGATGGTTGGAATGTCTTTTTGGCGGTTTTTTTTCGTCGACGTCATCCGGTTCTTCCGGTACAAAGTGGAAATCATACATGGTATTCTGAGATACTTTTGTACGGCGGGATGATGGCTCGCTGCCGGAGCTTCCGCGGGATTTCTTTTTCTTTCTGCGCTTTCCGGAGGAGCGGACCGGAACGCTGCGGGAAGCGGAGCCTGCCCTGCGGCGGTTTTTCTTTTTCCTGCGGTAATCTTCTTCCCGATCTTCCGCATCTTCCCAGTAGCCGCGGTCTTTCCACGGTTTGAACTGAAAGACCATGCCGAGAGCGGCAAGGATCAGGACGATGATCCACATGACGAGATCGTATTCCTGTGCCTGGAAATCGTAGGCCAGGGTGACAGAAGTGAGTGCTCCGCAGACACTGGTGATCAGGATCACAGTGATCCGCTCAAAGGGAACGCCGATCAGCGCTACGACAATCGCAATGCCGAGAAGAAACAACAGTACGATCAGATCCGAGGGATTCAGAAGCTTGTACAGAGAGAATCCCAGAAATGCAACGATCAGGAAAAAGGTGCCGATCCGATAGAGCAGCAGCGCCAGCAGTCCGAAGATAAATCCCAGTCCCAGCGTGACGCCTAAGATCATATTATCACTTTGATCTGTGTATGTAGCCAGAAGCATTCCTCCGGAAGCTCCGATACCGAAGCCCAGCAGAACGCTCCACACCTTCCGGAGGGCATAGCCAAAAAAGCAGTTCAACAGGGCGAAAACAGCGGCTGCGATCAGAATAGCGGTTCCATATCTTGTCAGTAGTTCTTTCAACGTATCGAATTTATCCAGAAGGTCGTATAGTGTGTCAATCGAAATATTTTCCATAGGCTCAAATCCTTCCTTTTTGTAAACCGTAACAGTTCAGCCAGCTGAGCGGTTACGGTATTCAGCCATTGAAAATCGCTTCGCGATGGGCTGGATGCCCACAGGCACTATGTTTTCACACGGTCTGCGCAGTAAATGCGCAGACCTGGCTGAACTGTAACTGTAAACCACATTAAAGTACAGGTAGATTTTAGTACGGAGAAAAAGATTTTGCAAGTCTATTCACATAATTTTAAGATTTCGCGAAGTGATCTTCAATAGCCGGGTCTGCGTATTTATCGTTGGGGCAGTGGTCACCAATTTCAGGAAGTGTGCATATAGTATAGCAAAGAATGATCTGGAGCAGTCTATGTTTAATGAAAGATCGATGCCTTTTTATATGGCATATTCATGGCCAAATGAAATCGGGGAGGAATGGGAGGACAGAGAGTGGAACATTTTGAAGTCTTGGTATTCCGGTGAGATCCTGCAGGCGCAGGAGGCGGTGGAGAAAGCCTGTGATGAACTGGATTATGAGGGAAGCTGGATTTATGACGAATATCCTGACAGAGACAGAATGGAGCGAGAGCAGATGAAGATCCAGAAGAGACTGGAACAGAATCGTCCGGGAGAATTGCGGCTGCCGGATGGAAATACCGTGGAAGCGTCGGATCGAAGACCCGGAAAAATCGAAGAGCTTCTTCAGGTCCTCTGGTACAATGAGGTGTTCCGCAGACGTTGGAGGAGAAGGAAATGCCGCGGACGATGCAGATAAAAAGAAAATTTTGGTTTATGCAATAGATTTTTAATAATTTTGTGGTTGAGGTTTTTTGCCAAAACTATTACAATAACATTGTAATTGAAATTATTATGTAAATTTCCGCAAAAATTTGTGTTTCCGGCATCCGAGCCGGAAGAAAAGCGAATGCGCGCCGGTTTTGGCAGCGTATCTGTCCGGGATTTGAACAGAGGAATAGAAAACATTGTGTAAAAGAGACAGGAAAAGTAAAGACAGACGGACAGAATGCGCGGGATTTTGAGTGACTTTTGTACAGGGAAGCGCGCGTGAGCAGGTGAGAGATGGATTGGATGAGTTTTGTCAGTATTTGTTCGTGCGGGATTTGCATTGCGATACAAGCCGGAGAGCAGTTTCCGGCAGGGGAATATGGAGAGTATAAATGGAACTGAATACATTATTAGAACGGGAAGTGGGAGTTTCCCTGCATCGGATTCTGATCAGCGGACAGCGGACGGGCGACGGACCGTCGAAAGTCCGGATCCGTCCGGTGCAGTTGAGAGGAGAACTGTATTTTCAGTGCCAGGAGACGAGAGGCACAAAAGAATTTCATAAAAATCTGAAAAAAGAAGAGCTGATCCGGCGGGTGCTGGCATGGATGGAACATGATTTTCGCCAGCTGCAGCTGGAATCAGACAATGGTATGGGGACGGTGCTTGTAAGTAAGAAGGGTAAAGTGACCGTGAAATGGAAAGCGTGTATGAACGGTACCGGGCAGACGTTGGAGTCGCTTGCCCACAACCGGAAAAAACGGTATCTCCTGGAGGAGGGGATCCCGGTGGCGTTTCTGTGTGATCTGGGCGTTATGACACAGGAAGGAAAAATCGTACACGCGAAATATGATAAATTCCGGCAGATCAATCGTTTTCTCGAGTTTATTGACGATATTCTGCCGAAGCTGCCAAAAGACAGGGAGATTACGATTCTGGATTTCGGATGCGGAAAATCTTACCTGACTTTTGCTATGTATTACTATTTTCGTGAATTGAAAAAGAGGGATGTACGGATCATCGGCCTGGATCTGAAAGACGATGTGATCCGGACGTGCAACGGTCTGGCGGTGAAATACGGATATGATAAGCTGAAGTTTTATCAGGGAGACATCGCCTCTTATACCGGTGAGTCGAAGGTGGATATGGTGGTGACGCTTCATGCCTGCGATACGGCGACGGATTTTGCTCTGGCGAAAGCAGTCGCCTGGGATGCGGAGGTGATCCTCTCGGTTCCCTGCTGCCAGCATGAACTGAACCGGCAGATTCGCTGCGATAAGATGGCGCCGGTGATGGATTACGGGATCCTGAAGGAGCGTATGGCGGCGCTTCTGACGGACGGTCTGAGAGCGAAGCTGCTGGAAAACGCGGGTTATGAGACACAGATTCTGGAATTTATCGATATGGAACACACGCCGAAAAATCTTCTGATCCGCGCGGTGAAGAAGCAGCAGGCGAAACAGGGGCTGCCGGAGGAACTGAAAGAGTGTATGGAATTTTTCCATGTACATCCGACGCTGGCATCTCTCCTTACTGAGAAGGGAGGAGAAGGATGCTGAAGAAGATTCTGACCCGGTTGATCGTGCTGCTGCTGGTATTTGCGGTGGGTGTTGTCGTATTTTCCCATTTTCGAAACCGTGAGGACACAGTAGAGGCCGTTGAACTGGAGGCGGCGATCCTTCCGGTGCTGTATATGCAGGAGGGGGATCTGCTGATCAATCCGATGTTCGGAAATAAAGCGCAGATGGACGGAACGACGATGCGGGATCATCTGACTTTGCTGTCCACCAGCAGAGATCTGAAACTTGCTGTGGATACAAAGGGAGAGACGATCACGGGCGTTGTCTATACGGTGAAAAATACTTCCGGTACGGAAATCGTGGAGAATTCTACGATCAAGAGTTTTACGGAAGAGGACGGATACCAGAAAGCGGATATCCATCTGGATACGCCGATCCTGATGAATCAGGAATATATTCTCGAATTTGAAGTAAATCTGGAGGATGGGACGAAGGCGTATTATTATACCCGCCTGATCCAGCGGTCGGGTGTAAGCCTGACGGATTATCTGAACTTTGCAAATATGTTCTATCAGACCTGTATGGATCCGGAGGCGGCCCAGGAACTGGCTTCCTATATGGAAACCAACAGTTCGAATTCGAATACCTCTTTCCAGAACGTGGACATCCACTCCAGCCTGGAACAGATCACTTGGGGAAATCTGAATGCCCAGCTGGTGCAGACGGGGATGCCGGAAGTCAAGGAGATCAATGAGACGACGGCAAGCATTTCCGTGGACTATATGATCAGTTCGCAGGATGATGACGGGAATGTGGAATATTATACGGTGACGGATTTCTACCGGATGAGGAAGTCTTCGGACCGTATTGTTTTGTTGAATTTTGAGCGGTGTGCGACGCAGGTTTTTGATGCGGAGCTTCCGGTTCTGACAAGTACGGGCATCAATCTTGGCGTCGTGCCCGGCGATACACAGTATATGGCAAATACCGCCGGGGATATCGTAGCTTTTGTGGTCAATGGAGATCTGTGGTCTTACAACCGCAGCGCCAATAAGTGTACAAAAGTGTTCAGCTTCCGAAAAAAAGGCGAGTACGAACTGGATGAACGTTATAATTACGGGGAACATGATATCCAGATCGTGCGGGTTTCCGAGTCCGGGGATATCACATTTGTGGTCTACGGATACATGAACCGTGGAAAACATGAGGGAGAAACGGGGGTTGCGGTGTACAACTTCCAGGCGGAGAGCCAGGTGGCGCAGGAAACTCTGTTCCTACCGGCAACGGTTTCCTATCCGGTGCTGCGCCAGAGTCTCGATGTTCTTTCTTATGTAAGTACAGACGGCCTGATGTATTTTTATCTGAACGGGTCGCTGTATCAGATGAATCTTTCCGATGGGACGTATCAGGTGCTCCAGGAAGGGATCGCGTCGGACTGCTTTGTGGTTTCCGAGGATCAGGCGAACGTGGCATGGATGGCGGCGGCAAATGCCAGCGAGGCTACGGAGATTACGGTCATGAGCCTGGAGACACAGCAGACGCTGAGTGTGACGGCGCAGGATGGTCAGAAGGTCCGGGCGCTGGGCTTTATCAATGATGATTTTGTCTATGGAATTGCCAATGATTCCGATATCGTTACAGATATTTCCGGCAATCAGACCTTTGCAATGAATACGATCCGGATCCAGGGAAGCGACGGCACGATCAAGAAAGAATATCATCAGGATGGTGTGTATGTGACTGGGATCTCTATTTCCAACGGGCTCCTTGAAATGGACCGTGTGGTCCGCCAGGGAGATGCTTATGTGGAGACGACGCAGGATCATATCATGAACGGCGAGCAGCAGGCGGATGAGGTCGTGACGAGCCGTATGGCGACGATCGGAGACCGCAGGGAACAGCAGATGGTGCTGGAATTCCAGGAAGACGGCCAGACGGCCAATCTTCTGAGCACGGAGGCGAGATTCAGCGAGAATGATTCCTCTGCGTCTCTGACGATCAGTTATGAGACGGGAGATGAACCGGTATACTTTGTCTACGCGAAGGGAGAACTCCAGAGTATTATGAATGATCCGGCGCAGGCGATCCTGGAAGCCGATGACCAGGTGGGTGTGGTTCTGAACCAGGATCAGGTCTACGTATGGGAGCGCGGCAACCGGCCAACGTCAGCGCAGATCGATCCGGCGTCTCTTCCGGAGGCGTTCCGGAATGCTTCGCTGGATGAAGCGGCGCTCCAGGCTTCGCTGGGAGAAGGAGAGACACTCCTGAATCTGACAGGCTGCAGTCTGGACAGTGTGCTTTACCTGGTGGCGCAGGGCCATCCTGTGGTGGCGCGGCTGAACGCCAACGGAATGGAGAATGTGGTGATCGTCGGATATGATCAGTTTAATAATACCCTGCTTTATGACCCTACGACCCAGCAGACGGTTCCGATGGGACAGCAGGACAGCACGAATGCGTTTGCGGCGCAGGGAAATCTGTTTCTGAGTTATATGTGATCTTTTGATACAGAGTGTTTTTCGGCCGGGCAGTAACAGTTCCGCCGGACCTACGCATTTTCATGCACAGTCCGCAGGATCGTGTTTGGCGGAGAAAAAGATCCCGCAGAGAGTTTTGGAGACACCGGTCTCCGGGCTTCTGCGGGATCTTCTTATTTTATAAAATATTTTTCCGGATGGTTCCATGGGAGAAAACGTTTCTCCCGCAGAGTCAGACCTGACTGCCCAAGCATAAAATATGACTGCTCAGTTCTTCCAGGCGCTGGGCGCGGCCGCCCAGGATGCGGACGGCCAGGTCGCCCTGGGCAAGCATTGTGGCGGCGCCTTCGACATCCTCCTGTTCTTCCAGGTAAGTCCGGATCTGGTCCAGCGCCCGGGACGGTTCTTTCGGACGAGTGAGGAAGAGGCTGGCCAGATGGGTGTGGGACTCATACATTCCCATTCCGCTCATGTCGAACACCGACGGGTCATATCGAGTGTTGTCGCGGTAAATGATCGTGCCGCTGCGATAGATTTCGGTCAGACTGTGATAGAACCGGTAGGCGAAGTATTCCCGGCGGGCGCTGCGGCCGCAGGAAAAGATCTCGCACATGCGGAATTCAGAGGTTTCATCCTCCAGATCGATGCGCATCCGGTTTTCGAAGGCGGAACCTGCGAAGGGAATCGTAGGCTGAGGATGAAAACAAAAGGAGGCGTTTGGCGCCACGTGTACATGGACCTGGCGCCTGGCATGTCCCTCTATCATCTGGTGGATTTTTTCGTAAGACTGGGAGACAAACTCCATGGAGGCGCCCTCCTCGATGTTCAGATCGAACTCCTGGCGGTCGCCGGCCATGATCCCGGCAGACGCCGACAGAAGCATCACCTGGATGCTGCCGTCAGCGTTCGGGAACGGGTGCATGATCTTATAGGGAGCCGTGAAGTAGACGTCCTTTAAAATTGTCCTGCCTTCGCCAGCCGCAGCAGTCAGGGAAAGCCGGGAGACTTTTCCAAAGGAGTTGCCTTTGGCGTCCTGTACCAGTACAGAAGTTTTTTCCATAGATTTACATTCCTTCCAGCAATACGTTTGTTTTCAGCCACTGGATCACTTCATCCACGTGCTCTCCGCTGCGGATGTTGGTGAAGAGGAACGGCCGGCCCTGGCGCATCTTTTTCGAGTCGCGCTCCATAACTTCCAGACTTGCGCCGACATAGGGAGCCAGGTCGATCTTGTTGATGACCAGCAGGTCGGAGCGGGTGATCCCAGGGCCGCCTTTGCGCGGGATCTTGTCGCCTTCGGAGACATCGATGACGAAGATCGTCGCGTCCACCAGTTCCGGGGAGAAGGTGGCGGAGAGATTGTCGCCGCCGCTTTCAATGAACAGAAGTTCAATGTCGGGAAAGCGTTCCATCATCTCGTCCACGGCTTCCAGATTCATGGACGCGTCCTCGCGGATCGCTGTGTGCGGGCATCCGCCGGTCTCAACGCCGATGATCCGCTCGATGGGAAGGACGCTGTTTTTTGCGAGAAATTCCGCGTCCTCCTTGGTGTAAATGTCGTTGGTGATGACTCCGATGCTGTAGTCTTTGGCCATGCGCCGGGTCAGTGCTTCGATCAGTGCGGTTTTTCCGGAACCGACCGGTCCGGCGACTCCGATTTTTACATATGACATAACAGAAATTCCTCCTAACATACATAGATTGAAAAGATGCAGACCTTTACGACATGTAAAGTCTGGAATAGAGTGTTTCATGCTCCATACTGCGCAGGTCGAAGGCAGGCGTGGACGCGCAGAGCATTTCCGGCTCGGCCTGTTCTACCATTTCTATCAGTGTTTCCATCAGCGGTTCCAGGGAGAACAGGATCTTCTGTCCGTCTGACTGGCTCAGGGGGATGGTTTTTACGCAGTTGGTGACCATCGCGGACGTCTGAGCATAGAGGAAAGCGGACAGAACTTCCGTCCGGTCCATTCCCATACATGCGCACAGAACGCCGTAGGCACAGGGATGGCAGGTGGTTTTCCCGGTGCGCAGCTGGAGATAGCGGGAGAAAAACCCGGACTGCGGGGTTACCTGCATATGCAACAGGGTTTTGATAAACCGGCTTCCGAGCTTTCGGGAAGCGTCACGAAGTTCTGCGGGAATCCTGGATGCTTCCATCAGATCTTCCAGTTTGTCGACGGCGGATTCGTCTTTCCGGAGAGCGGCGTTATATGCCAGTCGTACGGCGAGAAAATCCGTATAGAGAAAATTGTAAAGCAGCCGTTTGCGAATGTATTCGGCGGCAAGTTCTGCGTTGTGGACGATCCCTTTCTGAATATAGGTTTCCAGACCGTAGGAATGGGAATAGCCCCCGATGGGAAACAGGGAGTCATTGATCTGCAGAAGCAGAAAATGATTCTTCAGATTTTTCATTTCCATAAATTATTCCCTTCTCCGAGGATCAGTGATGGTGGACGTGGCTGTGTCCGCCGGAGCTGATCCGTTTTTCAAAATCAGGCGTCAGAACGACCTTTTGGGCATCGACTCCGTGGATATGGCTGAGCATATGAAGCATCGGTTCATTGTACGGAGTGAGAAAGGTCAGATCGTCTTCCCCGGCGAACAGCGGCGCGTGACGGTTTCCAATCTCATAGCAGGCTTTTGCCACCTGCGCCCGGTGATCGGGATCGATCGTGAGGCGGATCATCTCGCAGGGCGGAGTGTGAACGGCGATGATCAGTTCCCCGTCCGCATAGAGGACGTCTCCCTCTGTGAGTCCGCGGGTGAGTACCGAATCGTCCAGACGGATGCCGACCTCACGTCCCTGTGCGGTGGTTTTCCGGTGGATTTTTTTGAAAGCGTCGTCCCAGTCGATGTCCACATAGTCTACGTTTTTTCCGCTGACATCGAAAGCACTCAGCTTTCCGAGAATTTTTTCGCATATCATTGTTAAAGATCTCCTTTTCCGTTTTTCCGGATGTTAAAACGATGGAGCAGATGCACCCGTTCGGAAAATTCCGGCGGATGCATCTGCTGTCCGGATCAATACTTTTCTTTTTTGTTTTGTTTTACCACAGGCCGATCAGCATCAGCACACCTGGGATCCATGCGGTGACGATACCCTCGAACACCTGAAGCGCCGGAACAAATTTGCCCAGCTTTTTGTGACAGATATCTTCCACGAAAGAGGTTCCCCAGAGGATGGCCCACAGGTACCAGATCGCAGCCCAGCGCCAGTCTGCGGTGATCCCGAGAGCTGCGCTTCCGGTGATTCCCTCGATGGTTCCGAAGACGATGGCGTTGACAGCCACGAAGGTGGAAAACCAGGCGAACGGGATCGGACTCAGGTTCTGCAGTTTGACGAAGGCCACGAATAAATAGGTAAATCCGAACAGAAGGCCGGTTCCTGCGGCATAGTAATTTCCAAGTACAAGATTCACTGCGTTGATAAAGATGGACAGGCCGCCGGTGAGAATGTTCATGACGGCAGCGGATTTTCCGTCCACCTTATAAAAGGTACACATACCGTTGTTGATCAGGACAATTCCTACAAATAATAAGCAGACACCTAACATGTTGCTCCTCCTTCTTTAAAACAGGCTGTAAAGCTGAGTCAGCGGAAGTTTTTTCGCCGGAGCGGAAGTGATGGACTCTCCGTCCACGCGCACCTCGTAGGTCTCCGGGTTTACGGTGATCTCCGGCGTCTTGTCGTTGAACTTCATGTCTTTTTTCGTCACGGTACGGCAGCCGGATACAGGCACCACGGTCTTCTCCAGGCCGTATGCTTCAGCGACGTTGGCTTCCATCGCGGCTTTGGAGACGAAGGTCAGGCATGCAGCGTATTTTGCCTTGCCGTGAGCGGCAAACATCGGACGGTAGACGACCGGTTCACAGGTCGGAATGGATGCGTTGGCGTCGCCCATCTTGGAGGCGATGATCATTCCGCCTTTGATGATCATGTCCGGTTTCACGCCGAAGAACGCAGGGTTCCACAGAACGAGGTCTGCATATTTTCCCTGTTCTACGGATCCGACATAGGAAGCGACGCCGTGGGTCAGGGCCGGGTTGATCGTATATTTGGAAATGTAACGCTTTACACGGAAGTTGTCGTTGCCGTGTCCTTCGTCTTCCGGAAGAGCGCCGCGTTCGTCTTTCATTTTGCTGGCGGTCTGCCAGGTGCGGGTGATGACCTCCCCGACACGGCCCATCGCCTGGGAGTCCGAGCTCATCATGCTGAACACGCCCATGTCGTGGAGCACATCTTCAGCGGCGATGGTCTCCGGACGGATCCGGGAATCCGCGAAGGCCACGTCCTCGGGAATCCGCTTGTCCAGGTGGTGGCATACCATCAGCATATCCAAGTGCTCATCGATGGTGTTGACGGTGAAGGGCATCGTCGGGTTTGTGGAGGAAGGAAGGACGTTCGGGAACGCTGCCGCGCGGATGATATCCGGCGCGTGTCCGCCGCCGGCGCCCTCTGTATGGTAAGTATGGATCGTACGGCCGGCGATGGCGTCCAGGGTATCCTCGACACAGCCGCCTTCGTTCAGTGTGTCTGTGTGGATCGCGACCTGAATATCATAGTCGTCCGCCACATTCAGACAGTGGTCGATCACCGCCGGAGTGCTGCCCCAGTCCTCATGGATCTTCAGCCCCATGGCTCCGGCTTTGACCTGCTCGATCAGAGCTTTCTCGTCGGAGCAGTTGCCTTTTCCGAGAAATCCGAGGTTCATCGGATATTCCTCGGCTGCTTTCAGCATCATTTCCATGTTCCACGGCCCCGGGGTGCAGGTGGTAGCGTTGGTGCCGTCTGCCGGGCCGGTTCCTCCGCCGATCATTGTGGTGATGCCGCTGTACAGTGCGGTCTCAACCTGCTGCGGAGCAATGAAGTGGATATGGGTGTCCAGTCCGCCGGCGGTGACGATCAGTCCTTCCGCCGCCAGCGCTTCGGTGGAGGCGCCCACGGTCATGCCGGGGGTTACTCCGTCCATGACGGAAGGGTTTCCGGCTTTGCCGATTCCGGCGATCTTGCCGTCCTTGATTCCGATATCTGCTTTATAAATTCCGGTGTAGTCGACGATCAGCGCGTTGGTGATGACGAGGTCCAGATCTCCGTCGGCGCTGCAGGTCTTTACCGACTGGCCCATACCGTCGCGCAGTGTCTTGCCGCCGCCGAACTTGCTCTCGTCGCCGTAGGTGGTATAGTCTTTTTCTACCTCGATGATCAGGCTTGTATCGGCGAGACGTACTTTGTCACCGGTGGTCGGGCCGTACATCATTGCATATTTTTCTCCGGAAATTTTTGTGCTCATAGATTTCGCTCCTTCCTTTCTCAGTCCATAAAGCCTTTTTGTTTTGCCCGTTCCACAGCGGCGGGAAGCGTCCGTTCGCTGACTTTGGCGCAGGTCAGATCGTTGAAACCGAAGACCCGTCCGGTGCCGCCGATAGCAGTCAGCTGTACTTCTTTTTCCTCTCCGGGTTCGAAGCGGACGGATGTGCCGGACGGGATGTCCAGATGAAATCCGTATGCTTTTTCGCGGTCAAAGGACAGACAGCGGTTTACTTCAAAAAAGTGATAATGGGAACCTACCTGGACCGGCCGGTCTCCGGTGTTTGTGACCATCAGGGTGATGCAGGGTTTTCCTTCGTTCAGTGTGATCTCCCTGTCCATAGGGATGATTTCTCCTACCTTCATTCTGTTACCTCCTACTGAATCGGGTTATGTACGGTGACGAGTTTCGTTCCATCCGGGAAGGTGGCCTCTACCTGGACTTCGGATATCATATCTGCGACGCCTTCCATGACGTCATCTCTTGTCAGCATCTGGGTGCCCAGCTGCATCAGTTCCGTGACTTCGTGGCCGTCCCGTGCCAGCTCCAGCAGTTCGGAACTGATATAGGCTACGGCTTCGGGATAATTCAGCTTCAGTCCTCTGCCGCGGCGCTCTTTCGCAAGCTGGCCGGCAAAGTGGAGCATGAGTTTTTCCTGTTCTTTTGGTGATAAACGCATGTTGCAAACCTCCTTTGATCGTTCAGATGATACGGCGGTGTTCCGTGTATTTGAAAACAAAAAACAGGCAAGGATGCCGTGCGGGCATCCTTGCCTGTTTCATGTTCATTACCTTATCATAGGAATTTTTATTTGTCAACACAAAATATACCATAAATTTTATGGCGGACGAACCCGGTGAGGCCGACCTGCCGGTCTGTCCCGGAACATCGGCGGCGCGGAGCCTGCGGGCAGGCCGATGCAGCGGCATGGTGTTTCGGGGACGGCTGTGGATGCGGGGAAAATCTAACCGCCCGGACGGCTCTTCGGACGGGCACCGAAGCGATTCGACAGGAATGCCGGATGCATTCCCGTTTCAGCGCTTCTCAGGCTCCGGGCGGGAAGCCCTGCGCCTGTCCCGTCCGAAGAGCCGTCCGGGCGCTAAGATTTTCTCCCGCATCCACAGCCGTCCCCGGAACACTATGCTGCTGCATCGGCCTGCCCGCAGGCTCCACGCCGCCGGTGATCCGGGACAGACCGGCATGCCGGCCGCGCCGGTTTCTGGGAGGTGGGACGGGAGGATGAAGGCGTTTGTTATTGACAGGAGGCGGTTAAAATGAATGCAATCGAAATCAGAAATCTGACAAAAAATTTTGGCGAAAAGCAGGCGCTCAAAGGACTGAATATGATCGTCCCTGCCGGATCCATTTATGGATTTATCGGGGAAAACGGAAGCGGAAAATCCACGACAGAAAAGCTGATCTGCGGACTTCTTCTTCCAATCGGCGGCAGTATCAAACTCTTTGACAGAGATTATACCGACCCGGATGTCAGGGCAAGGATCGGAGTGCTGATCGAAGCTCCGGGATGTTTTCCAAATTACAGCGTCTGGAATAACATGATGCTCCAGGCGGCCAATTTAAGTGTGAAAAACCCTGAACGGGAGGTGCGCAAGGTTCTGGAAATCGTGCGGATGGAAGGGGCGGCTTCCAATAAATATAAGAATTGTTCTCTGGGTATGAAACAGAGGATCGGCATCGCGATGGCTTTACTTGGAAATCCGGCTCTGCTAGTGCTGGATGAGCCGATCAATGGCCTGGATGCGGACGGTATGAGGATCATGCGGGAGGTTCTTGTGGATGTGACACGTGATTATGGATGTACGGTCCTGATTTCGTCCCATATTCTGGGGGAACTTGAAAAAATAGCGACGCATTACGGGATCGTCCGCCAGGGAAAGATGATCCGGGAAATGACCGCGGAGGAACTGGATGCAGGATGCCGTACGTATGTAGCGCTGAAGACAGAAAATATGAATGGAGCAGCTGCTCTGCTTGGTGTACGGTATTCGCGTGTGGAGCAGGAGGAAAACGGATATCTCCGCGTATACGATGCGGGAAGTCCCGAAGAAATCGTCACATATCTGTATCAGAACCGGATCCTGGTGAGCGAGATCGGAACAGCCAAGATCGGACTGGAAGAATATTACATGGATCTTATGAGCGAAAAGGAGGGCAGGTAATATGGCTGAGAAAAATCATCCGGCAAAAAGAAAAGATACGGCCGCGGTAACCATAAAATTTGGATCTGACAGCTTTGAAAAAAGATTAAAAAGCATGATGTCGGTGGATTTCCGGCGGATGTTCACAACGCCTTTGTTTTACATCATGGCGGGAATCTGTTTTATCATGCCGGTTCTGATCCTCGTCATGACGACCATGATGGACGGTACAGTTTCGGTAGATCCCAACACAGGGGTTGAGACAACGATCGAAGCCTTTTCGAGCGTATGGCAGGTGATCGGATCTGCCAGCGGTGAAAGTGCGGCGATGGATATGAGTATGACAGGAATGTGCAACATCAATCTGGTGTACTTTATGGCGGCGGTCTTTGTGTGCATTTTTGTTGCCGACGATTTCAGAAGCGGTTATGCGAAAAATCTGTTTACGGTCCGTGCACAGAAGAACGATTATGTGATATCGAAAACGCTGGTCGGTTTTTTGGGCGGGGTCGTTATGCTGCTTGCCTTTTTTGTCGGTGCGACGCTTGGCGGCGCGGTTTCCGGTCTGCCTTTTGACACCGGCTCTGCCGGAGTCAGCGGAATTGTCATGTGTATGATCTCCAAGATGCTTTTGATCTCGGTGTTCGCGGCGCTTTATGTGCTGATGAGTGTCGTGGGCAAACAGAAACTCTGGCTGTCCCTCGCGGGATCACTCTGCGCAGGGATGCTGCTGTTTCCCATGATCCCGATGATCACTCCTTTGGATTCCGGGATCATGAATGTGATCATGTGCCTGGCAGGCGGGATCCTGTTCAGTGTGGGAATCGGAATGGGCAGCAATATGGTCCTGCGGAAGACAAGTCTGGTGTAGAGAGCGTTTTATGTTACAGTTCAGCTGGCTGAACTGTAACTGTTTTATAGAGATTTTAAGAATTTTTACTGGAAATTAAAAACAGAATATGATATATTTGCCATATATTCAAAAGAACATTTGTTCTTTTTTGGACTTCAACGGTGTATCACCAAAACAATCCAATGATTCAGACAATTACAGAAAGGAGTTCGAGCATTATGGCTGGTACAGACGATTATATCCGGGAAGCATGTGACACATTAATTCAACTGAGTGCAGACGAAAAAAAACAGATGGAATACGAAGCACGTGAGAAAGCGATCCGGGATTATCAATCTCAGATGCAGAGTGCGGAGAATGCCGGGTTTCGAAAAGGAAAACAGGCCGGTTTTCAGGAAGGCGAGCAGTCCGGCTTTCAGAAGGGCGAACAGAGTGGTCTCAAAAAAGCAAAACTTGTATTTCAGTTAAATGGACAGGGAAAAACAATATCAGAGATTGCTGCTGCCTGCCAGATGACGGAACAGGAAGTCACGGATATTCTGAACTGATTTATCTATATTTGGCCAAAACAATGTGATTATTTATGTGGTATAAAAAATTTTAAATATATATCTTCTGGAACATACGGGTGTAAGTCCGTTATTTCTAACTGATATTCTGAAATATTAATTCTTGTCTTTTCTTCTGCTGAGGAAAGTTGTTTATTTAAAAGGTTCATAAGCTTAGCACCATTATAAAGTTCAACGTTTGCTTTTTGGGCATAAGTAATAGCGGACTCAGAAAAGTCGCTTGTAGTAATAAAAATCATTTTGTCAGCTGATACTATGCTATTTGCACCCACTAATTTTTGAACGCTGGGACGTCCAATTTTGTGTTCAATGGAATAACATTTACATTCTACAATAGTAGTCACGCCTTTCTTCTGCAATAAAATATCATAACCGCCATCATTAGTTGGCGGAGTGAGGGTAGCTTGATAACCTAAATTTATAAAGATTTCCGAACAGAGTTTTTCAAAACCTGTCGGATTTTTAGAAAAGTGATCTACTAATTTTTGGATATTATTATTTTGAATAAGATTTTTTTTCTTATTTAGTAAAATAGAACGTTTCTTTTTTTCTTCTTTACATAATGGTATTGTATTGCCTTTTTTTCGTAGATTTTTTACTGCGTGAATTAAATCATAGGGTTTTTTTGTGTATAAGAGATAATTATCAAGGCATAATTCACATTTTTTCCATATAATGTGATTAGATTTAACTCTCTTATCAGCGGTACCATCCTTCTTACTATGTACCCAGCAAGGATATCTGAGTTTATAATAATTGCACTTTTGTTTATGAAAGAGTTTTTTTATTTTGATGCTTTTGGGCAGCGAGGTAAGGTGGTATTGTTTTAAAAAACTATATTTTATTATGCAATTTAGATAATATGAAGTGACCCCACATTTGCAACGACGTGGATTTACCTGTATACTTGAGTTTGGAAAAACAATGGTAACAGGGATTACCGCATACAAAAGGAGGTCACTTATGTATAGAATAATCAAAATCG
>DXEK01000047.1 GCA_019115005.1 Candidatus Fusicatenibacter merdavium | reverse complement strand
GGAAAATGCATTTCCAGGCGGCGTTTGACTCTTCCGATGCCGAACATCGTACAGAGATTGGAGATTCCGTTCAGGATCAGGCAAATGCCGATAAAAATATTGGTGGTTGCCACCGCGTCAAAGGGCCGCAGCCAGATCAGCAGTCCGAGAAGTGCGATCAACCCTGCAAATGCCAGGTCGATCCACCATCTTTTCAGTCCCGCATTTTTCAGATGGATGGCTTTTTTCAGGTTGACGATCCCGTTGATCAGAAGGACGATGCCGATGATCGTCGGGATAAAGGAAATGATCAGTGCGCTCTGAGTGATTACAAACAGCCCTGCAAGACAGAGGATCACGCCGATCACCAGGTCATAGCGGAACAGGAACGGTTCGCCTTTGGCGGTGACATAGCGGAAAATATTTACGATTCCGCAGAGGATCAGAAGCACTCCGGCGACATTGCAGATCAGAAAAGTAGTTTTGACCGGAAACAGGACAAGGACGAGTCCGATCAAGATCGAGACGATCGCAGTCAGCAGAAAATTATTCCGAACATCTCTGAAAATCTGTTTCATATAGAAAAAGTCTCCTTTCTTCGGTATCTCAGATCAGCCAGCTGAACTGTAGATTCTTCTTCCTAAAATACTACAGCTTTCATACGGAAATTGCAATAGACTTTTTTCTTAAGATGTGATACGCTGTAAACGTTCAGCAGGTCTGCGCATTTCCCGGGCAGACCGTATGAAAGCACAGAGCCCGTGGGTTTTCGGCCCATAATATATGAAAATTACCGTAAGGAAAGGATTTCGTTTATGAATCAGGAACAGGAAAAATTTCAGAAAAGTCTGAGGGAGCTTCTGGCTTCCGCAAAGGAGCACGGACAGCAGATCACCGCGGAGCAGGCGGAGCGGTTTGCCCAAGAACAGGACCTGACGGAAGAACAGAGAGCGATGGTTTTTGACTATCTGGCGCTGGAACAGGTCGAGGTAACTGGTGCGGAAAAGAAACAGAGAAAAACGGAGCGGGTGGAAACGCCTCTGTCTGCGGAGGAAGAACAGTTTCTGAAGCGGTATCTGGAGGAACTGCCGGTTCCCGGGGAACTGGGAGAAGCGGAAAAGACGGAGCTGTTCCGCCAGGCAGCGAAGGGCGATACGCTGTCAAAAAGCCGTCTTGTGGAGTATTACATGCCAAGGCTGTCCGAGATCGCCCGGAGCGTCTTTGACGGGAGCGTATTCTTCGGTGATCTTGTACAGGAGGGAAACGTCTGCCTTCTGCTGGCACTGGAGCATATTGACCCGGAGGCGGGCGAGCGCGGACTGCTCGGGGAGATCCGGGAAGGAATGGAGGACATCCTGGAGGAGCAGCGGGTACAGAAGCACAGGGATGAAACGATGGTCAACAAAGTCAACCGCCTGAAGGATGCGATCGAAGACCTGTCGGACGGCGAGAAAATGGACTTTTCCGTGGCAGAGCTGTCGGCGTATCTGGACATGTCGGTGGAGGAGATCGAGGATATTCTCCGCCTGACCGGAGATGATAAATAGGCGGACGGCCGCAGCGGCAAAAAAACACCTTTCTCATTTTTCCAGGATCGGAAAACGGAGAAAGGTGTTTTTTTGTTGCTTATTGTTCCCGCGGGAGACAGAATCATTCTGCAGAGGCGGAACAGCTGCCGGCCAGCAGGAACCGTGTCAGTCTACTTTCGGGAATTTGGCGAAGGATGCTTCCAGTTCTTCGTCGGTCGGGATATAGTCGGTCATTTCACCGTTGTTATATTTTTCATAGGCCACCATGTCGAAGTATCCGGTTCCGGTCAGACCGAAAACGATGGTCTTTTCTTCACCGGTCTCCTTGCATTTCAGGGCTTCGTCGATGGCTACGCGGATCGCATGGCTGCTCTCCGGAGCGGGAAGGATTCCCTCGATGCGGGCGAACTGTTCCGCTGCTGCGAATACGGAGGTCTGTTCTACAGAGCGCGCTTCCAGATATCCGTCTGCATACAGCTGGGAGACAACGGAACTCATACCGTGATAGCGCAGACCGCCTGCATGGTTGGCGGACGGGATGAAGTCACAGCCCAGAGTATACATTTTTGACAGCGGGCATACCTTTCCGGTGTCGCAGAAGTCGTAGACAAAACGTCCTCTGGTCAGGCTCGGGCAGGAAGCCGGTTCTACGGCGATGATCTGGTACTGCTTTTCCCCGCGCAGCATTTCTCCGACAAATGGAGAGATCAGACCGCCCAGGTTGGAACCGCCACCGGCGCATCCGATGATGATATCCGGCTGGATGTCGTATTTATCCATCGCGGCTTTTGTCTCAAGACCGATGACAGACTGATGAAGCAGAACCTGGGAGAGCACAGAGCCGAGCACGTAGCGGTAATTTGGATCTGCGGCTGCTACTTCGACTGCCTCGGAGATCGCACAGCCAAGGCTTCCGGTGGTACCCGGATGCTCCGCGAGAATCTTTCTGCCGACATTGGTCGTGTTTGAAGGAGACGGGGTGACGGATGCTCCGTAGGTGCGCATCACTTCACGGCGGAACGGTTTCTGCTCATAGGAGACCTTTACCATATAGACTTTGCAGTCCAGATGGAAGTAAGCGCAGGCCATGGCCAGAGCGGTACCCCACTGTCCGGCGCCTGTCTCTGTGGTCACGCCGGTCAGTCCCTGCTGTTTCGCATAGTAAGCCTGGGCGATGGCGGAGTTCAGCTTATGGCTGCCGGAAGTGTTATTGCCCTCAAATTTATAGTAGATCTTTGCCGGGGTGTCCAGCTCTTTTTCCAGACAGTATGCGCGGACCAGCGGCGACGGACGGTACATTTTGTAGAAATCACGGATTTCCTTCGGGATATCGATGTAAGCGTCGGTATCGTTCAGCTCCTGACGGGCCAGTTCGTCGCAGAATACCTGGCGCAGTTCGTCGAAGGTAATCGGCTTCAGGGTAGCCGGATTCAGAAGCGGCGCCGGTTTGTTCTTCATGTCGGCGCGGACGTTGTACCACTGTCTCGGAAGTTCACTTTCTTCCAGATAGATTTTGTAAGGGATTTTTTTCTCCATGTTCTCTTTCCTCCATAGTTTTTCATGTGTCTACTCATCGATTTCCGCAAGGCGGAGTATTTCTTCGCAGATGTCGGAAATGATCCTGCCGTCGGTGGCGACGATATGGTCGGCAGCAGCTTCGTATTTCGGCCGGCGCTGTTCCAGCAGTTCGGCAATCGCTTCCGGACTTTTCCTGTTTTTCAGGTTCGGGCGGTCATTGCTGTCGCTGGTGCGGGCATAGATCGTTTCCGGGGAAGCGGTCAGAAGGATGACCTGTCCGATCTTTTTCATCTCGGAAACATTTTCTTCCCTGAGAGGAGCGCCTCCGCCGCAGGATACGACACACCCGTGTCTGCCCCGGAGCTTTTTCAGCAGCGCTGTCTCCAGATCACGGAAGTACTCTTCGCCGAAACGGTCAAAAATTTCCGGGATAGAAAGCCCCTGCTGTTCGGAGATCATCCGATCCATCTCCACCACATCCATCCGCCATTCGTTCCCGAGCATTTCCGCCACAGAGCTTTTTCCGCAGCCCATAAACCCGATGAGGACAATGTTTTTTTCAGGTTTCTGATTCATGAATGCCTCTTTTCCACTTCGCATCAGAGGTATGGAAGTGCAATACTGCAGGCCATTTTCGCAGACCTTCCGTCTCTGGTGCTCTGATACAGTGATGTAATAATAGGTAACAGTTCAGCCAGGTGAACTGTTACAACGATGGACTGTAGTCAGTGTACCACAGATACCCGTCAGCAGGCAAGTGTTTCTGTCGCATCGCAGCAATGTAATAGGGGAACCGTTCAGCCGACGGAACTGCCGCCATCCCCCGATAAGCTGACCGGTGTGCCATCCTCCGATCTAGTGACCGGCAGCCCTTGATTATTCAGATGGCTCAGTGTATAATGGGGCAAACCCTCAAACCGCGTCTCTGCTGTGCGTCTGCAGTCCGGCCGGTCAGGAAACGGGAACAGCCATAAAACGGGACGGCGATGCGCAGAAAAGACTGCGGCAGGGAGAAGGAAGGAGGAGTAAACAGAAAATGAAACGTGGGAGTCTGAAATGGAAGCTGGCTGCGGTTCTGGCGGTCCTGGTCCTGGCCGGGATCTATTACTATGCGGCGCTTCCGGCAGTCAACATCCATAACCGGGGATTCTGGGGATTTCTGATCGGAGTGGTGGTACTGCTCCTGGTGATCTACTCGGTGAAGAAACGGACGACGGACGTCAGAACGTTGAAATCTTATCTTGGTTTTAAAATCGGTGTGGGGATCACGGGACTGCTGCTGATCTTTCTGATCGCCGGGACGGTGCTTTCCTCGCCGATCGTCAATGCGAAAAAATATTATAACCTGATCGATCAGGAAGAGCGGAATTTTACGGAAGACATAAAGCAGATCAGTTTTGATCAGATACCGATCCTGGACCGGGACAGCGCGATCATCCTCGGGGAGAGGAAGATGGGAAGCATGGTGGACATGGTTTCTCAGTTTGAGGTCAGCGATCTGTATTCACAGATCAATTACCAGGAGGTTCCGGTGCGCGTCTCTCCGCTGGTTTATGCAAGCACGGTCAAATGGTTTACCAACCAGTCGGGCGGAATTCCTGCTTATATGAAGATCGACATGGCGACCCAGGAGACGGAGCTTGTAAAACTGGATCAGCCGATCCGCTATTCCCAGTCGGAGTTGTTTAACCGGAACATCTATCGCCATCTGAGATTCCGCTATCCGACATATATGTTCGATCAGATCAGCTTTGAGATCGACGACGACGGCGTTCCCTACTGGGTATGCCCGGTGCAGGAATATACGATCGGGCTGTTCGGCGGACAGACGATCGGGCGTGTGGTCTTGTGCAATGCGCAGACCGGGGAGACGAAGGATTTTGCGGTCGAGGACTGTCCGAAATGGGTGGATCGTGTCTATCCGGCGGACCTTCTGCTGGAGCTGTACAATTATCACGGCTCCCTGGTCAACGGTTACCTGAACAGTGTTTTCGGGCAGAAGGGCTGTCTGAAGACCACGGACGGCTACAATTATATCGCGATGGACGATGACGTGTGGGTATACACAGGGGTGACCTCTGTGAACTCCGACCAGTCCAATGTGGGCTTTATCCTGATCAATCAGCGAACGATGGAGACCAGGTATTATGCGATCTCCGGCGCGGAAGAGCGCTCTGCGATGGATTCCGCGGAAGGACAGGTGCAGAATCTGCGTTATACCGCTGCGTTTCCGCTGCTCCTGAATGTGGCAGACGAGCCTACGTATGTGATGGCGCTGAAGGATGGAGCAGGTCTGGTGAAGAAGTACGCGATGGTCAATGTGCAGCAGTACCAGACGGTCGCCACCGGAGACACCCTTTCCGAGTGTCAGGAAGAGTATATCAGCCTGCTGGAGAGCAGCGGCATCGCTGCGGACGTGGAATCATCCGGAGAGGAGGAGACGGTCACAGGGACCATCGCCCGGATCGCCCAGAGCGTGATCGACGGAAATTCTCATTTCTATCTGGTTCTGGAGCAGGATGAACGGATTTACGATGTGGCGATCACGGATTTCGTGGAGATCGTCCGGTATCAGGAGGGCGATGCGATCACACTGAGATTCCGGGAAGGCGATCCGCTGTGCGTGGTGACAGGGATCGGCGAGGAATAGCAGCGGTCCGGAAGACAGGAGGTTCTTATGATTCGGATTAAAGATATTGCGGAGAAAGCGGGGGTCAGCCCGACGACGGTGTCCAATGTCATTCACGGAAAGTCCGGACGTGTCTCGGAAGAGACGGTGGAGAGGATCAATCGGATCCTGGAGGAGATGAATTATGTGCCAAGCATAAGCGCCAGGATGCTGGCGCGGGAGCACTCCGGCCTGATCGGCGTCGTATTGGGTTATACCAGGGCGGGGATGAAGTATGCTCTGGAAGATCCATTCATCGCCGAGCTGGTGGGCAGTCTGGAATACCGGATCCAGGAAAAGGGATATTATATGATGCTTGTGACCCGTCATAAGGGCAGGGATCTGATGGAGCAGATCCTGGGGTGGAATCTGGAGGCGATGATCTCCATCGGTCTCGGAGAGCGGGAGATCCGGAAAGTCCGGAGCAGATTTTCCGGGCCGATGGCGGTGATCGACGGCTACTGTCCGCTGCCGGAAGGGGTGACCAACGTGCGCACCGACGACCGGGGCGGCGGGTATCTGATGGGAAAGTATCTGCTGAAGCAGGGACACAGGGATCTGCTGTTTCTGACGGACAACGATGAGTCCGTGGATCATGAGCGCTGGCTCGGAGTGAAAGATGCGCTGGAGGAGGAGCAGGTGGGGGACGCTGCGTCCCGGCATATCCTGGTCTCACAGGATCCGTCGAAGCGAAGGAGGCAGTACCGGGAAATGCTTCCCTTTTTCCGGCAGCAGAGCGTGTTGTTTTTTGCGTCGGATCTGTATGCGGTGGAGGCGCTGAACTTTCTCCAGGATCAGGGGATCCGGGTGCCGCAGGATGTTTCGGTGGCAGGGTTCGACGACGTCGCCTACGCAAAGCTGTCCCGGCCGGCGCTGACCACCGTCCGCCAGAATGTGGGCGAGAAGGCCCGGCGGTCGGTGGACGCGCTGATCGGAAAGATGAACGGTGAGACGGTCGGAACCGAGTACAGGATCTCGACGCTGCTGGTGGAACGGGATTCGGTGTCCGCCACGCTTCAGACGGATTAAAAAAAGCACAGAGAACCGGCAGCCGGATGGGCTGTCCCGGACAGGCGGGGTATTTCCGTATCGGGAGGATGCGGGGATACCCCGTATTTGTGATTTCCGGTCATAACGGCAGTCTCCATATGGAAGGGTTCCAGGGTCCCAAGGCCATGCTCATATGAAAATACAGTGTCTGCGGGCATCCAGTCCTCGCGAAGCGATTCTCAATGGCTGGATGCCGTAACAGTTTACTGGCTGAGTTGTTACAAATAAAGCACAAAATTCACAAGAATTACTTGTGTATTTTCAATAGTTTTGCGCAAAACTATTGAAAATACACAAGTAATTCTTGT
>DXEK01000046.1 GCA_019115005.1 Candidatus Fusicatenibacter merdavium | reverse complement strand
TGGCTCAGGGGTGGAGTACAACCTTGCCAAGGTTGGGGTCGCGGGTTCGAATCCCGTCTCGCGCTTTTGAAAGATGATCGTTTGGTCATCTTTTTTTTCTGTATTCACCCGGAGTACATCCGCACATTTTTTTAAAGATCCGGTTGAAATAACAGATATTCTGAAATCCTGCTTCGTAGGCCGCCTGTTTCACTGTCACTGCATCGTTGGTGAGCAGATACCTGGCTTTTTGGAGACGGGCCTGGAGCAGTTCTTCCTTTGGGGAGCTGTGAAAGTACAGTTCATAGTATTTGTAGAACTGGCTTTTGCCGATGTTCAGAATGCTGCACAGTTGTTCCACGCTCCATGGCTGCCTGCAGTTCTGAAGCATATTGGAACGCAGGGCCAGAAGTTCCGGATAGATATTCTGCTGGCGGTCTGTCCGGCGGCCGGAACTGTGATAGCCGCGGTGCAGTTCGATCAGGAGCTGATGGACATAGTGGTGCATCATCTCGGCGGAACAGTCGAAATGATTGATGTATTCGTGATAGATGTTTTTGATCAGCCAGTTAATGTCATTGGTATTCTCCGGATAAAAAAGACAGTTACGGCTGATCCGGCAGTCCGTCAGTTCTTCCTCCGGGCAGGAAAAGTGGACATAACTGTTAAAAAATTCCTTTTCCGCCTGGTAATGCTGATAGACGCCCGGGTTGTAAAGAATACAGGCTCCTGTTTCTGCCCGCACCGGTTCCTGGTTCTCCTGGAAGGTAAAGTACATGGGAGAGAGTACCAGCAGAAAGAGATAACTGGCGGATCCGGACGGCCGGAAGATCAGGTCCTGGTCAGGGTTGTGAGTATGATAGCCGCAGTATTCAACAGTGATCATATTTGATCGCCTCCTCTGACAGTTACTATACCATGTACAAAACCGGAAGAAAAGTCAATATTATAAGAAATTTGTTCATTTATGTTTTTCCATGCTCTGCTATAATACAGGTAAACAGTGAGACCCGAATTCTGAAAGGAGAAGAAAGACAGATGAAGAAAGCAAATTTATGTATTGACAGACATTATATTGTCGGGGATGTGGACAAACGGATCTATGGTTCATTTATAGAACATCTGGGACGTGCGGTGTATGAAGGGATCTATCAGCCGGGCAGTCCGTTTGCGGATGAGCAGGGGCTGAGAAAAGACGTCATTGAGCTGATTCGGAAACTGAATGTGCCGGTGGTCCGCTATCCGGGCGGAAACTTTGTATCCGGATATCACTGGGAGGACGGTGTCGGACCGAAAGAGAACCGTCCGGAAAAAATCGATCTGGCGTGGAACGTGATCGAGACCAATCAGTTCGGTCTGAACGAGTTTATGGATTGGGCAAAGAAAGCGGATACCACAGCGATGATGGCAGTCAATCTTGGAACAAGAGGACCGGAAGATGCGAAAAACCTTGTGGAATACTGTAACCTGAAAGGTGGAAGCTACTACAGTGATCTGAGAAGGAAACATGGCTATGAGCAGCCTCATGATATCAAACTGTGGTGCCTGGGCAACGAGATGGACGGTCCGTGGCAGATGGGACATAAGACGGCGGAAGAATACGGAAGGATCGCTGCGGAGGCCGGACGTATCATGAAAATGGTAGATCCCTCCATTGAAGTGGTAGCCTGCGGAAGTGCATCCCATGCGATGCCGACCTTCGGAACCTGGGAGGATACGGTTCTTTCCGAATGCTACGATCAGGTAGATTATTTGTCCCTGCATCAGTATTATGGGAATCAGGAGGACAATACGCCGGAGTTTCTGGCAAACACGGTGGACATGGATCATTTTATCAGCGAGGTTCTTTCCATCTGTGATGCGGTAAAGGCAAAGAAACGCAAGAAAAAAACCATTAACCTGTCTATGGATGAGTGGAACGTCTGGTATCACTCCAACGAACAGGATAAAAAACTGGAGCGCTGGTGCAAGGCGCCGCATCAGCTGGAAGACGTATATAACTTTGAGGATGCGCTTCTTGTTGCCGGAATGATGATCACTATGCTCCGCCATGCGGACCGTGTAAAGATCGGATGCCTGGCACAGCTGGTCAATGTCATTGCCCCGATCATGACCTCTGATACGGGAGCCTGGATGCAGACCATTTACCATCCGTTTGCGCTGATCAGCAATTACGGCCGCGGAACCGTCCTGAACACACTGGTGGATGCGCCGGTTTATGAGAGCAGACACGGGGATGCTCCGTATCTGGATGCTGTATGCGTGATGAATGAGGAAGATGATACGGTGACCATCTTTGCGGTCAATAAAGATCTGGAAAACTCTATGGAGCTGACCTGTGATCTGCGTCAGTTTGAGGGCTATCAGGTGAAAGAACATATCATGCTGACCCACAGCGATGTAAAAGCGGAAAACACTGAAGAACATCCGGACAATGTAGCGCCGATGAAAGTGGAAAATGAGAAAATGGACGGCGGTATCCTGAAAGCCGTTCTGAAAGATAAGAGTTTCCATGTGATCCGTCTGGGAAAATAACATTACCGTTCAGACGGATGAACTGTTGCAAAAGAATGGAAATTCTGTGAGAAAAGGTGTAACAGTCCCGTCCGTTGGAATCTTGCGAAAATACAGATAAAATTACTCCGGAGCCGGCTGCAGAGATGCAGGCCGGCTCTCTGTTTTTGTGCGGGGCTGCCATGCCTGAACGGTAACGGATTTTGTGTCAGAGTTTTATAAACCGGTTGACTGCAATATCGCGGTGTGCTATGCTGTAGTAACATATTGCTGTCGGAAGACAGGACGCCGCCGGGAGCGCTGACAGAAAAATTGTGAAAAAAGCGGCGGACTGTGAGATAAAAAATGAGGGAGGGAAGAGAGAACAATGGAGAAAAAAAGAGGGAGCTTTACCGGCGGTCTGGGGTTTGTCCTGGCGGCGGCCGGCAGTGCAGTGGGACTTGGAAATCTCTGGAGATTTCCGCCGCTGGCAGCGCAGTACGGCGGTGGGATTTTTATTCTGGTATATATTGTACTGGCGGTAACATTCGGGTTTGCACTGATGACGACGGAGATCGCCATCGGCAGAAAGACGGGGAGCAGTCCGGTGATGGCTTACCAGAAGCTGTGCAAAAAATTTAAATTCCTTGGCTATCTGGCGGCGTCCATCCCGGTGGTTATTCTTCCGTATTACTGTGTGATCGGGGGATGGGTTCTGAAATATATGATGGTTTATCTGCAGGGAATGACTGCGGAAGCGGCGGGGGATGAGTTTTTCGCGTCGTTTACGGGAGATCCCACGTCTCCGCTGATTTATTTTGCGGTTTATCTGATCGCCACCTGGGTCATTGTCATGGGCGGCGTGGAAAAGGGAATTGAAAAGATCAGCCGCGTTATGATGCCGCTTCTTGTGCTGCTGAGTATCGGGATCTGTATCTATATCGTGACGCTTCCGGGAGCGCTGGAAGGAGTGAAATACTACCTTCTTCCGGACTTTTCGAAATTCTCGCTGAAAACGATCTGTGCGGCGATGGGCCAGATGTTTTTCTCTATGAGTCTGGCGATGGGGATCATGATCACCTATGGTTCCTACACGAAAAAGGACGTCTGCCTGACAAAGTCGGTCAATCAGATTGAAATCTTTGACACGGTGGTCGCTCTTCTGGCGGGACTGATGGTCGTGCCTGCCGTCTATATTTTCAGCGGCGAGGAGGGAATGGCTTCCAGCGGCCCCGGCTTGATGTTTGTGACGCTGCCGAAGGTGTTCGGCGATATGGCGGGCGGCAGAGCGATCGGTTTCCTGTTTTTTGTCCTTGTCCTGTTTGCAGCGCTGACCAGTTCGGTGTCTGTCATGGAAGCGATTGTCTCTGTGCTGATGGAACGATTTGACCTGAGCAGGAAGACAGCCTGCACAGGGACGCTTGTATTTGCTCTGGCAGTCGGGATCCCGGTTTCTCTCGGAAATGGCATCTGGTCCTGGATCAGGATTCTCGGAATGGATCTTCTGACGTTCTTTGATTATCTGAGCAACAGTGTCCTGATGCCACTGGTCGCATTGTTTACCTGTATTCTGGTGGGCTGGGTGATCGGAACGAAGCCGATCACAGACGAGGTGACAAGAAACGGGGAAAAATTCGGGCGGAAGCGTGTCTATGAGATCATGATCAAATATATCGCGCCTGTATTTCTTGTCATTATCCTGATATCCTATACGCTGGCGCAGTTCGGGATCATCACCCTGTGAGCGTCACGGGAGCTGCCGTGGGAACGACGGAAAAGGTATATTCTGCTGAATTTCCGGTAAAACTGTGAAAAAAGACAGGTGCCGCCGGCTGAATTGCTATCTCTGAAGCAATCGTTCCGTCGGCGGACGGCTGCCCTCCGAAAACAAAAATTGGCAAATAGCCATTGAATTTTTATGTAAAGTATATTAGAATAAACATGATATTAATAAAATTGAGGACGTGAAGAAACTATGTCAGGAACAAGTAACACACAATATTTTAAGGTAAAGACAGAACCGGAAATTCAGGTGAAAGAGGTTCTGAATGTAGTCTACAACGCGATGGCCGAAAAAGGGTATAATCCGGTCAACCAGATTGTGGGATATATTATGTCCGGTGATCCTACCTATATTACCAGTTATAAGGGCGCGCGCAGCATGATCATGAAGGTGGAGCGCGACGAGCTTGTGGAAGAACTCCTCAAAGAGTATATCAAGAACGAGTCCTGGAAGAGGAAATAGTCTGATATGCGGATCATGGGATTGGATTTTGGGTCGAAAACGGTAGGGGTTGCGGTCAGTGATCCCCTGGGCCTGACTGCGCAGGGTGTCGAGATTATCCGAAGAAAGTCGGAGAACAAACTGCGCCAGACTTTGGCTAGAATCAAAGAATTGGTTGACCAGTACGAGGTTGAGACGATCGTACTTGGTCTTCCAAAGCATATGAATAATGATATCGGAGAGCGGGCCGGGAAATCGCTGGAGTTTCGGGAAATGTTGGAAAAGCGGACAGGCCTGCGTGTTGTAATGTGGGATGAGCGCCTTACTACCGTTGAGGCGGACCGGACCATGATGGAAGCGGGAATACGGAGAGAGAACCGGAAGGAATACGTGGATATGCTTGCGGCTGTTTTTATTTTGCAGGGATATCTGGATTATCTTGCGATGAACCCACAAGAATAACAGAAAAGGATAAGTCACAGCCGTACGAAGAGCATTCAGCGGTTGGATGCCGTAACAGTTCTGCCGGCGGAATTGTTGCGTGTTTTTATCGTGGCGGCAGTTCTGAAAACACAGATCTGCGGTTGGCCGTGAACAGTGAAACGATGCGTTGGAAAGATGCATGAAGATCGAAGGAATATTGTATGGAAAAAATTACATTTACAGCGGATGACGGAACGAAAGAGGAATTTTACATAGAAGAACAGACCAGGATCAACGGGATCAATTATCTTCTGGTCTCTGATTCTATGCAGAATGAGGCGAACGCCTACATCTTAAAAGAACTCCCTGCATCCCAGGGCGAGGAAAGCGCGTATGTGATGGTGGAAGACGAGGTTGAGTTTGAAGCCGTGTCCGGAGTGTTTTCCCAGATGCTGGATGATGAGGTTGAGCTCGAAAAGTAATCATATTTGTAACTATTCAGTAGGACTGCGTCTTTGGGGCGGGTCTTCGGATGACTGTCCGGCTGTGGACTGTTACAGAGTTGCTGAACAGTTACTGACATTCTTTGTGTTCGGAAAACAGGAAGGGAGATCCCTTCCGGACGGAGGTGCTAT
>DXEK01000045.1 GCA_019115005.1 Candidatus Fusicatenibacter merdavium | reverse complement strand
TGGATCTCCAGCACCTGTCCGATGTTCATACGGGAAGGTACGCCCAGCGGGTTCAGCACGATATCCAGCGGACGTCCGTTCGGCAGGAACGGCATATCCTCCACAGGAAGCACACGGGAAACGACACCCTTGTTTCCGTGACGTCCGGCCATTTTATCGCCGACAGAGATTTTTCTCTTCTGTGCAATGTAGATACGAACCGCTTCGTTGACACCCGGAGACAGCTCATCGCCGTTCTCTCTTGTGAACACTTTTGCGTCCACGACAATACCGTACTCACCGTGCGGTACTTTCAGAGAAGTATCGCGGACCTCACGCGCCTTCTCACCGAAGATCGCGCGGAGCAGACGCTCCTCGGCAGTAAGCTCGGTCTCTCCTTTCGGAGTTACCTTTCCGACCAGGATATCCCCGGCGCGAACCTCTGCACCGATGCGGATGATTCCGCGCTCATCCAGATCCTTCAGAGCGTCGTCGCCGACACCCGGAACGTCCTTGGTGATCTCTTCCGGTCCTAATTTTGTGTCACGGGCTTCCGCCTCGTACTCTTCGATATGGATGGATGTATACACATCATCCTGTACCAGACGCTCGCTCAGCAGAACGGCATCCTCGTAGTTGTATCCTTCCCAGGTCATAAATCCGATCAGCGGGTTTTTGCCCAGCGCCAGTTCGCCCTGATAGGTGGACGGACCGTCGGCGATGACTTCTCCGGCTTCCACATGGTCGCCTTTGAATACGATCGGTTTCTGGTTATAGCAGTTGCTCTGGTTGCTTCGCATGAATTTGGTCAGATGGTAGGTATCTTTCGTACCGTCGTCGTTCTTCATGCGGATCTCGTTCGAGCAGGAATAAGTGATGGTTCCCGCTTTTTTCGCGATCACGCAGACACCGGAGTCCACAGCCGCTTTCGCCTCCATACCGGTTCCGACTACCGGAGCCTCGGTGATCATCAGCGGCACGGCCTGACGCTGCATGTTGGATCCCATCAGCGCACGGTTCGCGTCATCGTTCGGCAGGAACGGGATCAGCGCCGTCGCGACAGAGAACACCATCTTCGGAGACACGTCCATGTAATCAAACATCTGGCGCTCATACTCCTGAGTCTCTGCACGATAACGTCCGGAAACGTTCTTGTGCAGGAAGTGGCCTTCCTCATCCAGCGGCTCATTCGCCTGCGCTACATGGTAATTGTCTTCCTCATCTGCTGTCATATAGACAACTTCATCGGTGACTCTCGGATTTTTCGGATCTGTCTTGTCGATCTTGCGGTACGGAGCCTCGACGAAACCGTACTCATTGATTCTCGCATAGGACGCCAGAGAGTTGATCAGACCGATGTTCGGACCCTCGGGGGTCTCGATCGGACACATTCTTCCGTAATGGGAATAGTGTACGTCTCGAACCTCGAATCCTGCACGGTCACGGGACAGACCGCCCGGTCCCAGTGCGGACAGACGTCTCTTGTGGGTCAGCTCGCCCAGCGGGTTGTTCTGATCCATGAACTGAGACAGCTGGGAAGATCCGAAGAACTCCTTCACGGCAGCAGTTACCGGTTTGATATTGATCAGGGACTGCGGGGAAATCCCCTCCAGGTCCTGGGTCGTCATTCTCTCGCGGACCACACGTTCCATTCTGGAAAGGCCGATACGATACTGATTCTGAAGCAGCTCGCCGACCGCACGGATCCGCCGGTTGCCCAGATGGTCGATATCATCGTCGTTTCCAAGACCATACTCCAGATGCATATTATAATTAATGGTAGCAAAGATATCTTCCCTTGTGATATGCTTCGGGATCAGATCATGGATACTGCGGTGGATCGCGTCCTTAATATCTTCCATATCCGTATACTCTGAAAGGATTTTCTCCAGAGCCGGATAGTATACTTCCTCTGTCACGCCCACTTCCTTCGGGTCGACGTCTACCCAGCGGGTGATGTCAACCATCAGGTTGGACAGGACTTTGACGTTGCGCTCTTCTGTCTGGATCCAGACATACGGAACCGCCGCGTACTGGATATCGTCCGCCAGTTCACGGGTGACTGTGGTTCCCTTTTCCGCCAGGATCTCGCCAGTGGTAGTGTTTACCACGTCTTCTGCCAGAACCTGTCCCTTGATGCGGTTGCGCAGCGCCAGTTTTTTGTTGAATTTATAACGTCCGACCTTGGCAAGATCATAACGGCGCGGGTCGAAGAACATTCCGCGGATCAGGCTCTCTGCGTTTTCCACCGCCAGAGGCTCGCCGGGACGGATCTTCTTGTACAGTTCCAGAAGACCTTCCTGGTAATTTGTGGAGGTGTCCTTGGAAAAGCTTGCAAGAATCTTCGGTTCCTCGCCGAAAAGTTCTGTGATCTCCGCATTGCTGCCGACGCCGAGGGCACGGATCAGTACGGTGATCGGAACTTTTCTTGTTCTGTCTACACGGACATAAAATACGTCATTGGAGTCAGTCTCATATTCCAGCCACGCGCCACGATTCGGAATCACGGTACAGGAGAACAGTCTCTTACCGATCTTGTCGTGGGCGATCCCGTAATAGATACCGGGGGAACGCACCAGCTGACTGACGATAACACGCTCCGCACCATTGATCACAAAGGTACCTGTCTCTGTCATCAACGGCAGGTCGCCCATGAAAATTTCATGTTCGTTGATTTCGTCTTTTTCCTTGTTGTGCAGACGTACTTTCACCTTCAAAGGTGCCGCATAAGTCGCATCGCGCTGCTTACACTCTTCAATCGAATACTTCACTTCGTCTTCGCACAGAGTAAAGTCCACGAATTCCAGACTGAGCCTTCCGCCATAATCCGAGATCGGAGAAATATCGTCGAAGACTTCCTTCAGTCCCTCGTTCAGGAACCAGTTATAGGAATCCTTCTGAACCTCGATCAAGTTGGGCATCTCTAGAACTTCTTTTTGTCTCTGGTAAGTCATTCGTACACTTTTTCCGGTTGGAATCGGACGTATTCTGTTTTTCTCCATTGACGTGTCACCCCTTGTTTTTATTATATTTATTACCGCTTATGCCTGGAGCAAAAAAAGCTTTTAGGCATATCTTGCCATAATAGTGCATTCTTTACATTAGCACAACTTGTCAAGGTTGTCAATAACTATTTTCAATTTTTTTACAAATCAGTGGAACCGTTCGGCCGGTGGAGTCTTACCAAATCTTTTTATATAGGAAGGAACAGAAAAACTGCCTGGTACGCATGTCTGCGTATACAGCAGACATGCGTACCAGGCAGCCGAACGGTTACTCCACCCGCAGCGCCATCACCGGATCGTTCTTCGCCGCCTTGCTGGACGGAATCAGACCACCAAGCATGGTCAGCAGGACGCTGAGCAGGACAAGAACCGCCGCGTATCCGGCAGGGAGCACTGCATTGATCTCTGTGGTATCGGCCAGATGATGAATCAGTGCATTACCCGGAATCAGGATCAGCAGCGTCAGTCCGATACCGATCGCCCCCGCGCACAGACCAATGATGAAGGTCTCTGCATTGAACACCTGGGAGATATTTCTCTTGGACGCGCCAATGGCACGCAGGATACCGATCTCTTTCTTTCGCTCAAGAACACTGATATAGGTGATAACGCCGATCATGATCGACGACACGACGAGCGAGATCGCGACAAAGGCGATCAGTACATAGCTGATGGTATCGACGATATCCGTCACAGAGGACATCAGCGTACCCACCATATCCGTGTAGGTGATCACCTGCTCTTCTTTTCCCTCATCTTCCATTCTGTCATTGTATTCGTCCAGGATCCGGACAACCTGTTCTTTGCTCTCGAAATCAATCGGATAAATATCAATTTCACTGGGCTGATCAAAGTCGACATACCCGAGTGTCTGCAGATTACCGTCGTAGGAAGCGTTCTCGCTGTAGGACATGGACATCATCAGTTCTGTCAACTCTTCGCCGCTCATATTCATCTGGAAAGCATTCTGCAGCGCGTCTGTATTGATCGTAAACGCATTCGCCATGTTGTCCCCCAGACTGCTCATCGCCTCCTGCATAGATGATTCCATGGTCTGACTGATCTGAGCCACCATCTGCTGCATCGCCGAGCTTACCTGGGTCTCAATGGCCTTTGCCATGGACCGAGAGTATGATCCCATGATCGTCTCCATATAGCTTTGAAGCGCGCCGGAGAGTTTTTCCTCCACTCCGCCGGTGTCCACCATCCCGGCAATTCCCCGAGACAGCTGCTGCTGTGCTTCCGGCGTTGCCAGATATTCCATGAAATAATCGCCCATTTTCGCCGGGTCAGGAAGGCCGTTGGCCGCCGCATACTGCTGGTATCCGGCTGCGATCTCTCCGGAAAGTTTCTGAAGTTGTTCCGCTGTGATCGTCACGTTTCCTTCTATCTTAATGTTCGCCGCAGCCCAGGCAGTCAGGATCGCCTGTGCCTGTTCGGTCTGAAGGTATTCAATCAGATAAGTATCAAACTGGTCAATGTCCGTGTAGCCGTTGGCCGCGGCGTACACCTGGTATCCGGCCATCACTTCCCGGACAAGCTGCTGCAGCTGTTCGTTGGATACCGTGACGGTTCCGCTCTCCTGTATGATCTCGCTGATATTCCCGGAAAGTATCTGCTGCGCATCTTCCGTCTGCAGATATCCCAGAAAATCATCCCCAAGTCCGGAGTAGTCGGCCTCGGGATGCTGAGCGGCATATTCCTGATAGCCGGTCAGAAGTCCGGAAGCGATCTGGGTCAGCTCCTCTGTCGACACGTTCAGTGTAATACCGTCCATAAGATCTTCCATACTTATTTCGGGCATCACCGGCAAATTCAATGAGATGTTCCCCAGATCTGCCAGACCGGAGAGATCCAGTGTGCTGCCATCCGCGCTCAGCGCATCGGAAAAGTCGAATGCTTCGTCCATTCCTTTCGTCAGCGCGTCTTCGTCAAAGCCGAAAGCTTCTCTCAGCGCATCCTCATCAACGGAAAACAGTGAATTGAAATCGAAATCGCTCTCGTTTTCCTCACCGAACGGTTCGTTCATGAAGACGTCCACATCCGGATTTTTCTGCTGCTGTTGGACGATCGTGCTGTTCTGGGCCTCTTCCGCCATATGCCTGCTCAGCGCTTTCGTATATCCGATACCACTGCTCAGCGCGGCTGCTGTGGCGTCCTCCGTCGGCTGCACGATTCCGACAACCTTCAGTTCCTCGCCGTTTTTCACAAGATTTTTCATGTATTCTTTATTGTCTGTCTTGTCCGTCCACACCTGATATTCGCTGTCATACTGATAGCAGTCCGCCGGATTGATCACCCGGAACGTCACGTTCAGAATATCCTCATAAGAATAGCTTCCGATATCATCCGGGGTATCCACGTTCTCCTCATCGATAAACTGCTGGATCATCTCATCCAGTTCCAGAGCATCCCGCAGTCCGAGTGTATACAGCATAAAGTCGCTGATGCTTCCGCCGGAAGTCAGAACCACCACGCATTCATCATAATTTTCCGGCCAGCGGCCTGCCTTCACATCATACTGGTCCTTGTACAGATTTTCGTTCTCCGGCATCTCAAAGAAAACATCTGTACTCATCATCGAGGACATCATGCTGTTGGAAGTATTCGAAGAGCCGAGGCCCAGCGCCGAAAAGGACTGGTCCGGATTGACCTGACGGATCGAGTCTCCGTCCTCCCGGTAAATCTGCGGGACGGACTGATAGGAATACTCGATTGCATTGATATATTTCTCAATGCCGCTGTCTCCACTGTCCAGATATTTCTTCAGGGATTCCAGATCGTTGGCGTCCATCGTAGAAAACAGATTTGTGATCATCTGAATGACATTGACGTCCCCCGAATCTTCTTCAGTCTGTCCCACGCCGGCTCCGCCTCCCGTCATGATGGAGCTGAGATCAAAGCCGGTACTCTGAATCTGCAGAGGATACTCCGAGAGCGTCTCCTCCTCCACGGAATTGATGTATGCGTTCACCCCGGTGGAAAGCGCCAGGATCAGAGCGATACCGATGATCCCGATCGAACCGGCAAAAGAAGTCAGAAGTGTTCTCGCCTTTTTTGTTCTCAGGTTATTGAAGCTGAGGGACAGTGCCGTCAGAAAGGACATGGACGATTTCCCCATGTTTTTGTGTTCCGGCTCCTTCAGCGCCTTCTCATCCACCTGATAGGGATTGGTGTCTGACCGGATCTGACCGTCCCGAAGATTTACAATCCGCGTGGCGTACTCCTCCGCCAGTTCCGGATTATGGGTCACCATTACCACCAGCCGGTCTTTAGCCACTTCCTGAAGCAGTTCCATAACCTGTATACTGGTCTCGCTGTCCAGCGCTCCGGTAGGTTCATCGGCCAGCACGATATCCGGATTGTTCACAAGCGCACGGGCGATGGCCACACGCTGCATCTGTCCGCCGGAAAGCTGGCTGGGCTTTTTGTGCACCTGCTCCCCCAGGCCCACCCGGGCCAGCGCCTCCCGGGCCCTCTGTTTTCTCTGGGATTTGCTGATCCCGGAGATGGTCAGCGCCAGTTCCACATTCGACAGGATCGTCTGGTGGGGGATCAGATTATAGCTCTGAAATACAAAGCCGATCGTATGGTTCCGATAGGAATCCCAGTCCCGTTCCTTATATTTTTTCGTCGATATCCCATTGATGACCAGATCCCCGCTGTCGTACCGGTCCAGTCCGCCGATAATATTCAGAAGCGTCGTCTTTCCGGAACCGCTCGGCCCGAGGATCGCGACAAACTCATTGTCCCGAAGATTCAGGCTGACGCCGTCCAGCGCTTTCTGCACCAAATTACCGGTTTTGTACTCCTTGCGGATATTTTTAATCTGAAGCATAAACGTTCTCCCTACTTTCTATTTTCCACAAACTGTGATCAGGACATTCATTTTCCTGTACCGCTGTAAAAAACTTAGTTTCTATAATACTCTTCCTTTTTCATTGTTTCAATAAAAAACCGTTTCGTTTATGCTTTCTTTATAAATTGAACGATTGACATTCCTGCTGCTCTTTTATATAATACATCTGTTTGAATTCAAATAATTTGAATTCAAATCTTTCTGTCACCCTTTTAAACCGCTTCACGCATTTATATATAGAAAGGAATCTTCACCGTGAGCAATACTTTTCATTATCTGATCATGGCGGAACACGCCATGCTGCAGAAGGAACTCCTTGTGAAACTGAAGGGCACCGGACTGACCATCGGCCAGCCTAAGGTTCTCGATTACCTGAAAGGCCACGACGGTGCCAGCCAGAAAGAGATCGCCCGGGGATGCCATATCGAGCCTGGCACCCTGACCTCTCTTTTGAACCGCATGGCGGAAAGCGGCCTTGTGGAACGCCGAATGCTCAACGGCAACCGCCGCAGCTTTTATATCTTTCTGACCGAGTATGGCAAAATGCAGCTGGAGCGGGTGACAAACGCGTTTGAAGAGCTGGAAAAAAAAGCGTTCCGCGGAATCCCCGAAGAGGAACGCGAAACGTTTCTGAATCTTCTCTCTCAAATTTATCACAACAGTTCGCAGACCTGAAGTCCGGCTTTCGCACCGATGATCTCTGCTGACGGATACGGTCACAAACCCGAACAGACATAAAGGAGGAATACTGAACTTATGGAAAAACTGAAACGCTACCTTGTATTTCTGATAGGACTTTTTATCAACTCTCTGGGCGTCAGCCTGATCACAAAAGCCGATCTCGGAACCTCTCCGATCTCTTCGATCCCTTATGTGCTCAGCCTGAACTTTCCCCTGACCCTTGGACAATTCACGATTCTGTTCAGCCTTTTGCTGATCGTGATCCAGCTGTTCATCCTGCGCAGGAACTTTAAACTGGAACATCTGCTGCAGATCCCCATTTCCGTTCTATTCGGATATTTTATCGATCTGACTATGTCCATGCTGTTTTTTGTGGATCCGCAGAACTATATCGCTTCGGTGCTCTATCTGCTGATCGGATGCGTGGTCCTGGGGTTCGGCGTATACACGGAAGTGCTTGCCAACGTGGCGATGCTTCCCGGTGAGTCTTTTGTCCGTGCAGTTTCTTCCACATGGAAAACAGAATTCGGATCGACGAAAGTCGCTTTCGACGTATCCCTGACAGTGATCGCCGCCGTGCTCTCCCTGATCTTTGCCCGCCGCCTGGACGGCGTCCGGGAGGGAACCATCATCGCAGCGCTTCTGGTCGGTTTTGTCGCCCGCCTGTTCGGACGCAGACTGTCCTTTCTGAACACGCTGCTCTTCTCCGCCGGCAGGACGGTGGAAACAGATACAGCGGAAACTCCCGGGTCCGCGGACCATTCCGTCATTGTCATCGGCCGCCAGTACAGCAGCGGCGGGCATGAAATCGGAAAACTGCTGGCCGATCGGCTCGGATTTTCCTTCTATGACAACGAGATTATCCAGATGACTGCCGGCTCCACAGGATATACCCCCCCCAGTTCATCAAGGAAAGGGAAGAAAACATGACCAACAGTTTTCTCTACGATCTTGTGAGCCAGATGTATATTTATTCCGACACCCAGGAGGCGCCCCGGGACACGATCTTTGAATCGGAGGCAAATGTGATCCGGAAAGTGGCCGCGCAGGGAAACTGTGTGATCCTCGGGCGCTGCGTGGACTATGTCCTGCGGGACAATCCGGATTGCCTGAAGGTTTTTCTCCACGCACCTGTGGAGTTCCGCACCGGGAGGATCATGAAAACGGAACAGCTGTCACGGGAGGACGCCTTCCAGAAGATCCGCCGGATGGACCGCAGACGCTCCGACAATTATCACTACTATACCCGGAGGATCTGGGGACATTCCGGAAACTACGATCTTACCGTCGACACCTCTCTCGGCGCGGAAGCCATACAGGAGATCATCCTCCAAACACTGTCGCTGAAAAAGAAACAGGCCGCAGGATCTGCACAGGCCTGAGCAGCGGAATAGGCGCAGAAGGTTTTCATCCTTTCTGTGATCCGTTCACCGCTGCGGACATTATGCGCACATAGGAAAAAATATCCTTTCCCGCATGTTCTTTATACTGAGCGATCAGCTTGACGATGGCGCTGCCGACAATCACTCCGTCCGCCATCACCGCGATATCCCGCGCCTGCTCCGGGGTGTGGATCCCGAATCCCACCGCAACCGGAGTATCCGTCACCGCACGGATCTCCCGGATCATTCCTTCCAGATCCGTACAGATCTCATTTCTCATTCCGGTCACGCCCATGGAAGATACCAGGTAAATAAATCCCTGGGCTTCTCTGGCGATCGTCCGGATCCGCTCTTTCGACGTGGGCGCGATCAGCGAGATCACTTCAATCCCGTTTCTGTTCGCCGTCTCCAGCAGTTCGTCCCGCTCCTCAAACGGGAGGTCCGGGATGATGATCCCGTCCAGTCCGCACTCCCGGCATCTCGCGAAAAATTTCTCGTAGCCATAGTGGAATACCGGATTCAGATATGTCATAAACACCAGCGGCACCTTCACCTTGTCCCGCACACCTTTCACCATATCGAAAATCCCATCCGTCGTCGTCCCTGCGGACAGTGCTCGGAGATCCGCCTCCTGGATCACCGGACCTTCCGCGATGGGATCGGAAAACGGGATCCCGATCTCGATCAGGCCGGCGCCGGCCTGTTCCAGTTCCTGAATATATTCCGCGGTCTTTTCAAGATTCGGATCCCCCGCGGTCAGAAAGGGGATAAATACTTTTCTGTCTGTAAACGCTTCTCTGATCTTACTCATAGATTTTCACTCCTCTGTATCTTGCTATCGCCGCCACATCCTTATCACCTCTTCCGGACAGGCAGATGATCATGCTCTCGTCCGGACTCATGGTCGGCGCCAGTTTTCTTGCATAAGCCACCGCGTGGGCGCTCTCGATGGCGCAGATAATTCCTTCCGTCCGCGCCAGATATTCAAATGCTTCCACAGCCTCATCGTCGGTCACCGGCACATACTCCGCTCTTCCGGTATCATGGAGGTAGGCATGCTCCGGTCCGATGCCCGGATAATCCAGGCCTGCCGAGATCGAGTAGACCGGAGCGATCTGTCCATACTCATCCTGGCAGAAATAAGATTTCATTCCGTGGAAAACTCCAAGAGAACCATTGGCGATAGTCGCCGCATTCTGCGGGGTATCGACGCCGCGTCCTGCCGCCTCGCATCCGATCAGCTTTACGCTCTCATCCGGGATAAATTCATAAAACATTCCCATCGCGTTGCTGCCGCCGCCGACACAGGCCAGAACCGCTGCCGGCAGTTTTCCTTCTTTTTCAAGGATCTGCGCCTTGGCCTCCTTACTGATTACCGACTGGAAATCCCGGACGATCGTCGGGAACGGGTGCGGTCCCATGACAGACCCCAGCACATAGTGGGTATCCTCCACACGGCTGGCCCACTCGCGCATCGCCTCGTTGACCGCATCCTTCAGGGTCATGGTTCCCGTCGTCACCGCGTGAACCTTCGCTCCCAGAAGCTCCATCCGGTATACATTCAGCGCCTGGCGTTCGGTGTCTTCCTTTCCCATAAAAATCTCACATTCCATTCCCATCAGCGCCGCGGCTGTGGCCGTCGCGACTCCGTGCTGGCCTGCGCCTGTCTCGGCGATCACGCGGGTTTTCCCCATCTTTTTCGCCAGAAGACACTGTCCCAGAACATTGTTGATTTTATGAGAACCGGTATGGTTCAGATCCTCCCGTTTCAGATAAATTTTTGCGCCGCCCAAATCTTTCGTCATCTTTTCCGCATAATACAGAAGCGACGGCCGGCCGGCATAGTTTTTCAGAAGATCCTCCAGCTCCGCCTGAAACTCCGGATCCTTTTTATAATGTTCGTACTGCTCCTCCAGATGAATGATCTCATTCATCAGCGTCTCCGGAATGTACTGTCCTCCATGGATTCCAAATCTACCTTTCTGCATTTCTTATCCTCCTGACAATTTCCATGATCTTTTTCGCATCTTTTTTTCCGTCTGTCTCCACCCCGCTGCTCACATCGAGTCCGTAGGGCCGGTACGTTCTCACGGCTTCCTCCGCATTCTCCGGCGTGATCCCGCCTGCCAGCAGATAGGGCCTGCGTACCGTGTGCAGCAGCTGCCAGTCAAAGCATTCTCCGGTGCCGCCGCTGCCGTGATCCAGCAGGATCAGATCCGCGCTGCTCTCCTCCGCGTCCGCCAGATCCTCCGCTGTGCGGATGGAAAACGCTTTGATCAGCGGCTGGCCTGTCAGCAGCCGGAGATGATGGATGTAGGTTTCTTCCTCCTGTCCGTGCAGCTGCGCGAGATCGATGATCCCGTCCTCCAGGTAACCGGCGACGATCTGGGGAAGTTCATTGACAAACACTCCCACCGCCTGAATGGAAGGGTCCAGTTCCATCCGCAGAAGCCTGGCATGCTCCCTGGAAATCCTCCGCCGGCTCTTTGCCAGCACGAAGCCGGCATAGTCCGGCTTTGCCGCATTGACCGCGGCCACATCCTCCAGGGACATCAGGCCGCAGATTTTTATTTTTACTGTCTGTTCCATCTCTCTGATATTCGCTCCATCTCACATGATTCATTTTCCATGCGGTCTGCACAGTAAACGCACCGACCCGGCCAAACTGCCGCCGTAATTTATTTATTTTCTCCCGGCAGTTCGGTTGCTGAACGGTAACGCATTCCGCCATTAATTTCCTCTCAATTCACATATCATCTTCTTTTTATCCGGACTCCGCATAAATGTCTCTCCGATCAGGACCGCGTCGGTACCGTTTTCCCGCAGACGGCGGATATCCTCCGGTGTGCGGATACCGCTCTCCGAGACGAACAGGATATCCGGCGGCACCATCGCCCGGAGACGGCGGCTGTTGTCCAGGTCCACCTGAAAGGTCCGAAGATCCCGGTTGTTCACTCCGACGATCCTCGCCCCTGCGTCCAGAGCCTTCTCTACCTCTGCCTCATCGTGAGCCTCCACCAGCGCCGACAAGCCCAGGGAATCGGCGATCCGGATTCCCTCCCGGACCTCCTCCCGGTCCAGAATCGCACAAATCAGAAGAACCGCGGAAGCGCCGAGAATCTTTGCCTCATAGATCATATAAGGATCCACTGTAAAATCCTTGCGCAGCACCGGAAGGGAAATCTTCCCGGCGATCTCCTCCAGATACCGATCGCTCCCCAGGAAATATTCCGGCTCCGTCAGGCAGGACACCGCATCCGCTCCCGCCGCTTCGTATTCCGAGGCGATCTGCAGATACGGGAACTCTTTGGCGATCACTCCTTTGGACGGGGACGCCTTCTTTACCTCGCAGATAAAAGAAAGACCCTGCCGTCCAAGCGCCGTCTCAAAGGGAAAACCCGTCTGAGCGTTCCTGGCTTCCGCCTCTCTGCGAAGCGCTTCCAGAGACCTTGTTCTTTTTCTCTCTTCCACCCTCCGGCGGGATGATTCCGCCAGCTTATCTAAGATCATCTTCTTTCTCCTCCCGACGTGTTGACTGTGTGGCCCTGCACTTCCGTCTGCCGGCGGCTGATCTGCCGGCAGAAAGATTTATATTTCATTGCTGAGTCCGATAAAGCGCTCCAGCTGTTCCGCAGCCTTCCCGCTGTCGATCACCTGCTCGATCTCATGGATCGCCTCCCTGAAATCCAGACCGTCCTTTCCGATCATCAGGCCGGCCGCTGCATTGAGAACCACCGCATTTCTCTTCGGTCCCTTTTTCCCGTTCAGGATCGCGCGGGTGATCGCCGCATTTTCCGCAGGCGTTCCTCCCTGGAGATCTTCTTTTCTGCAGCGCTCGAATCCATAGTCTTCCGAAGTGATCACATATTTCTTAAAGTTTCCGTCCCGGAATTCTCCGACGGCCGTCGGCGCGCTGAGGGAAATTTCATCCAGGCAGTCCTGACCGTAAACGACCATTCCTTTCTTAACGCCCAGATTCATCAGCACCTTCGCCATCGGCTCGATCAATGCCTCCTCATAGACACCCATCAGCTGCATCGTTGCCCCCGCCGGGTTCGTCAGCGGCCCCAGGATATTGAAAATAGTCCGGATCCCCAGCTCCTTGCGGACCGGCGCCACATATTTCATGGACAGATGGTAGTTCTGGGCAAACAGGAAACAGAGATTGATCTGATCCAGGATCTTTCTGCTCTGTTCCGGCGTCAGGGAAATTTTCACTCCCAAAGCCTCCAGACAATCCGCGGCTCCCGACTTGCTGGAGGCCGCCCGGTTTCCGTGCTTTGCCACCGGAACGCCCGCTGCGGACACGATGATAGATGCTGTCGTGGAAATATTGAAGGAATTGGAATGATCTCCTCCGGTTCCGACGATCTCCAGAAGATCCATATCGTTCAGAAGACGGACACAGTGCTTTCTCATACCGGCCGCACAGGCCGTGATCTCATCGATTGTCTCCCCCTTCATGCTCATAGCCGTCAGAAAAGCGCTCATCTGTACCGGAGTCGCCTCCCCGCCCATGATCTCATCCATAGCGCCCATCGCCATGTCGTAAGAAAGGTCTTCTTTTGCCGCCAGCTTTATAATTGCTTCATTAATCATGATCGATTACCTCCAGAAAATTATTTAGAATTCGGCTTCCGCCCGGCGTCAGGATCGATTCCGGATGAAACTGTACGCCAAAGACGGGGTATTCTCTGTGCTGCACCGCCATGATCTCTCCCTCGGCGGTCTTTGCAGTGATCTCCAGACATTCCGGCATCATCTCTTCCTGTGCCGCCAGAGAATGATAACGCGCCACCTGTATTTCTTTTTTCATTCCACGGAACAGCGGTGTATCCGTATTCACCTCTGCCATCGAAGCTTTTCCGTGCATCATCCGCCCGGCATAGGTGACGACTCCGCCGTAGGCTGTGCAGATTGCCTGATGTCCCAGGCATACCCCCAGGATCGGAAGCTTCTCTCCCAGCGTCCTGACCACCGCCACACAACAGCCGGCGTCTTCCGGCCGTCCGGGTCCCGGCGACAGGATGATCCCATCCGGATGCATCATTTCGATCTCCCCGGGAGTCTTTGCATCATTCCGGAGCACGGTCAGCTCCGCCCCCAATGCGCCGAGCATCTGGTAGAGATTATAGGAAAAACTGTCATAATTATCGATCAGTACAAGTTTTTTCGTTCCATTTCTTTTTTCTATCTCTCTCATCTGATGATTCCTCTCCTTCTCCCGTAACCATTTTACCGCATTCTTCTGCCATCTGAACGGCTGCGTTTTATCCGCCGTCTTCCCTGCGGAAGTCTCTCATGCCAAACGGCCACGTCCGCCGGTTCAGGCGTTCTCCAGCGCCTGGATCACTGCCCGCGCTTTGTTTCTGCACTCTTCATATTCCTTTTCCGGCACGGAATCCGCGACGATCCCGGCGCCGGAGCAGACATAAACTTTTCCGTTTCTCTTATAGGCCAGCCGGATGGAGATGCAGGTGTCCATGTTTCCCGTGAAATCCAGATAACCGATGGCTCCGCCGTAAATTCCGCGGTTCCTCCCTTCCAATTCGTGGATGATCTCGCAGGCGCGGATCTTCGGCGCTCCGGAAAGCGTCCCCGCCGGCAGCACCGCGTCCACCGCATCCACCGCGGTAAATTCCGATCTCAGTTCCCCGCGCACCTCCGAGCCGATGTGCATGACATGGGAAAACCGCTCGATGGACAGGTACTTATCCACAGCCACCGTCCCGAACCGGCTGATCTTCCCCAGATCATTCCGTCCCAGATCCACAAGCATGTTATGCTCCGCCAGCTCTTTCTCATCCGCCAGGAGTTCCTGCTCCAGAGCCACATCCTCCTGCGGCGTCTTTCCTCTGGGCCGTGTTCCCGCCAGCGGAAAGGTTCTTACCTCCCCGTCCGTCACCTTGACCAGCGTCTCCGGCGACGCCCCCGCGATCTCCAGATCGTCTCCGGAAAAATACAGCATATAAGGGGAAGGATTCGTCGTCCGCAGCACCCGGTAGGTATTCAGAAGACTGCCCTCAAAATCCGCTTCCATAGGATTTGCAAGCACCAGCTGAAAAATGTCTCCCTCCCGGATATGATCTTTCACCTGCTCCACTTTCCGGCAGTACTCTTCTTTACTGAACGCCTGCCGGACTTCCGAGGTCAAGCGGCCCGGTTCCAGCTTTGCCGGAGTTCCCTCTTCCAGCAGCCGCTCCATCTCATCCAGCGTCTCCACCGCCCGGTCATATTCCTGTTCCAGATGTTCCGTCCGGATATGAACGATCAGAAAAATCTTCTGGCGGAAATTGTCGAAGGCGATGACCTTGTCAAACATCATCAGATCCATGTCCCGGAAATCCTCCTCCGTCTTCGGAACAAATTTCAGGGACGGTTCACTGTATTTCAGATAATCATAAGAAAAATATCCCACGAGACCGCCGGTGAATGTCGGGAGGCCTTCTACCTTCGGGCTTCGGTTTTCCTCCAGGACCCTCCGCACTTCGTCCTGCGGCCGTTCGGTTATCCAGGTCCTTACCTGCTTTCCCGGCGCTTTCCGGTCCTCTCGAAGCGTCATTGTCATTTTTCCGTCCACACAGGTCAGCTCCATCGTCGGATCGTATCCGAGAAACGTGTATCTTCCCCACCGTTCCCGGTCCTCAATACTCTCAAGCAAAAAGCAGTGGCTGCTCACGCCCTTCAGGATCTTCAGCGTCTCCACCGGCGTCCGGATATCCGAGAAAATTTCCCGGCAGACCGGGAGTCTCTGAAAATTTCCTGACGCATTCAGCTGTTTCGCCTCTTCCAGTGTTGTCTGTCTCATAAATGCTCCTTTCCTGTTCTTCCCGGTAAATATTTATGACAGTTCAGCTGTCTGGACTGCTGTGTCTCTGTAACCGTTGGGCCAGCCGAACGATTACACGTCTTTTTTGGCAAAAGAAAAAGCCCCTGACAGAAAGAATCCTTTCTGTCAAGGGCGAGTCATCTGAAGTCCAGACACCCGTGGTGCCACCTTGCTTTTGCGGTTATACCACACACTTACCGGAATACCATCATATTCCTGGCAACTAACGTATGCCTTTACGTCATGGAATACTCGGCCGAAGCCTTTCCCCATGCCCTCCGCGGTCCATTTGAAACCCCGCTTTCTGCCCGGCTCCCACCTGCCCGGACTCTCTGTGAGTGCGCTTGTAACGTTATCTCCGCTTCAACGGTTTGGATAATTATGAAATTATACTGATGTTGATCAGCTACATGCTATGCATTATATGCTTCCCTGTGGAATTTGTCAACAGTTTTTCTCTCCGTTTTTTCATTTTCCAAAAATTTTTTCCGTTCATTCTCACTCTTTCAGAAATTCATTCTTCTTTTCTGTTTCCGGAACTCCTCCCCATAAATTTTCATCCGTCTCTTCTCTGTTACCGCCAGTACCGGGTGATACAGAATTCCCGGAGTCCCCCGAGAGCGGCAGGATCACTCCACCACATGAAGGTTTTTTACAGACAGATCCAGGATCGGCGCAGAGTGCGTCAACGCCCCGCTGGAGATATAATCGACGCCAAGCTTTGTCAGACGTTCCACATTCTCTTTCGTCACATTTCCGGAACATTCTGTCTCCGCTCTTCCGTCTATGATCCGGATCGCTTCTCCCATCTCCTCCGGAGACATATTGTCCAGCATGATGATATCAGCGCCGGCTTCCACCGCCTCCCGCACCATGTCCAGATTCTCCGTCTCCACCTCGATTTTTCTGACAAAAGGGGCATACTCCCGCGCCATTTTCACTGCCCGGGCCACTCCGCCGGCCGCACTGATATGATTATCCTTCAGGAGAACACCGTCGGACAGATTATACCGGTGATTATAACCGCCGCCGACCCGGACCGCGTATTTCTCAAAAATCCGCATGTTCGGCGTTGTCTTCCGGGTATCCAGCAGCTTTGTCCCGGTGCCTTCCAGCAGCTTCGCCACAGACCGCGTATACGTAGCGATCCCGCTCATCCGCTGCAGATAATTCAACGCCACCCGCTCGCCGGACAGAAGCACACGGATGTCTCCCCGGATATGTCCCAGCAGCTGTCCGCGCTTCACCTCGTCTCCATCCTTACAGTACAGTTCCGCCTCCGTATCCGCATCCAGCAGTTCAAATACCCGGCGGAACACCTCCAGACCGGCAATGATCCCATCCTGCTTACAGATCAGATCCGCTTCCCCCTGTACTGCCGTCCGGATCACTGCATTGGTACTCACGTCCTCGCTGGAAATATCCTCCTTCAGAGCCTCCAGGATCAGGTGATCCGCCTGGAGCGTCATCGTGATTTCGTTCATTCTGATATCCTCCCTTTTCTGTCTGTTTTTCAGAGTCTTTCCTGTGTATTGTTTCTGTTTCCCTGCTACCGGCCCGCCAGATCAATTCCGTCTTCTTTGTTACAGTTCATCCAGCTGAACTGTAGCTCTTCTTTTCGTTTTCCACGCGGAACAGCTTTACACCGCATTCGTTTCTGTACTATGATAAAAGTATACTCATAAACGGCAGTAGTGACAAGCATCTTTCTTCGCCGACCGTATGAAAACACTTTTGGAACCGCCAGAACCGAAAGAGGAACGAGAGATGCAAACTGAAAAAAAAGACATGAAAGGAGACTGACATGCAGATTCGAATCGCCGAAAAGGAAGACTACATAAAAGTCAAAGAATTTTATTACTCACTGACGGACGCCATGCAGGAGGCCGAATTCCGCCCGGGATGGGAAAAGAATATTTATCCTTCGCAGGATTTTCTGAAGGAATCCATTGAAAACGACGAGCTTTTTCTCTGTGAAATTGAGAATGCCGTCGCCGCCTGTATGATCATCAATCATAAATGCAACGAAGGGTACCAAAAGATTCGCTGGTCTGCAGCTGTATCGGATTCACAGCTCTACGTGATCCATGCCCTCGGCGTTCATCCGGACTTCTCCGGCAGAGGCATTGCAAAAGAAATGGCACGAAGAGCGATCCGGGAAGCACAGATCCATGAGATACGGACGATCCGCCTGGATGTTCTCGAAGGAAATCTACCCGCGGAAAAAGTATATACTGCGCTGGGATTTCATTATCTGGACACGATCCGTATGTACTATGAAGATACCGGCTGGACGAATTTTAAGCTTTTCGAATACCTGCTCTCACCTGAGATTACAGCATAAATCGTTACAGTTCAGCTGGCTGAATTGTAACCATAAATCATTTTGCAGTCTGTGAAATCCTGCACAAACATCCTGTTCGTGCTATAATATAAGGCGGATATGTCACATTGAAAAAGATCCCGGGGCGTCTGTCTGGCACAGATTCCGGAAGATGTTCTCTTTCCCCATTCTGTGAATTTCAGATATCTTCCGGCTCCGGAGTCAGGAAAGGAAGGATATAAATTGAACAACACATTTCATACGTCTCTTCTGAAGCGGTATCTGATCCTCTTGGCCGGTCTCGCAATAATGGCCTTCGGCGTCGCCTTCTCGATCAAGGCAAGTCTCGGCACCTCGCCGATCTCAAGCGTGCCCTACGTGATCAGCTTATTCACGCCTCTGACCGTCGGCACCGCCACGATTCTCATGCACTGCGTTTTCATCGTGATCCAGATTCTGATCCTGCGAAAAAATTATCACCCGATCCAGCTGATGCAGCTTCCCGTCGCTGTCTTCTTCGGTTACCTCACGGATTTCGGTGTGTGGGCCGTTCAGCGGATCACCTATAACGCCTACTGGCAGCAGTGGATCCTGTGCTTGATCGGAATTTTTCTGGTAGCTGTCGGAGTCAGCCTGGAGGTAAAGGCAGGCGTTGTCGTTCTCGCCGGGGAAGGCGTGGTCCTTGCCATCTGTAAAGTTGTCCCGGTGAAATTCGGTTACATGAAAGTCGGATTTGATGTGACGCTTGTCGTGATCGCCTGCATCCTGTCTCTGGTGTTTACCGGCAAGCTTCAGGGCGTCCGGGAGGGAACGGTCGCAGCAGCTCTGCTGGTGGGACTGATCGCAAAACAACTGGGAAAACTGTGGGCGAAATGGCCGCTGGAATCGATGGAATCATAGCATAATGAAGTTCATGCCAAAGGAAAATCTGCTGTATTCACTGAATGTTAATGTGCGTTGCTTGCAGCAACGGGCACTTCCCCGTACAATAACAGTAACAACGAAAGGAAAGGAAGGTGTCACAGTGTTAAACGAAAACATTAAGGTAATCAGAAAATCAAAAGGGCTTTCGCAGCAAGAACTTGCCGTGAAACTGAATGTGGTGCGGCAGACAATTTCCAAATGGGAACAAGGATTGTCCGTTCCCGATTCGGATATGCTGATCGCTCTATCGGAAGCACTTGAAACACCCGTAAGTATTTTACTGGGAGAAACCGTTACTGATCCAACGGTTGATGACTTAAAAGTGATCTCTGAAAAGCTGGAGATGATAAACTTACAATTTGCACAAAAAACGACCGCCAGAAGAAAAATGGTTCATTGGCTGCTCATTTCATTAGGTATCGTTATAGTAATCATTTTCAGGCTCCTGACGATGTTAAATAGTCCGTATCTGGGGTGGGATTACAGCGACCCTGAAACCGCCGTTATCGGCGTCGGTTTTCATGTATTTGAATGGCTGTTTATCCGATTAGCACCGGTTGTTCTTATAGGAGCCGTCGTCGGAATCTTTCTGACAAGAAAAAAGTCATAAATTCCTTCTGCTTTTAAGGTGAATACGGATTTTCAAAACCGAATACCTGCCGCCATCTAAATGAAATCAAAAAGAGAAAGCACAATCAACTTTCTGATTTCAATACTTATGATCATTTTCTTCCGATCCATAATCCGTGGAGACTTACTCCTGTAATGTTGGGTTCTTGTGTTGCTTTCATCTGATGCTCCAGAAGGCGTTCATATTCTGTATCGCTCATTGCATCAATACGCTCACTTGAAAGAAACGCAAAATGATCCACGCCAATATTATGCAGGCACTCTAAACCCAGAGTTCGACACATTTCATGCACTTCATCCGCTGTCGCACGATAAAAAATATCTTCATGATTTCTACTGTCGAATTCACTGTAAAGTAAATCCATGGATTTCAGATTATTTATGAAACCATTATAGAAACTGCCCCATTTATTCAAATATGCAAATACCAGTATTCCTCCTTTTCTGCACACACGCACACACTCCTGAATGGCTTTCATTCGATCTTCATAGTCAAACAAATGGTATAACGCTCCCATGCACAAGACAACATCAAAAGATTCATCTTCAAAGATGTTCATATCGCAGGCATTCAACTGATGAATTTCCTCCAGCATCGGACATTTTTCCTGTAATTGCCACATTTTATTGACATGTTTTTCTGATAAGTCACCTGCGACAACCTGGTGACATTTTGCCAATTCGAATGAATACACTCCCGTTCCCGCACAACAATCTAATATCCTGCTGTTTTCCGGAATTATTTCCTGTAAGTATTTCATTGTAATAAAATACTCTATTTGAGAATGTTTGCTTTTACTCAACCGGCTATGTTCATTGCTGGCATCATAATAAGCCATAACCGTACCGGCTTTTTCAACATGACTGGCACAACATTCTGCGATGTTTCCACCTCTTTTGGCAAGCTTAATAACAATGGGATTAAAATAACTGATGATTTGATTGGTATTTTTTTGCCTCCATCGGAGTGCATCCGTGATATTGTTTAAATGCTTTACTAAAACTTTCCGCAGTCTGGTATCCGTAAGTTAATGCTACATCCAGCACTTTACTGTCACTATTCTTCAGATCCAGTGCAGCCATTGTTAAGCGCCGATAGCGAATATATTCACTCATAGTCAAGCCGGCAATCATTTTGAAGGATCTTTGCAGATCAGCTTCAGACACCGCCATCATGGATGCGATCACATCGAAGGTCAGCTTTTCTGTCAGATGACCTTCGATATAATCGATAACTTCTTGAAGTTTTATAGGTTCCATAAAGATTCCTCCCTAAATTGATCTTGCATGATATTATAATCGAACTTAATGATTTTATCTTGTCATTCTGCGTCAAAAATACTCATGTTCTACTGTTTAAAGATTGCAAAAAAAGAAAATCAACGCGAACACTATAAAATCAAGAAAAACGGGACTTCACAATTTTTTTACAAAATAATCAGCACTCACCTCTTGACAGTTGCGATTGGTTTTTATCTTGTGTTATCAAATGCCGCAGAGCCTTATTTTCAAGGATTCTGCGGCATTGATGCTTTTTATCTGGAAGCGTCTTAATTTATCAATTTGTGCGAAAATGGTGTAAAATTTGGCGTAGTAAACCGTTCTTTGTCAATAAAGTAGTGAGTTTATAGAAAGCAATAATTATACAAAAGAAGAAGTGTTTTCTGGGTTTGAACAATTACTCAAGCAGTCAGGATATGATGATTTGCTTTATCTGGTCAAAGGTGATGAATAATGTAGAAATTGGAAGTTGCAAGTGTGGAGCAATAAATAAGGTCGGAGGGCATGGATATGAAAAATGTATGGAGAAAGCTGCGGGATAATTGGCTGGACTTCTGGGAAGATGATGAACTGGACATGGACAAAAAGCATTTGAGCCAGCATAACAAGCGTTCCCTGCTCTATGGCAGTCTTATGATAGCCCAGACGATCCGACATGATTTAGATAATATGAAGTGACCCCACATTTGCAACGACGTGGATTTACCTGTATACTTGAGTTTGGAAAAACAATGGTAACAGGGATTACCGCATACAAAAGGAGGTCACTTA
>DXEK01000044.1 GCA_019115005.1 Candidatus Fusicatenibacter merdavium | reverse complement strand
GATCCTGGCCGCAGTCTCTCATGACGCCCGGCTTCTGATCCTCGACGAGCCAACCGCCGGACTTGATGTGATCGCACGGGATGAACTGCTGGAAATCCTCCGCGAGTTCATGGAGCAAAAGGAAGAACGATCGATTTTGATCAGCTCTCACATCTCTGATGACCTGGAAACTCTTTGTGACGATCTCTATATGATCCACGATGGAAAAATTATTCTGCACGAAGACACCGATCTTCTGCTGAGTACTTACGGTGTACTGAAAATGGACGAAACACAGTTTCAGCGCATTGACCGGCAGTATCTTCTGCGATGGAAGCGTGAGAACTACGGTTACAGCTGTCTGACAGATCAGAAACAATACTATATGGAAAATTATCCAGATATTGCCGTTGAAAAAGGCAGTATCGACAATGTAATAACCATGATGATAAAGGGGGAAAAATCATGAAGGGTCTGCTCATAAAAGATTTTCATCTGTTAAAGGTTCAGAGAAACTTTTTTCTGCTCATAGCGGTAATTGCCATCGGATTCATCATGTCCTCAAACGGAAACAACGGGTTTATCTCTTACGCCATCGGGTTTTCCTGTTTCGCGAGTTCACTCTTCTCGATAAGCACGATCAGCTATGACGAATTTGACAACGGCAATCCTTTTCTCTTCTCACTGCCGTTCACACGAAAGAACTATGTGCTGGAAAAATACTGCTTTGGAATAATCATCGGGTTCAGCTTCTGGATTCTCTCAAATGCCCTCACATTTGTCTACCTGCTGTTCAGAGGCTTCTCCATATCAGAAGACCGGCTTGTCTCCTCGCTGATCCTTATCCCGTTTTTCCTGCTCATCCTCGCAGTCATGCTTCCACTTACACTGAAATTCGGAGGAGAAAGATCCCGCTACGCGATCATCGGTATCTTCGGAGGAATTCTGCTTCTGGGATACGTAAGCGCCAACATCATTAAAATTCTTCCCATGGATCTGAGCGGCGTCTTCGCCTTCCTTCTGTCTCTCAGCACGGGAACTATGATCGCAGGTGTGGCAGTGATCACCCTTGTTCTCCTGCTCCTGTCCCTGAAGATCAGCATTTCTATTGTGGACAGAAAAGAATTCTGATAAAAAATCACCGTATTCTCCCATCCAAAAAAGAATACGGTGATTTTCTATTTCTTCACTCTGTTATTTTTCCCCGATCACTGTGAGATACGCATCGATCAGGCTGTTTACATTGTTTTTATTTACAAGAGACGGCACTCCTTCCAGATCGACCACATAGTAGAAGCTGGAATCATAGGGACTGAAGCTTACCGTATAATCCCCGTCGTCTGTATGCATGACCAAAACAAGCTCATCCTCCCCGGTCTTCTCATATGCGAAATCCTTGCTCTGAGCAGTCATTGTCACCGCAGAGGAATACAGGGTGGAAGCTTCTGTTTTGTCCACTTCCTCGCCGTTCCAGGTATAAGTGATCGTCTGTGTCGTATCTCCGTCTTCATCTGTAGTCTCTTCCGTATTTCTGACGATCGTGTTTGTCTGGCCGTTATAAGTCACATCCATGCTCTTGATATCCGTCACGGTCACAGGGCTCACATAAAGGCTCCAATAATCAGCAGCCGATGTGTCCAGAATGGAATCTATCGTATCGCCTGTGATCGTATGAACCTCGCCGGATCCCTCCATGGTCACATAATAATTTCCTTCCTCGTTCTGACTTCCCACGAGAAGCACCAGCTCTTTTTCCACTGTAACGGTAGTCTCTTCCTCAGAATCTGCACCGGAAGAACTGCTGCTGGAAGCATCCGTGTCATCTGTATCAGAATCCGAAGCTTCCTCCTCTGTGTCGTCATCGGAAGTATCCACGGTCTGCTCCTCGGTATAATGCACGCGCACCGTCGCCGCAGGATCCGCCAGTCCATACTGAGCCATATCCGCACAGTTATACTCCATCATACCGCCATAGCTCAGGGACGCGAGTGTACTGGTCAGCGTTCCGATCTGGTCTCCATCTCCTTCATGGGAAAATCCGGATGCATCCGTGACCGTCCAGTTCGTCGTCGACTCCGAGTCTGCTGCGATCTGATAACTGTCCTCTCCGTTTTCCACCTGGATATCCGTGATATTGTCCGCAGTAATCGACGGAAGCGTTTCCCCGTCTGCAAAGCTCATAATATCATCCGGAAACATTGTGTCAAAAGACTGGTCTACCAGATAAATCTTTGCGGTATCGTCGTTCAAATACAGATACCAGATCCCTGTCGTCGTATTTTCATTTCCGATGGAAATCTTTGTGGTCCCGGTGTCATCCGTAAAGGTCACGACATTCGTCGGCGCATCCAGACCGTAATCCGATAGCTCCAAAGAATCATCCTCCAGTTCCTGCTCCGCGCTCAGACTGATCACCTTTCCGACGATCGTCTCCACATCCGTCTGATCCAGCGGAAACTCCGGATCCTGATCATACACCCAGGTATCGTCCGTCTTTGTGAACGACACCTCCGTACCATTGATCTGAAAAGACAATGCCGTCACACAGTCTTCCTCCCCGCTGGTCACCTCAATGCTTTCCTCTTCTGTCCCATCTTCCGCATCACCCTCCTGATTCAGCCGGCTCACCAGCAGCAGAATTGCCAGGAGAACGATCAGAATGATCACACACAAGACCATTTTTCCTGTTTTTTTCATTTACTGTTTTCTCCTCTTCATCCAGATTCCCAGACCGACAATCAAAAACGCCGCCGGTATCACAGCGATCACAACGATTCCCCATACATTCATCGAACCTGCAGTGAATACCAGGCTTGTATACTCGAGGCTCTTGCTCGGTATCGAGACACTGTTTTCCACCTGACACATATTGGTCAGAGCGCTCGTGACCAGATTCGAGTTTGCGCCTGAAACTGCGGAATCAAACTGCTCTGCCAGCATATTCACGCTGGAGAAATAGACGATCTGCGTCTCTGTATCGTCTACTGTCTCCGTGATCGACACACCCACATCAAAAGCACCCGTCTCACTGTCGGCACTCTTTGTCCAGGTACTGTTTTCCGGGTCGGCTTCGATATAAGCCCCGTCCGTCGTAGTCAGAAGGCTTTCGATCGTAATGGAATCCCGGTAAGAATCCAGCGGAACGATGGCCTGGGCAGTCGGCACGATAATGTAAGAGTTTTCTACCGGCTCAGTGATATCTCCGCTCTGAATCTCCGGCAGGAGGACATACGGCATCTGCGGATAGTAATAATTGCTGTCGCTCTCGACAACGATCCCTTCCGTTCTCTGCACTCCGTAATTTTCCAGGATCGAATCAAAGTTCGGCAGATCTGTGTCTGTATAATTGCTGAAGATCAGCGCTTTTCCGCCGCCTTCCAGATAAGAGATCACCTTCTCCGTCTCATCCTCAGAAAAATCCGAAGTCGGGGACATGATCACAATACCGTCCGCATCCTCAGGAATCTCATTGGTCATCAGTGCCAGTTCTTCCACTTCCATATTGTTTTTGTTGACTGCATCCGTAAAATTCGAACTCAAAGAGGATTCCTCTACCTCTCCATGTCCTGTGATCCAATACAGCTTTGTCGTATCCTCGCTGGTAACATAAGAAATCGCACTGGTAACCTGACCTTCCCCGTCAAATCCCGTCGTCTGCTGAGAGAAGGTCGAATAATCAACCGAAGTCTCCCACATATCACTGCTGGAGATCACACGGCTCTTATCCCCGCAGACCACGATGATACTATTGTCCGCCACATCTTCATCCGTATACTGACTGGCAAAATTCGGATAAAGATTCGGATCTTTCGTCTCCACTGTAAGATGGCTGGAAAGATCTTCATAGCGCTCCAGCATCCGCTCCACGGTATCGTCCTCATTCCCGCTGGTAACGATATAATACAGCGTCACATCCTGATCCAGCGCCTTTACCATCTCCCTGGTATCATCCGTCAGCGAATATAACTGCTGAGAGCTGAGATCAAACTGTGTAAATGTCGTCGGAAGCTGACCGACGATCAGATTTACGATCACCACCGCCGCAATGATAAAGAGGACCAGAAAAGAAGAGTAAGAACCGTGTTTCAGATGACGCCGGTTTTCCTCTTCCACAAAAATCCGTTTCAGATTTTCTTTCGTAAATTTTCCGCGGATCTTGTTCCATCCCTGTTGGATCTTCCCATTCTTTACCGTTCCGGTATTTTCCGGATTTCCTGCATTCTTCTTCACCTTAGCCACCTCCTAATTCCAACGTCTCTTCTGCAGGGACTGCACCGTAAAGAACATGCACAGAACAACCACCGACAGATAATAAACGATTCCAGTCAGATCAAAAATGCCATAAATAAAATTATTGAGATGACCGCTCAGGTCAAACACCGACAGCAGATCCTGGATCTTTCCCTCCAACAAAGACGGGCGCACAAAATAAACGATCACAAGAGCCGCCTCCAGCACCACTGCCAGCGCCCCCGTCACCAGAGGATTCTTGATCATACTACCGATCCACAGACAAAACAGCGCCGCAAGAATCACAAACGCAAACAGCGAACCTCCCGCGCTTTCCGGAAAGAAATCGGCGATTCCGCTTTCCACATATGTGACAAACAACACAATAAAGGAAACGACCGCCGCGATCACCTGGCTCTCCGTAATAGAGGAAATAAACACTCCGATCGAAATATAAGCCGCTCCAAGCAGGAAAAAGCCCAGAATGGACGTATAAGACATTGCAAAGGAAATTGTCCCGTGCTGAGCCAGAAGCAGCGGATAAAGGCAAATAACGGCCGTAGGGATACAGAAAATCGTCAGCAGCGCCAGATATTTGCCCAGAACAATATCTCCGATACTGACAGGCGCTGTCAGAAGCATCTGATCCGTCTTATTTTTCTGCTCCTCCGCCAGCACACGCATCGTCAGCACCGGCACTGCGATCAGAAATACGAACGACGTATTGCTGAGGGCATATCCGATCTCCGGGTACGCCGACTGAATATTGATCGCGGTAAAATAAATTCCGAGTAACACCAGAATAAATGCAATAAACACATATCCGATCATGGAAGTCAGGTAACTCCTGAGTTCCTTTTTATAAATCGCTTTCATTGTTCACCCTCCTCATTTGATTTACCGCTTCCCGAAACCTTTTCCATCCCTTTTTCCGGCGACATCTCATCCTCCGCCGCTTCTTCCGGCACGTTTTCATCTTCACCGGAAACCTTCTCTGATTCCCCGGCCTGTGCGGCTTCCGACTCCTCCGCGGAAATCGCCTGCGGAGTCTCTGTTTTCGCCTTCTCCGCTTTTCCCGGATTTTCCGTCAGCTGCAGGAAGATATCCTCCAGCGACATGGTACTCGAGTTAATATGCAGAATCGGACATCTGGCTCCGGCCATCTTATAAAACAGCTCCTCACGGATGTCCTTATCCTTCGCTGTCGTAATCGTCACATCCACACAACCCGGAAGCTCCGAATCTTTATATTTTATATTCTGAATCTCCTCGATCTGGTTCAGAATCTTCACAACCGTATTTCTTGTGCCTTTGATGGACGCCTCCACCGTGTTGGAACCCAACGTAAGCTTGCTCAGATTATCCGGCGTATCGCTGGCTACCAGGCGCCCGTTGGCGATAATCATCACATAATCACAGACCGCGCTGACCTCCGACAGAATGTGCGACGACAAAATCACCGTATGCTTCTTCCCCAGCGATTTGATCAGATCACGGATTTCTATGATCTGCTTCGGATCCAGTCCGACCGTCGGCTCATCCAGAATAATGATCGGCGGATAACCCAGGATTGCCTGCGCGAGTCCGACTCTCTGCCTGTAACCTTTTGAGAGATTCTTGATCAGACGGTTTTTCATATCCGTGATCTTTACCAGAGACATAATCTCCTTAATATGTTTTTCCCTTTTTTCTTTTGGGATCTTCTTCAATTCTGCCGCGAACTTCAGATATTCCAGAACCGTCATATCCATATACAACGGCGGGATTTCCGGAAGATATCCGATACACTTCTTGGCTTCCTCGGGCTCTTCGAGAATGTTGTGACCGTTGATCGTTACTTCTCCCTCGGTCGCAGCCAGATAACCAGTGATAATATTCATCGTTGTGGACTTACCTGCACCGTTCGGCCCCAGAAAGCCGTAAATCTGCCCTTCTTCCACCGTAAAGTTCAGCCGGTTGACCGCCAGATGATCCCCATAACGCTTTACCAGGTTCTTCACCTCTATCAATGCTCTTCCTCCTTTAAAAAAGTCTTGTATAAAGATGTTGGGGTCAAAAGGTATTTTGCCCCCAATGATGCTACGGATTGCTCCGCATTTCATGCTCCCGCAATCCTGAAAACATTCGAAATCCGCCCGATCGGGCTACTTTCTCATGTTTTACGGGTCCCAAAGTCATGCTTTTTCATGCAAGCATGAAAATCATGACCTTTTGACCCTGCATCATATAAATATTCTATTAACAAACTGTGTTTATTTACGGTTTATTCTGTGATAAAATTGTGAACATGAAAGCAAAGGAAAAAACAATCAGAGGAGAGAATAGCAATGAAATTAGATTTGAGAATTGACGGAGAGAAAATTTCTGTCCTTTGTGAAATTCCTGTTCAAAAGGATTCTTATTCCTTTGCACTGGCACACACACTGGATCTCCAGGATGCGTTCAACAATTCGGAAAAAATCACGCCGGATTCTGCCGAACTATATGAAATGGAATTTCGTCCGCCTATGAAAAAATACACATTTTCCGGTCTTCAGAATGGTATCCTGCAGTTTTCCTACAGCGGCACGCTGGAAGGATTTTTCCTTTTTATGGAGGAAGAACTGTACCATTACAGTCTGTACAACGGATGGTATCCTGTAGGATTTGACGCGGAGGAAGACTGTGACATTGTGGTTCACCAGGATGATTCTTACGAACTGATCAACGGTGTCTATCGGCCAGACTCCCGGGACTGGTATTATTCCACAAAAGGCCAGTCGCTCAAAGACTGCAACATACTTCTGATCAACAAAGCAAAGAGTTTCCATTCCTGCCAAGGAAAGGTCTCTGTCTGGTATTTTGACCAGACATACGCCGATTCTGTCGGGCAGATCCTGGAGGCATATACATCGATCAATGAGTTTTACGTATCTCTTTACGGTAATGACAAAGTTACGGAGACTTCCATTGTAATTCTCCCGGAAAAATACCACATTGGCGCATATCAGAGAGACCATCTGACCGTTTTCAGCGAACTGAACGTCGACCCAAAGCAGCTCCGACACCATCTGGCACATGAACTGGGACACAATTACGCATTCGGCGCAGACTGCAATACCTGGGAAGATTGGCTCAACGAAACTCACGCGGAATGGAGCGCTCTGTTATATGAACTCGTCCATGATCCCGACTTTTTTGAACAACAGATAAAAGAACAGATCCGGGAATATCGTGGGACCGGCTCCCTACGCCCCAATGGCGATCAAAGGCTATCGGATGTTCATGAGACCGGCACCCTCCTGTACTATGATCTTTACCGGAAATACGGCGCCGAAGGAATCCGCACCCTGCTTCAGACCTTTGATCAGCTGCCCATAAAAAACACCGCGCACTTTCTGAACGCCCTTTCCAAAAAAGACGAACGCCTGTGCGCGGCTATCCAAAAACACATCGAATCCCCCGGTAATTTTTCTTTCTGAATGATCCTCTCCAAACGCCTTAGTATACCAGAAATCATCCCGGCGCAGAGGAGGCGCACGCACCTAGGACATCTGCAAAGTCTGTGAGAAAATCTTAGTGTTCCGGGGTCCCGGAGGACGGGACAGACGCAGGGCTGCAAGCCCGGAGTCTGAGGAGCCGTCCCAGGTGCGTGCGCCTCCTCTGCGCCGGGATGATTTCGTCCGTTTTATTGAATCGGACTCTTCCCCGGCGTCCCCGCCTTCCGCGGATACTGCTTCGGCGTCTGTCTCACCTTCCGGATCGGAACGAGCGACCGTTCCAGATCGGTTCCGTCCAGTGTGAAATAAACGACCTCCTCACACTGTCCTCCCAACACGGACACCGCCTTTTTCGCCTCTTCCAGCTCCTGCTCCACCTTTCCCGATTTATAAGGCAGGAACAGGCCGCCCACCTTCACATAAGGCAGACAGTACTCCGACAGCGTACTCAGATTCGCCACAGCACGGGAGACCGCAAGGTCATACCCTTCCCGCTCGCCCGGCTTCTTTACCAGTTCCTCCGCTCTTCCATGTACCGCACGGATTCCTTTCAGCCCAAGCCTTCCGATCACTTCATCGAGAAACTTTACCCTCTTATTCAGTGAATCCAGCAACGTGATCTCCAGTTCCGGAAATGCGATCTTCAAAGGGATCCCGGGAAACCCTGCTCCCGTCCCCACGTCGATGACCTTTTTCGGACCGGGATTCCACGCTCTGACCAGCGCCAGACTGTCCAGAAAATGTTTGACCAGCACCTCCTCAAATTCCGTGATCGCCGTCAGATTCATAAACGAATTCCACTCCGTCAGGAGTTCATAATACTGTATAAACTGTTCTTCCTGGCGGTCTGAAATCCGGATGCCCAACGCCTCGAGTCCATCGCGGAACACAGTCAGATCTTTACTCTCCATAGGATTTTTTTCCATTCTGTTTTTTCCTCATTCTTTCATATATACAGCAGAAATATTTCACCCCATCGCTTCCTACATTTCCTTCCCGCTGCGGAAATTTTCCAGATAAACCAATAATACCGAAACATCCGCCGGAGAGACGCCGGAAATTCTCGAGGCCTGCCCGATATTCATCGGACGGTAAGCCTTCAGTTTCTGCTTCGCCTCGATCCTGAGACTTTGCACCTGATCGTAATCCAGATCCTCAGGAATCTTCTTCGTTTCCATCTTCTTAAACTGCTCTACCTGCTTCATCTGCCGGCGAATGTAACCGTCGTACTTAATGTTGATGTTCACCTGCTCCGTCACGCCGGCCGGAAGCTTCGGCCGCTCCGGATCAAGCTCCGCCAAAACGTCATAATTCAGTTCCGGCCGCCGGATCAGTTCCGCCAGCGAACTTCCGCCGTTCAGCGGCGTGGAACCATACTGTTCCAGAACATGATTCACTGCCCAAGAAGATCCCACATGCGTACGCTCTACACGGCGGATCTCTTCCTCGATCTGCTTCTCCTTCTGCAGCAACGCCTGGTACTCTTCCTCGGAAATCAGCCCTACCTGATATCCGTACTTCCGCAGACGCAGATCCGCATTGTCCTGCCGCAGCAGCAGACGATATTCCGCCCGGCTCGTCATCATCCGATACGGTTCATGATTTTCCTTCGTCACCAGATCATCGATCAGAACGCCGATATAAGATTCCGAGCGATCCAGGACAAGAAGCTCCTTTCCCAGGATCTTCTGCGCCGCATTGATCCCCGCGATCAGTCCCTGCGCCGCCGCCTCCTCATAACCGGAACTTCCGTTAAACTGACCGCCGGAAAACAGTCCGCGGATCGCCTTGAATTCCAGCGCGGCGTTCAGCTGCTGCGGATTGATGCAGTCATACTCGATCGCATAGGCGTTGCGCACGATCTTCGCATGCTCCAGTCCCGGAACCGAATGGTACATCGCTTCCTGCACATCCTCCGGAAGAGAGCTGGACATACCGCCCACATACATCTCATTGGTATCCAGCCCCTCCGGTTCCAGGAACACCTGATGGCGGTTCTTATCTGCAAATTTTACGACTTTGTCCTCGATGGACGGACAATATCTCGGCCCGGTTCCCTCGATCATCCCAGAATACAGGGGCGAGCGGTTCAGATTTTTCCGGATGATCTCATGGGTCCGCTCATTGGTGTACGTCAGCCAGCAGGAAACCTGATCGATCTGTACACTGTCCGGATCTGTGGAAAAGGAAAACGGAACGATCCTCTCATCGCCGAACTGCTCCTCCATTTTTGAAAAATCGATAGAGCGCTTGTCCACACGGGCCGGCGTCCCTGTCTTAAACCGCATCATTTCCACACCGTTTTTCCGCAGAGAATCTGTCAGATGCGTCGCCGCCTGCAGGCCGTTCGGCCCCGTATACATACTCACATCTCCGTAAATACACCGGGCATTCAGGTAAACGCCGGTACAGAGAACTGCCGCCTTACAGTAATAGGCAGCGCCTGATACAGTCTTCACCCCTTTCAGCACACCGTCCTCCACGATCAGCTCCGACACTTCCGCCTGTTTGATCGTCAGATGGTCTGTATTTTCCAGCACCTTCCGCATTTCATTGCTGTATGCCTTTTTGTCCGCCTGCGCCCGCAGAGAATGTACCGCCGGTCCCTTTGATTTGTTCAGCATCTTTGACTGAATGAATGTCCGGTCGATATTCTTTCCCATCTCTCCGCCCAGAGCGTCAATTTCACGAACCAGATGCCCTTTCGAGGTTCCTCCAATGTTCGGATTGCACGGCATCATCGCAATGCTGTCGACACTGACCGTAAAGACGATCGTCTCCAGTCCAAGTCTCGCTCCCGCCAGAGCCGCCTCACAGCCCGCATGCCCCGCGCCGATCACAACAATATCATAATTTTCCACAATCGCTCCCATTTCCGCCTCCGATATCCACAATTCCGTCTGTTTTCCACAGCTTTTCTCTATATTAAAACAGTCATCCGCCTTTACTTTCCGGTACAAAATTTGCTGAAAATCTCATTGACCAGGTCCTCTCCCACCGCTTCTCCGATGATGCTTCCCAGTCTCTCATAAGCATTCATCAGATCAATGGAAAAAAAGTCCTCCGGCATTCCCATCTCGATGCTGTTTTCCACAAGATTCAGACTTTCCAGCGCCTCCTCCAGTGCCCGCTTCTGTCTCATATTGGTAATATAAACCTCGTCGTTAAAGGAAATCTCTCCCTGGAAAAACATCTCCTTAATCATGGCTTCCAGTTCTTCCAGTCCCGTCTCTTCCCTGGCGGAAATATTCAGCACCGGAGCGTCCACCTTGTCCGTCAGCTCCTCCGGAGAGATCACCGTCCGGAGATCCGATTTATTCAGCAGAAGAATCGTCTTTCTCCCTTTCAGAAGCTCCATGATCTGCGTGTCATTCTCATCCAGAGGAACGGAAGCATCTACCACATACAGGATCAGATCTGCATTCTTCGCATGTTCCTTGGCCCTCTCCACGCCGATCTGTTCCACCTTATCCGCGGTGCTGCGGATCCCCGCAGTGTCCAGCATCCGCAGAGAAATGCCGCCGAGACTGATCTGCTCTTCCAGCACATCCCTCGTCGTACCCGCGATCTCCGTGACGATGGCTTTCTCCTCTCCCACCAGAAGATTCAGCAGCGACGATTTTCCGGCGTTGGGTTTTCCTAGAATCACCGTCTTGATCCCTTCCTGCAGCATTTTTCCGTCGTCTGCCGACTTCAGCAGTTTTTCAATCCGTCCCTTTTCTTCCTTCACAACTTCTCCCAGCCTTACGGGATAACCGTCCAGGCTGATATGCTCCGGATCATCCAGCGCCGACTCGATAAATGCAATCTCATACAGCAGTTTCTCCCGGATCTCTCTGACCGCCCGGCGCACAGAACCCTGCAGCTGGCTCACAGAACTCTGCAGCGCATACTCGCTCTTCGCGGAGATCACGTCCATCACCGCCTCCGCCTGAGAGAGGTCGATCCGCCCGTTCAGAAACGCACGCTTCGTAAACTCTCCCGGCTCTGCTATCCGCGCCCCCGCATGAATCACCGCCTCCAGCACACGCTTCACCGCCAGAACACCGCCATGGCAGTCAATCTCCACCGTATCTTCCCCGGTATAACTGTGCGGCCCGCGCATCAGCATGACGAGCACTTCGTCCAGTACCTGCTCCTGCTCCACGATCCATCCATAATGGATCGTATGAGATTTCACATTTTCCAGTCTTTTTTCTTCTCTTTTTCCCCGGTACAGACGATCCGCAACAGCAACAGCATCCGGACCGCTGATCCTCACAATTCCGATTCCGGAAGGAGCCATCGCAGTGGCGACAGCCGCTATTGTGTCTTCCATCTCAACCCTTCCTTTCGTTATAAAGAAACAGCACCCGGAAGATCACCATTTTAAAGCTGAACAGTTACTTAAAATGTTTTCTTTCGGATGCTGTAGTCAGATACCCCACAGTTTGCTGCGGAGGATCAAACATATAACACAGCCGTTACTGCTGTGACTGATACCGCTTTGGAGTGACCACGACATGACGATATGGCTCATTGCCCTCGCTGTAGGTTTCCACAAACTTATTGCTCTGCAGCGCGGAATGAATGATCCGTCTCTCATACGGATTCATCGGCTCAAGAGACACCGGCTTTCTGGTCTTTTTCACCTTATAGGCAATATTTCTCGCCAGGTTTTCCAGCGTTTCTTTTCTGCGTTTCCGGTAGTTCTCCGTATCCAGCTTAACTCTGACATACTCCTTCTGCTCCTTATTCACCACAAGGCTTGTCAGATACTGAAGGGAATCCAAAGTCTGTCCTCTTTTGCCGATCAGGATACCCATATCCTCTCCTGCAAAATCAATATCCAGACTTCCCGATTCCTTATTGTAAACGATCGTGATCTGGACCGGAAGTTCCATCGCCTGAAAAACGCCCGAGAGAAATTCCTGCGCTGACTTTTTCATCGCTGCGATCTCTTCTTCCGTACGCACGACCGGTTCATTCTCCTGAACAGGCGTCTTCTTCACCGGCTTCGGCGCTTCCTTTTTTTCCTCTCTCTTTTCTTTTTTCTCTTCCTGTGGCTGTACCGCAGGTTCCTCTTTCTCTTCTTTTTCCGGCTGAACTTCTTCTTTCTCGATAACCTCTTCTTCCGGCTTCTTTCCAGCACGGATCACTGCCGGCTTGCTGCCGAATCCGAGAAAACCAGAACTTCCTTCACTGATTACCTGAATCTCCAGTTTATCGCTGGATGCACCAAGTTCAATACACGCTTTTGTGATCGCTTCATCTACTGTCTTTGCAGATACTTCGATAAACTCCATAAGTTCTACCCCCTACTTCTTACGCTTACTATTTTTCTCATCGAACTGCCGTACCATGTTCGCCTTGGCAGCCAGACTTCCCGGCGCGTATTCCGTATGCTCTTTGTAGTATGCGGTTGTCTCGCTGACATCCGCCTTCTTACTCTGGGTTTCCTTTGCTGCCGTTTCCTCAAAATCAATATTCCGCACACTCTGTCTTGCCTGCTGAGTGATCTTCTGAGGCGGCAGACCTTCTTTTTCTCTTTTCTTATTTACCTTTTCCTGATTCTTGGCAATCAGTTCGTCAATATTCAGCGACTTCATATGACGGTTTACGACGATCTGCTGGATGCTTCGAACCACAGCTCCGGCTACCCAGTAGATACCGATACCGATAGATAACGACAGACACATAAATGCAGAAAAGATCGGCATAAAGGTGTTCATCATTCTCATAGAAGACTCCATACTGTTCTTCTGGTTCTTACCCTTGCTGTCATCCGCCATCGCAGACTGAGGCATCAGTTTATAATTCAGCCACTGTGTCAACCATGCCAGGACAGGCACCAGGATCGCAAGAATAACCAGGACAACAGAACCTGCCGCCATTCCTCGCTGAAGAAGATCCATCGGAGATTCCGTGATGTTGTAAGCCAGGAACATGTTTACATTGGTGGAATCATCCGCCGTACGGGCGATCAGATCCGTAAAACCGGAAAACTGTGCGATATCTCCCAGCTTGTCCCACTGACTCGGCTTCAGGACATAGAGAATATCGTAGATGTTGTTTTCCGTAAGCGTATCGCTGAGAGCCGAATAGACACGAATACTGTTCTCTTCCACAAACGTCTTCATCAGGTCAGAATATCCGCTCACTGCCATGATCTGGTCTGTCAGAGAGCTGAAAATCGATCTTACGCTGCCGATATATCCCGGAATATGGTAAATAACCTGATACAAGGACAAAAGGATCGGCATCTGCAGAAGCAGCGGCAGACAGCTTCCTGTCGGCGAAACGCCATATTTCTGATAAAGGGCCATGGTTTCCTCACTCATCTTCATCTGGGAAGCCTGGTCCTTTTTGTTTGCATATTTTTTCTGAATCTGCTGTAATTCAGGCTGAATGACCGTCATCATTTTCGACCATTTCTGCTGTTTGATCTGGATCGGCGTCAGCAGCAGATAAATGATAATGGTAAACAGAATAATTGCCACACCAATGTTTGGTATGCCGATCGCTTCCAGTACGACATAAATGCCATTGATCAACCAGCCGAGGATCTGACAAACCCATCCAATGATCGGCCATGTTGATTTGCTCAGTATGATCTCCAAACGTCTTTTCCTCCTTTGCGTTTACGGCACTGGGTCATAACCTCCGTGTGAAAACGGGTTACATCTCAGAATTCTCCAGGCTGCCAGTAAACTTCCTTTTAAAGCTCCGTATTTCTGGATTGCCTCCAATCCATATTGAGAACAGGTCGGGATATAGGGACACCTGGTTCTCTTCAGTGGCGACAGATATTTCTGATAAAAACGGATCATCTTAATCAATATATATTTCATTTCTCTTCCTCCTGACACATATCCTGCGTCATTCAGGTAGATCTGGAAGTCTGCTTCCAAATTTGCCTCCATCATCACTCTCAAAAACTCTTGGACTTTCCCTGCTTATCGATGATCTTATGCAATCCTCCAAGGTGCAGCAGCGCTTTTTCGATCTCCCGAAAGCTTCTGCCCTTCGCATTCACTCTCGCAACAACAACAAGATCCATCCCTCTTTGGAATTTCTGTTCATTTAAACGGTAGCTTTCCCGGATCAATCGCGTCAGACGATGGCGGACGACACTATTTCCCACCTTCTTACTCACGGATATTCCGACCCGGTTTTTTTCCAAATGGTTCTCCTTTACATACATGACCAGATATCTGTTAGCATACGATGTTCCCTGACGGTAGACCACCTGAAACTCTCTGTTTTTTTTCAAACTTTCTGAATATTCCATAAAATCCTTTTTAATGCCCCGTAGCTTGCTGCGGGGTATTTGACTCTGTCCGGGAAAATCCAGGCTCTCTGGACTTTTTCCGGACAGATCTGCTACATTATTTCAAATTCTGATAATAGAAGAAAAGACCACATACAGGATATGCGGCCTTTGGTTTTATGCTGATAATTTTTTTCTTCCTTTTAATCTTCTTGCAGCTAAAACTTTTCTTCCACCCTTTGTGCTCATTCTCGCTCTGAATCCGTGAACTTTCGCTCTGGAACGTTTCTTCGGCTGAAATGTCATTTTCATAGGTACGGCACCTCCTTCATATTTTGAACTTACGTTAATCTCATGTATGTCAGAAAGCGTTACCGGAACACTCCAAGGACGCCCGGTAACTCAGAAAACATCGTTTTAATTATATTCATAAAGACCTGCAAAGTCAAGCAGAATCTGGCGCTTTCCGCAAAAAAACGGTATTTCCACAAACTGTGGGAACCTCCGCCAACATTATCCACATTTTGTGGATAACTTGTGGATAACTTTTTCCCTGTCTGTGCAAAGACTGTGGTTTTATCCGGAAAATTCAGTATTTTTCAGACTGTATAATGTGTATATCAGGTTCTACTTATACACATTTTTCAGATTCCGTCGCCTTCAAATATTCGGAGTTTTTCATTTTTCAACATACTATACACGGATTTTTCCACATGATTTTTTTTCCGGTTCAGGTTATCCACAAACCGGAACAACCTTTTTACCTCCGGGATTTTTCCGCTCCTGAACCTTTTTCAACAGTCTCTCGCAGCCTTATTTTTCACATTTTAGTTGATTAAAAGTCCATTTTATTATATGATAGATAGGTAATAGTGGGTTATTATAGGTATTATCCACAGTCAGGATTTCGTAACAGTTCCGCCAGGTCTGTATATTTACTGTGAGAACAGTATGAAAAACAGCGTCTGTGCAAAACTATTATGAAATCTGTCTGTTTATCCCCAACCCCACACATATAGAAGCGGAGACTGAAAGAACATGGAAATCGTAAGAGAAAAATGGAACGAAATATTACAGAGAGTCAGAGATGAGCATGAATTGTCCGAGATCTCTTTCGACACATGGATCAAACCACTGACTGTCCACAGTGTTGAAGATAATCTTGTGACTATTCTGGTTCCGTCTGAAAAAATGGGCCTGGAATATGTCAGTAAAAAATACACTCTTCCTATTAAAGTTGCGATCGCGGAGATCACCGGTGTGAATTATGATATTCGCTTTGCACTTCCGGAGGAAGTCAAAAAAGAGGACAAAAAGCCCGCACTTCAGAAAAATCCTTATGCGCCAAACCTGAATCCCAAGTATACCTTTGACACATTTGTGGTTGGCAGCAACAACAAGTTTGCTCACGCAGCTTCTCTTGCGGTTGCAGAATCGCCGGGAGAAATCTACAATCCTCTTTTTCTGTACGGAGGCGTGGGACTCGGAAAAACCCACCTGATGCATTCCATTGCGCATTTTATCCTGGAAAAGAACCCGGCATCCCGGATCCTCTATGTTACCAGTGAAGAATTTACCAATGAAGTCATCGAGGCGATCCGTAACAGCAACAATACCGCCATGACCAAATTCCGGGAAAAATACAGAAACATCGATGTTCTACTGATCGACGATGTTCAGTTTATTATAGGAAAAGAATCCACGCAGGAAGAATTTTTCCATACTTTCAACACACTGCACGCCAATAACAAGCAGATCATCATTTCGTCCGATCGTCCACCGAAAGATATGGATATCCTGGAAGATCGGATCCGTTCAAGGTTCGAATGGGGTCTTCTGGCCGATATTCAAAGCCCTGATTATGAGACCCGTATCGCGATCCTCCGGAAAAAAGAAGAACTGGACGGATACAATGTAGGCGACGATGTGATCGAATATATCGCATCAAATGTGAAATCAAACATTCGGGAACTGGAAGGTGCCTTAAACAAAATTATTGCATATGCAAACCTTGAGAAACGTGAGATCAATCTGGATCTTGCCGAACAGGTGCTCCGGGATATCATTTCTCCAAACGAGAAAAAAGTCATTACCCCGCAGTTTATCATAGACACCGTCGCGGAACATTTTGACATTACTGCGTCTGATATTATAGGCAGCAAACGCAGCAGCAAAATTGTCTATCCGCGACAGATCACCATGTATCTTTGCCGTGAAATGCTGGAATCTCCGCTGACGGCAATCGGAAAATTCCTGGGAGACCGCGATCACACAACCGTAATGCACGGGATTGAAAAGATAGAAAAAGAGCTGAAAAATAACGACAACACAAGAAATACGATCGATATCCTCAAAAAGAAGATCAATCCTTCCAAATAAGATACAATTCGCAGCATATACAGCCGTATTCCCTGCAGCAGGAATGAATACCTTCTCTTTCCGACATAAGAAAGTCCCGGTAAATGTTCACGTTCAGCTTTTACACAAAGCTCATGTGGACAACCTGTGGATACAATGTGTAAAAAAAATGAACCTGAAGTTGTCTACATTTCTTACACAGGTTTCTTTTGAACTTTTCACAGAGTTATACAGGTTAATTTTTTCAGGATTTATGCGTGTTTGAAAGACATTTCCACATTTGCACGGCCCCTACGGCGGCTACTACGGATTTTTTATATATATTTTTTTATGCCCATTCGCACCCAACTTTGGGGAAAGGAGACTTTTACACAACATGAAACTTATCTTCCAAAAAAACGAACTTCTGAAAAGTGTCAGTATCTCCATGAAAGCGGTACCAGGAAAAACAACACTGCCGATTCTGGAGTGTATTCTGATCGATGCAACTTCTAACGAAATAAAATTTACGTCCAATGATATGGAACTTGGTATTGAGACAATCGTTCAGGGAACGATCGCAGAAAAAGGTCAGGTCGCTCTGGATGCCAGGATCTTCTCGGAAATTGTTCGAAAATTACCGGAAAATGAAGTGACTGTTCAGACGGACGAAAATCTGCTCACAACGATCACCTGTGAGAAAGCCACCTTCAGTATTCCCGGTAAATCAGGAGAAGATTTTTCCTACCTCCCTCTTATCGAAAAAACTGATAATATAACCATTTCTCAGTTCACACTGAAAGAAGTAATTCGTCAGACGATTTTCTCGATTGCTGCAAATGAAAACAATAAGCTGATGACTGGCGAGCTGTTCGAGATCAAAGATAATATGCTGAAAGTTGTCTCCCTTGACGGCCACAGAATCGCGATCCGGAGAATCGAGCTGAAGGAAAGTTATCCTGAACGGAAAGTTGTCGTTCCCGGCAAGACCTTAAATGAGATCAGCAAGATCCTTTCGGGTGAGATTGATGATCTTGTAGATATTTATTTCGCAGAGAACCATATTATGTTTGTTTTTGACGACACAACAGTGGTTTCACGTCTGATCGACGGAGAATATTTCCGGATCGATCAGATGCTGTCCAGCGATTATGAGACGAAAGTAGTCATCAACAAAAAAGAATTTCTCGATTGTATCGACCGCGCGACCCTTCTGGTCAAAGAAGGCGATAAGAAACCGATCATCATTGATATTACGGACGGTTCTATGGAGCTGAAGATCAACTCTCCGATGGGCTCTATGAATGAAGAGATCGATATTTCCAAAGAGGGCAAGGATATCATGATCGGATTCAATCCCAAATTCCTGATCGACGCTTTGAAAGTGATCGATGATGAAGAAATCTCTATTTATCTGGTGAACCCGAAAGCGCCTTGCTTTATCCGAAACGATGAGGAGAGTTATATTTATCTGATCCTTCCGGTCAATTTTAATGCAGTACGTTAGATAAAGGTTCGTAACAGTTCCGATAGCCGGACTGTTTTGCATATTCTCTGAAAATTGTCTGAGATCAGTGACATTGGAGGAAAAAAGTGGAAACAATAAAACTGAGAGATGAATTTATAAAACTGGGTCAGGTGCTGAAAGCCGCCGGATGGGTGGAGGACGGTGTGGAAGCGAAACTTGTGATCCAGGAAGGAAAGGTGACGGTCAACGCGGAGACGGATACCCGGCGCGGACGTAAACTGTATGACGGGGATATTGTCCGTTATGACGGTCATGAAATCAAAATTATCAAATAACTATGTATATCAAAACGCTGGAACTGAAAAATTACCGGAATTATGAAAATTTATCGATAACTTTCGATTCTGGAACAAATATTCTATACGGAGATAACGCGCAGGGAAAAACGAATATACTGGAGGCTGCATATTTATGCAGCACGACCAAGTCACACAGAGGCAGCAAGGACCGGGAGATGATCCGCTTTGGTCAGGAGGAGGCGCATATCCGGATGCAGGTGTTCCGAAACGGGATCACACACAAGTTGGATATGCACCTGAAAAAGAACCGCTCGAAAGGAATCGCCATCGACGGAGTACCGATCCGGAAAGCTGCGGAACTGTTTGGAATTCTGAATATTGTGTTTTTCTCGCCGGAAGATCTGAATATTATAAAAAACGGACCTTCGGAACGCCGCAGATTTCTGGACAGTGAGATCTGTCAGCTGAGCAGGCTTTACCTGATTCAGCTTATGAATTATAATAAAATCATTGTTCAGAGAAATAAGCTTCTGAAGGAAATTTCTTTTTCAGCCAATCTTTCCGACACCCTGGAGGTCTGGGATCTCCAATTAGTACGCTATGGAAAGAGTGTGATCCGGGAAAGAATGCATTTTGTGGAAAGATTGAACAGGATTCTGAAAGATATCCACAGCAGTCTGACGGGCGGAAAGGAAGAAATTGAGATCGTCTATGAGCCGAGTGTTCAGGAAGAAATGTTCGAACAGGAACTTGCGAGAAACCGGGAACGGGATCTGCACTTTCGGCAGTCCTGTATCGGTCCGCACAGAGATGATTTCTGTGTGAGAGTCAATGGCATCGATATCCGCCGCTTCGGCTCTCAGGGGCAGCAGAGGACCGCAGCTTTATCCCTGAAACTGGCGGAGATAAGTCTGGTAGAACAGGAAGTCAAAGACACGCCGGTTCTGATGCTGGACGATGTGCTCTCGGAACTGGACAGCAGCCGTCAGAATTATCTTTTGCAGAGTATTCATAATATACAGACGCTGATCACCTGCACCGGACTGGATGATTTTGTTGAAAATCAGTTTAAGATCAACCGGGTATTTCAGGTGTCCGGGGGAACGGTAAGCGTATTTCAAAATAAACAGGAGGAATCCAAATGAGTACAGAAAATGTCAACAACACAGAATATGGGGCGGACCAGATCCAGATTCTGGAAGGTCTGGAAGCAGTCAGAAAGCGGCCGGGTATGTATATCGGCAGCACCTCTTCCAGAGGTCTGCATCATCTTGTTTATGAGATCGTAGATAATTCAGTGGATGAAGCTCTGGCGGGATTCTGTAAACATATTGTAGTGACGATCAATCCGGATAACTCTGTCACAGTCATCGACGACGGACGTGGAATTCCGGTAGGAATCAATCATAAGGCAGGAATTCCTGCGATCGAAGTTGTATTTACGGTACTTCATGCCGGCGGAAAATTCGGCGGCGGGGGATACAAGGTGTCCGGCGGCCTTCACGGCGTTGGTGCGTCTGTAGTAAATGCGCTTTCTACCTGGCTGGAGGTTACGGTTTACAGTGAGGGAAAGATCTATCACCAGCGGTATGAGCGCGGAAAAACCATGTATGATCTGAAGGTGATCGGAGAATGTGATCCGGAAAAGACGGGAACGGAAGTAACTTTTCTTCCGGACGACACGATCTTTGAGGAGACCGTGTTTGACTATGAAATCCTTCAGACGAGGATCCGTGAGATTGCGTTTCTGACGAAAGGCCTTCGTATCACGCTTCAGGATAAGCGGGAAGGACAGGAACAGGAAAAGAGTTTCCACTATGAAGGCGGAATCAAAGAATTTGTACAGTATCTGAATAAGAGTAAAACCGCGCTGTACCCGGATATTATTTACTGTGAAGGTGAAAAAGACGGAGTGCTGGTGGAAGTGGCGCTTCAGCACAACGATTCTTATACAGAAAACACGTATGGTTTTGTCAACAATATTACGACACCGGAGGGCGGCACTCATATCATGGGCTTCCGCAATGCGTTGACAAAGACCTTTAATGAATATGCGAAGAAAAATAAGCTGATCAAGGACAATGAGCCCAATCTGGTCGGAGAAGATATCCGAGAGGGAATGACAGCGATCGTCAGTGTCAAGATCGAAGATCCCCAGTTCGAGGGACAGACGAAACAGAAGCTGGGAAACAGTGAGGCCAGAGGAGCAGTGGACAACATTGTCAGCAATCAGCTGGAAATTTATCTGGAACAGAATCCTTCCGTGGCGAAGATCATCGTTGAAAAGTCACTGCTCGCGCAGCGGGCGAGGGATGCAGCGCGCAAGGCCCGGGATCTGACCCGCCGTAAGTCTGCGCTGGACGGAATGTCTCTGCCCGGAAAACTGGCGGACTGCACAGTCAAAGATCCGAAAAACTGTGAAATTTATCTGGTAGAGGGAGATTCCGCCGGCGGTTCCGCCAAATCTGCGCGAAGCCGTGCGACGCAGGCGATCCTGCCGCTGAGAGGTAAGATCCTTAACGTGGAGAAAGCGCGCCTGGATAAAATTTACGCGAACGCCGAGATCAAGGCGATGATCACTGCGTTCGGAACAGGGATCCACGATGATTTTGATATCACAAAACTTCGTTACGACAAGATCATCATTATGACAGATGCCGATGTGGACGGCGCGCATATTGCGACGTTGCTGCTGACATTTATGTATCGTTTTATGCCGGAACTGATCAAACAGGGTCATGTGTATCTGGCGACGCCTCCACTGTACAAACTGGAGCGGAACAAAAAGGTATGGTATGCCTATACGGATGAGGAACTGGATGCGATTCTCCAGGAAGTCGGCCGTGGAAATGAAAACAAGATCCAGCGTTACAAAGGTCTGGGCGAGATGGATGCGGACCAGCTCTGGGAGACGACGATGGATCCGGAACATCGGATTCTGAAAAGGGTTACCTTTGACGAGGAGTATTCCTCGGAAATCGACCTGACGTTCACCACGCTGATGGGCGATAAGGTAGAGCCGCGCCGTGAATTTATTGAGACGAGGGCGAAAGACGCCAAGAATCTGGATATCTGACACAAACGGAAAACACGGCATTGGAGGAAAGTTTGGAAGTAAACTTCCAAATCTGCCTTGACGATACAGCAAGTGTGTCAGGAGGAGGAAAAAATGGAAGATAATATTTTTGATAAAATTCAGGAAGTGGATTTGAAAGAGACCATGGAGGAATCTTACCTGCAGTATTCCATGAGCGTCATCGCATCTCGTGCGCTGCCGGATGTCCGCGATGGCTTAAAGCCGGTACAGCGCAGGATTTTATACTCGATGATTGAACTGAACAACACGCCGGACAAACCGCATCGTAAATGTGCGCGTATTGTCGGTGATACAATGGGTAAATATCATCCTCACGGAGACAGTTCGATCTATGGAGCTCTGGTAAATATGGCTCAGGACTGGGCGACCCGCTATCCGCTGGTGGATGGTCACGGAAATTTTGGTTCCGTGGACGGCGACGGTGCGGCTGCAATGCGTTATACAGAGGCCCGTCTGAGCAAGATCTCGATGGAGATGATTGCTGATCTGAACAAAGATACGGTAGATTTCACTCCGAACTTTGATGAGACGGAAAAAGAACCGGTTGTCATGCCTTCCCGCTATCCGAATCTTCTGGTCAACGGAACTTCGGGAATCGCAGTGGGAATGGCTACGAATATTCCGCCGCATAACCTGCGGGAAGTGGTGGGCGCCATTGTAAAGATTATTGACAATATCATCGAGGAAGACCGGGAGACCGAGCTGGATGAGATTCTTCAGATCGTTAAGGGACCGGACTTTCCAACAGGCGCACAGATCCTGGGAACCCGCGGGATCAATGAGGCTTACCGTACCGGACGGGGGAAAGTGCGCGTTCGTGCAGTGACCGACATCGAGACACTGCCCAATGGAAAGTCCGAGATCATTGTCACCGAACTTCCGTATATGGTGAATAAAGCACGTCTTATCGAGACAATCGCATCTCTGGTGCGCGACAAAAAGATCGACGGGATCACGAATATTAACGATCATTCCAGCAGGGAAGGAATGCGCATCTGCATTGAACTTCGGAGAGACGCCAATGCGAATGTCATCCTCAACCAGCTTTACAAGCATACCCAGATGCAGGATACATTCGGCGTGATCATGCTCGCTCTGGTGGACGGTCAGCCGAAGGTTTTGAATCTTCTGGAAATGCTGAACTATTATCTGGAGCATCAGGAGGATGTCGTCACCCGCAGAACAAAATATGATCTGAATAAAGCGCAGGAGCGGTCTCATATTTTGGAAGGACTGTTAAAAGCGCTGGATTATATTGATGAGGTGATCCGTATTATCCGTGCTTCCGCAAATGCTCAGGAGGCGAAGGCGAACCTGATGGCTCGCTTCGAACTTTCTGATGCCCAGGCTCAGGCGATCGTGGATATGCGTCTGCGCGCTCTTACCGGTCTGGAAAGAGAGAAGTTGGAAAATGAATATAAAGAACTGATGGAAAGGATCCGTCTTCTGCAGGCGATTCTCGGGGACAGAAAGGAACTGCTTCGTGTGATCCGCACAGAGATCCTGACCATTTCTGAGAAATACGGAGATGAGAGAAGGACGTCCATCGGATTTGATGAGTATGATCTTTCGATGGAGGATCTGATCCCTAGAGACAACACAGTCATTACGATGACAAAGCTCGGATATATCAAGCGTATGACAGTAGATAATTTCCGCAGCCAGCATCGGGGCGGCAAAGGAATCAAGGGAATGCAGACCATCGAAGATGACTACATTGAGGAACTTCTGATGACGACGACCCATCATTACCTGATGTTTTTCACGAACACAGGAAAAGTGTACCGCCTGAAGGCTTATGAGATTCCGGAGGCTTCCAGAACCGCAAGAGGTACAGCAATTATCAATCTGATCCAGCTGCAGCCGGGCGAAAAGATCACCGCGGTGATCCCGCTCAGCAAGTTTGAGGAAGGCCGCTATCTGTTTATGGCGACACGAAAGGGAATTGTCAAGAAAACTCCGATTGTCGACTATGCGCATGTGAGAAAAACGGGGCTGGCTGCTATTTCTCTGCGGGAAGAGGACGAACTGATTGAAGTAAAGGCAACAGACAATACAAAAGATATCATTCTTGTGACAAAATTCGGACAGTGTATCCGATTTAAAGAGACAGATGTACGTGTGACCGGACGTGTGTCCATGGGCGTACGTGGAATCAATCTGATGGACAACGACGAAGTGGTCGGTATGCAGATGAGCAGTCAGGGAGATTATCTGTTATTTGTATCGGAAAACGGTATGGGTAAACGAACCGCAGTAAGTGAATTTACCGTACAGCTGCGAGGCGGAAAAGGTGTGAAATGTTATAAGATCACAGAAAAGACAGGAAATGTGATCGGAGTAAAAGCAGTCAACGAAGACAACGAGATCATGCTGATCACCACCGAGGGAATCATCATCCGTATTCCGTGTTCCGGAATTTCTATCATGGGAAGAATCGCTTCCGGAGTCAGACTGATGGATGTGTCGGATCAATTTACTGTTGCAAGTATCGCCAAGGTACGTGAGAAGAAGGACGATAAACCGGAGAAAAAAGAAAGCGCAGAAGAGACAGAGGAAGCACCGGAAGAACCGTAACCGTTCAGAGGGTTAAACGGTTTATCGTATCTAGCTATTGAAAACCGCTAAAAGTACCGGATATGGAATCGTATTGTTACAGGTCCTGTATCCGGTATTTTTATCGAAAGAAAGCGGATCGAGATCACTGTAAAAGTGAAATATATTGCCTGCTATAAATGAGCAAATATCGAATTTTGCACAAACTTATCCCACAAACTTAAAAGCTTCTTCGAATGAGGCGCTGTTTTTTATGAGGCGGTACAGGTTTGCAAACTGTTCCTGCTTTAGCTGCTGCTTCAAGGATGCGTATCCCTCTTCGAATGTGCAGTAGTTTCCAGAATGCATACAGCACAAATAATGGACCAACGACATGATCAGCCAATACCTTTGGATTCCCTGACGGGATCGGATTTGATAACTATCCAGCGCAAGTTTACTTTTGCTCTGCCGGAAAAATAATTCAATCGGCCACCGTTTCGTATAGGTGTC
>DXEK01000043.1 GCA_019115005.1 Candidatus Fusicatenibacter merdavium | reverse complement strand
GGGATCTCCGCTTCCTCCGCCTCCTCCGCGGTAGCTTCTCCGGTCAGCACCAGCGCCGTCTCCACGCCGGCGTTGTGCCCGCAGAGAATGTCTGTGTACAGCCGGTCTCCGACTACCAGCGTTTCCTCCCTGGTATAATGGTTCTGGCGCAGAGCGAATTCCACCATGGCTGTCTCAGGTTTTCCGATAAAATACGGCGTCCGCTTTACTGCGTGGCCCAGCATCTCGCAGATGGAACCGCAGTCCGGCACATACCCGAACTCTACCGGGCAGACAAAGTCCGGATTCGTCGCGAGATAATCCACCTCCGGATTCATCAGGATCCGGCAGGTATCCGACAGCTTCTCATAAGTCAGCTGATTGTCGTAAGAGACCAGCACGCAGGTGATCCCCTCGTCCTCCCAGTCCGTCGTCACGCGGATCTTGCTGCGCTTCAGTTCCCGGAGAAACGAACGGGTTCCGAGCACATAGATCAATTCCCCGCTGTGGTGCTGTTTCAGATACTGGATCGTCGCGTAGGAAGCAGTGATAAAATTGGAGTAGTCCGACGGGATTCCCAGTTTCTGAAAGGATGCGATATAATCGGAGATACTTTTCGTCGCGTTGTTCGTGATAAAGACAAACTGCCCGCCGCTGCTCTTCAGGTCCTCCAGAAATTCCCGAGTTCCGCTGATCAACTGTTCCCCCTTACATACGGTTCCGTCAATGTCCAGCAGAAACAGCTTTTTATCTTTCAGCATTCCCTGCTCTCTGCCTCCGCCTCGACTCTGGCTTCCAGTCCACGATCCGGATAATTGGTGATCACTGCGTCCACTCCTTCGTCGATCAGCCAGCGGATCTGATCTTTCTCATTGACCGTCCATACACGCAGAGCGATGCCGCTTTCTTTATATTCTTTCAGGAAATCCGCCATCTTCACATGGAACAATGCCGGATGCAGGCCTTTGATCCCTGTGTTTTTTGTGTAAGCAGCCACGTCGAGCATCACATCTCCGATCAAGTACGCAGTCTCAGCTTCCGGAGAGAGTTCTTTGATCTTCTGGACGCTGTAATGATTGAAGGAAGAATAGATAATACGGTCCTCCATTCCCTCTTCTTTCACCAGTTCCAGTACTTTCCGTTCAATCTCCGGATACCAGAAAATTCCTGTCTTCAGTTCGATATTGATCTCCATGGTTCCCGGTTTCACCAGTTCGAGGACCTCGCGCAGAGTGGGGATCTTTACATCCGGATACTGTTCAAAATGATTGGACACGGAAATTTTTTTCAGTTCTTCCAGCGTATAATCCCGTACTGCGCCCTTTCCGTCGCTGACGCGGTCGATCGTCTCATCGTGGATCACGACTAACTCTCCATCCTTTGTCAGCTGTACGTCCAGCTCGATCCCGTCCGCTCCCTGGTTCATCGCCAGTTGAAATGCCTCCAGGGTATTTTCCGGAGCATAGGCGCTCGCCCCTCTGTGGGCAAAAATTTTCACTCTTTTCATTTCTTCTTTCCTCCTGTCTGCAGTGTACGATTCCATAACCATCCGCTCTGCCGAACGGTTACGCGATTTTGACTTTTGTATAGTATAGCAGAAAACTCTGCATCAAAAAAGGCAACCGTTGCGCTGCCAAAAAAGCATATCAGCCACCAACGGCAGCAGTCCAGTTTCCTGAACTGCTGCCGCCGGCAACGATTTTGATTCTTCCTCTTTTACCGTCTGGTCATCAGCCGTTTACAAGGTTATACTCCTCAATCGTATCATTGATATCGCTTGCCATATTGTCCACAGCCTCTTCCGGTGTAACGCTGCCATTCAGCATATTCTCGATCTGAGTCTCAACGATCTGGCGGGATTCCGGGAATACGCTCAGCAGAGCGCCTGCATATTCCGGTGCGGAATCATGCAACTGATCCAGAGCGGTCTGGAACTGCGGATACTGTGCGATGTTATCTTTAAATGTCTGCTCTTCCTGTGCTGCAGTAACGATCGGGAAGTAACCGGTCTGTGCATTCCAGTATGCCTGAGATTCCGGAGAAATCAGGAATTTGATAAATTTCCAGGTAGCCGCTGCCTGTTTCTCATCATTGTTATTTAATGCCCACAGAGAAGCGCCGCCGATGGAAACACCGCCCTGGTCATCCGGGCTGACTGCCGGATAGTAAGCGGTTCCTACTTCAAAGTTTCCGCCGCTGTCCTCCAGTACCTGTTTCAGAGATGCAGTGGAGCCAAGCATCATTGCCGCTTTACCGGAGGTAAAGTCTGTGGTCGCTGTATCACTTCCGGAACGGCCTACGTTCGGAGCGTATCCCTGCTGATACAGATCATACCATGCATTCAGAATGTTCAGCGCGCCGCCGTTCTCATCAAATACAACTTTGGTTGCCGCCGCCTCACGGCCGTTTCCATTGTCTACCATATCCAGTCCCTGCTTGCAGAGGAACTGTTCAAAATACCATCCGTAAATACTGATCGCGATAACCTCCTGCGCACCGCCCTGGTTCATCAGCGCGTCACCAACTTCAGCAATTTCAGGCAGGCTGGTCGGAATCTCGGTGATCCCTGCCGCATCAAACATATCCTTGTTGTAGTACAGCAGAGGGGTCGAAGAGTTGAACGGCATGGAATACATGGTTCCATCCTCGGTGGTATAGTATGCCGCAACGTTCGGCTCGATCTGAGAGACATCGTAGCCGTCTGCATCGATCATCTCCTGCATCGGGATTACCCATCCGGAGTCAATCATGAAACGGGTACCCAGGTCATAAATCTGTACCAGATCCGCACCCATGTTTCCGATCTGCGCGCTTTTCAGCTTATTGATCGTATCGTCATATTCGCCCTGATAAACAGCTTCTACGGTGATTCCGTCGGTGTTTTCCTCATTAAACTTATTTACCAGATAATCCATAGCCTCGCCGTTTACACCACCCATGGAATGCCAGAATGTAACAGTCGTTCCATTGGTATCCACATTTGCAAAATTGTCAGTGATCACTCCGGAAGTCTCTGCTCCGCTCTCGGAGGAAGCTCCGGAAGTTCCGGAAGCTGAACTTCCGCTGCCTGTGCCGGAGCCACTGTTGCCGCAGGCTGCAAGGGAAGACATCACCATAGCCGCAGCAAGAATTGATGCGATTACTCTTTTTTTCATAAACTTTCTCCTCTTCTTTTTTGCCGCCGGCATCGTGCAGATCAGGCACGGCCGGCAGCTTGTTCATTTTTTTGTAACAGGCCAGTTGCTGAACTGTTACCATTTTCATATATCAACAGGTCAGCCTTTGACTGCTCCTGAGAACATTCCGCTGATCAGCTGTTTCTGTCCTACGATGAAGATCACCATGGACGGAATGATGATCGCTACGACACCTGCCATCATCAGTGTGATGGACTGCGCGTCGACGCTGTTCAGCATACTGATACCGATCTGTACGGTACGCATTTCCTCGGAACCTGTAACCAGCAGCGGCCACATATACATGTTCCATGCATTGATAAAGGTATAGACAGCCATTGCTCCGATCGCAGATTTTGTAAGCGGGATCAGGATCTTTATGATGAACCGCAGATTTCCGCAGCCGTCCAGCTTCGCCGATTCATAGAGAGAGATCGGGAAGGTCATGTAAAACTGCCGGAACAGGAAGATACCCATCGCGGAAGTCAGGGACGGAAGGATCAGTACAATGTAGGTATCCAGGATTCCCATACTGCTGACCGTCAGGTAATTGGAAATGATCACTGCCTCGCCGGGAACCATCATCGTCGCCATCACCAGCATAAACAGTACATTTTTTCCTTTAAAGTCCAGGAAAGAAAAAGCAAACGCCGCCAGGGAACAGGTGATTACCTGACCGAGGGTGATACATCCGGCCACCAGGAACGAATTCAGGATAAAACGTACCAAGGGAACCTGCGTGAACGCACGGACATAATTTTCAAGAGTCGGATGGGACGGAAGAAGATTCATGTCCATCGTAAACAGTTCGTCGCCCGGCATCACAGAAACGCTGACGGAATACAGCAGCGGGAACAGCATGAACAGTGCAAAGATGATATTCACACCGATCAGCACAGCCTTACGGATTCTCTTTTTTCTCAGAGCACGGGCGTTCATGAGACTGTGAAGCTTTGCAACTTCCTCTTCATTATAAGAACCCTGCTCCATCGTAATGGTATTATTGATCGCAGCCATCTTAATATTTGACCCCTTTCTTTTCAACCTTGAACATCACAAGCGTAAGAGCCATGATGATCAGAAACAGAACAACTGACTGTGCAGCCGCACTGCCGAATCTGTAGTTAAAGAATGCATCGCGGTAAATTGAATATACGATAACATTTGTGGATTCTCCCGGGCCTCCCGAGGTCAGGATCTTGATCTGGCCAAAGGACTGGAAGGCCTGAATGATATTTACCACCAGAGTGTAGAACATGATCGGACTCAGTCCCGGCAGCGTCAGACGGAAGAATTTCTGGATTCCATTGGCTCCGTCCACGGATGCACGCTCATAAATAGATTCATCAATATTTCCAAGACCTGCGGAAAAATACAGGAAGTTGATTCCACTGTTCAGCCATGCGGTGAGAACTGCGACACAGATCAGCGCATAGCGGGGATCCGCGATCCAGTTGATATCCAGGCCGGTAAGCTTGTTCAGAATACCGATCGTCGGATTCAGGATGATCTTAAAGATCATCGCCGCGCCGCTGGATGCGATAGCCATCGGAAGCGCATAGGAAGTACTGAACACACGGATGCCCGGAAATGCCTTGCTGCAGATCACTGCTCCAATCAGTCCGAGCAGCATACTTCCGATCACGACGATCACAACAAAAATCAATGTCACAAAGAGACTGTTGTAAAAAGATTCCGATGTAAGCAAATCGGCATAATTTTCCAGTCCCACAAATACTTTTGCCTGTCCGAGTTTATCTGTCAGAAACAGACTCAGATAAATCGTTTTCACAAATGGATAAAACAGGAAAACTGCAAATACCAGGAAGCAGGGAATCAGATAGAGATACGCGCTTCCGCCTTTCATTCTGTCCATTAACCGTTTCATTGCTGACCTCCACGATAAAAAATATTTTTCTCCGTGTCCACATCAAAGTAATGTGCCCGGTTCATATCCACGAACAGTGACAACTCATCGCCGATCCGTCCTCTGGTTTCCACCGGAAGCCGCGCGGCAAACTCGCCTACGGACATTTCTTCCAGATAGAACATTGATTCCGCGCCAAGCATCTCTCTCGTTGTGATCTTTCCGCTGAGTGTCCGCTTGGTGTAATCCGCTTTCGGATCCTTTGCCGTTACCTCTGTGGAAAAATGCTCGGGGCGGACGCCGAGGATCACGTTTTTATTTCTATATTCATTGGCAAGAGCGAACGCCTTATCTTCCGGAATTTCCAGTGTCTCGCCGGAAGCAAGTTCAAAATCTGCGCCTTTATCGGTCTTTCGGATCTTTCCTTCGATAAAATTCATGGACGGGGAACCGATAAATCCTGCAACAAACAGGTTCGCCGGATTTTCATAAATTTCCTTCGGCGTATCGGCCTGCTGGATGTAACCGTCCTTCATGACGACGATCCTCGTTCCCAGAGTCATCGCCTCGGTCTGGTCATGGGTTACATAGATCATCGTCGCGCCCAGCCGTTTATGTAACTCTGCAAGTTCCACACGCATCTGTGCTCTCAGTTTCGCATCCAGGTTGGACAGCGGCTCGTCCATTAGGAACGCTTTCGGTTCTCTCATGATCGCGCTTCCGATCGCAACCCTCTGCTTCTGGCCTCCGGAAAGAGCGCCCGGCCGCTGTTTCAGCAGATGTTCGATCCCGAGGATCGACGCAGCTTCGTGTACCTTCTTATCAATTTCCTTTTTCGGAACTTTTCGGATCTGCAATGCAAACGCCATGTTATCGTAAACAGTCATCTGCGGATACAATGCATAATTCTGAAAGACCATCGACAGATCTCTGTCCTTCGGCTCTACATAATTGCAGAGCTGATGGTCGATCCACAGCTCACCGCTGGTAATCTCCTCCAGACCTGCGATCATCCGAAGTGTCGTTGACTTTCCGCATCCCGATGGTCCGACAAAAATAACAAATTCTCCATCCTCAATCTTCAGCGAAAAGTCACGGACTGCGTACTGTTTTTTGTCATACATCTTACATACGTTCTTCAGAAGCAATTCTGACATTTCTTTCTCTCCTCCATCTCTTGGATCGTGTTTGAAAATATCTTTCTTTCATTTCCAGGCACGCTCTGCCATGTGCTCTTCGCACTGACTGTAATTATTCTACAGAACGAATGTAAAATGCTCTTGCCATTCCCTGTAAAGTTTTCGTTAATCAGTATTTTTTCCCTCTATTTTTAGCTCTTTCACAAAAAACCTGCTGCTTTTGACAACTCTTTTAGAAAATTTTTACAGGAGATTTTATGTAAAATCACTGCAAATGTTTTTCTTGTCCGCGTTTCTCCGCCAAACCCTCCGTCAACTTTTTTTAACAAAACATGTTCTTTTGTAAAATCCATGAAAAAAAAGATCACAGGATCGTCTTCTCAATGACAATCCTGTGATCCTCCGATTTCAGATGCGCTATGCAACTGCTCCGACATTCCTCTTTTTAAAATTCTGTTCTGTGCCTCCCGGATCGTATTCGCGGCAACAATCAGATTAACGCCGACGCCGACCAGCAGAAACAAAAACGTCAGCGCCAACAGTACCACCGCCTCCATGGACTCCAGAATTCCCGCCAGCATGACCGGCACGGAACTGACAATGCACAGGGCAATTCCCGCCACCATACTTCTGCGGTAACTGTTTTCAAAGACGTCCCTCTCCTCTGCCACGGCTTCCGCGGTCCCCGGTTCCAGAATATAATGACCTTTGGAAAAATACTGATATTTTTTTATTTTGAAATCGCTGTTGATGAAGACAGACACCGCCCAGGCCACTATGAGGAGCAGCAGGATACATCCGATCACTCCTGCCACGTCCTCACTGAAAACCCCTGGGACAAACGGAAACATCGAGACAGCCATAGCGCCCATGAGAACACCCGGCGCAAAGACACAGAGCATGACGCCTTTTCCAAGCTGCCGTCCATATTCTCCTGTCTGCTCCAGATAATCCATGGTCTCCGCAAAGGTAATTCTGCGGAACTGTTCATTGTTTTTCGGAACGTTCGGAGGTTCTTCCGGCCGTCCGCTGTCTTCTGCATGATCTTTTTTATCTCCCGCTTCAAAAAAAGTTCCATCCCCGGCTTCCTCGTCTTTCAGAAGAAAATCCGTCGTCACCTGGAAAATCCTGGACAGTTCCAGCACCCGGTTCAGGTCCGGGAGACTGGCTCCGCTCTCCCATTTGGATACCGACTGTCTCGATACCCCCAGGCGTTCCGCCAGTTCCTCCTGCGACCATCCTTTTTTCTTTCTCAGCGTATAAATCTTTTCCGATAAAATCATCCCTGCTCCTCCGCCTTGTTTTTCTCTCTGATTCCCGGCTATCCGCAATTGTCTTCCCTACTGTCTACGGAAAGTATATCAGATTTCAGCTTTAGATTCTATCAATCAGAGTTGAAACTTTTTGTCAACCGGCGGTTGCGTGCTATCCTGCACCGCTGTAACGGTGCAGGTGGCCGAACTGTCACACGCCGTTTTTCTGACAGATATCGTTCAGGCAGCATTTATCGCAGTGCGGAGCCGTCCGAGCGGTACAGACGTCCCTCCCATGATAAACCAGGCGATGGCAGAAATCGCTGCCTTCTTCCGACGGGATGATCTTCCACAGAGCCATCTCGACCTTCTTGGGCTCTTTGATCCCATCCACCAGACCGATGCGGTTTGTCAGGCGGATACAGTGGGTATCCGTGACGATCGCCGGTTTTCCGAAGACGTCTCCCATGATCAGGTTCGCACTCTTTCTCCCGACGCCCGGAAGCTTCAGCAGTGCATCGAAATCATCCGGCACCTTCCCGCCGTATTCATCCCGAAGCATTTTCATACAGGCGCTGATGTCTCTTGCCTTGCTGCGGCCCAGGCCGCAGGGACGGACGATCGCCTCGATGTCATTTACATCCGCCTCGGCCAACGCGTTGACATCCGGATATTTTGCATACAGATCCTGTACGACTACATTGACTCTCGCATCGGTGCACTGGGCCGCCAGGCGCACGCTGACCAGCAGTTTCCATGCCTGGTTATAGTCCAGGGTACAGCCCGCATCCGGATATTCTTTTTTCAGACGTTCGATCACTTCAAGCGCAAGTTCTTCTTTTGTCATTTCTTATCTCCTTCTCTTTCTTTTTTTCCACAAAAAACTTTTCTTTCCGATATCCTTTTCCACACTTTCCGCCTTAACCGGCGGTTCCTTCCTCCCTGCCCTGCCGTCCGCAGAGAGAATTTCGATGTATTCTAAAACAAATCCTTTACCTGCCGGTAGATCTCACGATATTTCTCATATTGTTTCCGGTAGGCTTCGGCGGCCGCTTCCCCGGGCCGGTAAATTTTCGGAGCGAGAACCGCCAGTTGTCGTGCCGCCTCCCCGACATCCGGATAAATCCCCGCTGCGGTTCCCGCCAGCATACAGGCGCCGAGACACGCCTGCTCCTTCACCCGGCAGACCTGTACTTCTTTGCCGAAAATGTCCGCCTGAACCTGCAGCCACACCGGACTGAACGCGCCCCCGCCGGAAGAAAGAATCCTGTCACAGGGCAGCCCCAATTCTTCAAGGATCTCCATAGATTCCCGCAAAGCGAACGTGACGCCTTCCATCACAGCCCTCGCCATGTGGTCCCTGGTGTGCATCAGATGAAGTCCGAAAAAGATCCCTCGCGCATCAGGATTCATATGCGGCGTCCGCTCTCCGGTCAGATACGGAAGGAAAATCAATCCTTCACTGCCCGGCGGGACCTGTCCGGCCATCCGGCTCATCTGGCGGAAATCTGTCTCCTGCAGGATCTGATCTTTCAGCCATTTCAGCGACATTCCCGCGTTCAGGACAGCCCCGTACACCGTATACGCCCCGGGAAACCCGTGACAGAAGGTCTGCGTCCGCAGCTGCCGGTCCGAAACCGGTTTCTGAGAAAACGAGGAAATCTGTCCGCCGGTTCCGATGTTGCAGATAAACGCTCCTTCCCGAAAGACTCCGTTTCCGATACTCTGTGCCTGCTGGTCCCCCATTCCGAAAATTACCTTTGCCTGCTCCGGAAGTCCGGTCAGCGCCGCACACTCTTTACTGACTGTCCCCTGAATTTCACCGGATTCATGGCATCGTGGCAAGAGCTTGCGTGGGAACCCGCATTCCTCCAGCACTTCCCAGGCCCAGTCCCTCTTTTCTATGTCAAACATCAGGGTCGCCGATGCATCGGAAACCTCAGCGCCGACACAGCCTGTCAGACGGCTTCTCACATAATCCTTCGGCTGCATCACCCATCTCGCTCGGGCCAAGACCTCCGGCTCATGACGCCGTACCCAGAGCAGAGAGGGAAGTGCAAACCCCGGGAATATCCGGTTTCTGAGGACTTCTCTCTGCTGTTTTTCCGAGAGTTGTTCCCGCAGGAACTCACATTCCTCGCCGGAGCGCTGGTCATTCCATAGGATTGCCGGCCGCACCGGCACACCGGCCTCGTCTGTCATCACAAGTCCGTGCATCTGCCCGGACAGTCCGATGCACGCGATCTGCCGATACAGTTCTCCCTTCTGTTCCCTCAGCCGTGCCAGGCAGCTCAGCACCGCCTGCCACCACAGATCCGGATCCTGCTCCGCATAACCGATCCGGGGTGTGGAGACATCGTAGGCCTGCGCCTGAACCCACTGTTCTCCTGTCTGCGGATCCAGCAGCATGACTTTCGTGCTGGAAGTTCCTATGTCAATTCCGAGGATCGCCGGCATCTGTGTTCTCCTTCTTCTCCTTCTTCTCCTTCTTCTCCTTCTGTTTTTCATCCATCATCTGTACCGGGTATTTTAATGCATTTTTCCCCATTTTCTGCCGAATGCAGTCTGCGAGATCCACATCATAAAAGTTCGCCATTCCGATACAATAAATCATCACGTCTGCCAACTCCTCCAGGAAATGTTCCCGTTCTGTAACTCTCGCCTTCTCGTCGGCTTCCCCGGGATCACACCACTGAAAAATCTCCAAAAGTTCCGACGCTTCGATATTAATACTCATCGCCAGATTTGCCGCATTCAGTCCAGTCCAGCCTCTCTCCTCGTTGAATCCTGCTACTGCATCCTTCAGCATCTGAACAGAAGTCTCTGTATCAAAAAGCTTATCTTCCAAGTTTCTCTTTTTCTTCACTGTTTCCGACGTTTCCGCTACGCTCAGCTTCTTCTCTGATTTTTCCTCTGCCGTGTCTCGATCCGCCTCCGGCTGAACACTCTTTGACAGATCCTCCAGTTCATATTCCAGATAACCGCAGTTGTCCATACTATACTGAAAGAACTCTTCATTGTTCATATCCGTAAAGTATGTCTTCATGACCCGGATCACCCCACCATGGCACACCAGAAGTACATTTTTCCCGCTGTATTTCCGCCGAAGTTCCTCGATCAGTCCATAGGTACGGGCCGCCACCTGCATCATACTTTCCCCCTGCGGATAGCGAAACGCAAACTGGCGCTTGTTATCTAAAAATGCCTGGGTCCGGCAGTCGACGCCTTCATAAATCCCGTAATCCTGCTCGATCAGCCGTTCTTCCGTCAGAACCGGAAGCCCCAGCTTTTCAGCAATACATTCCGCCGTATGACGGGCTCTCTGCAGCGGCGACGCGAAGATCACATCGATCGGAAGTCCGCTCATCCGCTCCGCCAGGCGGCGCGCCTGCTCCATTCCCTTCTCTGTCAGCGGCACATCTGTCCTTCCGGACACTTTATTCTGTGCATTCCATGTCGTTTCTCCGTGACGTGCAATATATAGTTTCATATTCTTTTCCTTTCTGAAAGTTTCCGGAACAATCCCTGGGGAAATTCAAACACGAGGAGGATGCTCAAGACAATCGCCACCGCCACCTTCAGCGTCAGAAACCCTCTCTGTCCCGCCTGATCCAATTCATTGGTCACAATGTAATAAGCCGTCCAGTAAATCCCTGCTCCCGGCACCAATGGAAAAATTCCGGAGATCAGAAAAACCGTGACTGGACATCGCTTTTTCACCGCAAACAGCCGTGACAGGAACACCACGACGACATTGGCGAAAAAGGTAGCGATCGGCGCGGAACACCACAGCAGAAAGCCCTCATAACAGACCCATCCGACACCGCCGATCACTCCGCACAGTCCATAATATTTTTTCGGCACCTGAAAGAGCAGTGCAAACGCAATCGTGCCGATGCATGCCGCAAAAAACTCCCACAGTATTCTTATCGTCACAGCAATGTCCCTCCCGCAAAATGATGCCATGCCATGATCACCAGACCGACGCCCATCGCAATACAGAATGTCACCAGCAGCGCATCCAGCATCCTCACAGCTCCCGCTATATAATCTTCATCGGCGATATCCCGGATCGCCGTCGTGAACGCGACACCGGGCACCAGCGGAATAATAGAACCGATGATCATCTCTCCCAGATGATGTCCTATCCCGCACTGGTACAGCAGGATCCCAAACAGCGTCACCAGCGCGCCGCCGGACAGATTCGCGGCAATCTTGGACAATCGTCCCCGTACCAGATACAGGTACAGAACGATCCCCGCCGCAAACGCCGCAAGGCTGTCTACCGGATCTCCGCCAAACAAGAAGCAGAAGCAGGCGCTTCCTATACCTGAAGCCAACACCTGATGGGACCTGGGTTTCGGCGGCATATTCCGGATCTCCAGAAGCCGCTCCCTGGCCTCCGCCGGCGTGTGCATTCCCTCCACGATCTCCCGGGAAAGCTGGTTCACCGCCGTCACTTTGTCCAGTCGGGCGGCACTCAGCGGAATATGACGGACCCTCGCGAAATCTTCTTCTTTTTCACTTCCGGCAGTCAGAAAAATCCCGCTGCTCAGCACAAAGGCGTCGCTGGATTCCACACCGTAGGCCCTTGCAATACGGAATATTGTCTCCTCCACGCGGAATATCTCCGCCCCGCTGGCCAGCAGGATATCCCCTGCCAGGGATGCTACATCCAGCGCTTCGCGGTTATCTAGCTTCTCCACTTTCTTTCCTCCGATTTTATCTTCTTTTGCGATACCATTATACCTTCTTTCCGATACGCGGTAAAGAATTTTGTCGTCGTCCCGCGATGGTCCGAATGAACTTGTAAAAGGTTTTTTTCTGCGATATACTTTTTATATGATACCTGGGTTTACAGGTCAAGTTATGTAACATTTCTCATGTTTTCAGGATTGCGTGAGCAGGAAATGCAGAGCAATCCACCGCATTATTGGGATCAAAATACCTATTGACCCCGACATCTTTATATGAGACAAGCGACAAAAGGTCATAAATTTCATGCTTGCATGAAAATTTATGACTTTGTGGAGCGCAAAACACCGAAAAGTAGCCATTTTTCGAAGAAAAATGAGCGGATTTGAGGTGTTTTCAGGATT
>DXEK01000042.1 GCA_019115005.1 Candidatus Fusicatenibacter merdavium | reverse complement strand
TCTGCCCGAAGCAGTCCTTCTCTTATCTCTCTTTTTTCCATCCGATCTCCTCCTTTCGGCATCAACTCTGTGCTCCTGAATGGAATATGCCGCAGCCGCCCGGTCCGTCAGGCGGCTGCGGACGGTCTCTTATTCCAGTTCAAACTGTCCGGTATACAGCTGGTAATATCTTCCTTTCTGCTCCAGTAATTCTTCATGGCTTCCCCGCTCGATGATCGTACCCTTCTCCAGCACCATGATAGCCTTGGAATTCCGTACCGTGGACAGCCGGTGCGCGATAACGAACACCGTCCGCCCGTCCATCAGTGCGTCCATGCCTTTCTCGATCAGTTTCTCGGTTCTTGTATCAATCGAACTGGTCGCCTCATCCAGGATCAGCACCGGCGGCCGGGAGATCGCCGCCCGGGCGATGGCGAGAAGCTGCCGCTGTCCCTGGGACAGATTGGCGCCGTCCCCTTCCAGCATCGTGTCGTATCCTTTCGGAAGTCTCCGGATAAAGGAGTCCGCATTGGCGATCTTCGCCGCCTGGCGTACATCCTCCTCGGAGGCATAAAGCCTTCCATAACGAATATTATCAGAAATCGTCCCGGTAAACAAGTGGGTATCCTGGATGACCATGGAGAGGGACCGCCGCAGATCGTCCTTTTTCATGTCCTTGATATTGATGCCGTCGTAGAGGATCGTGCCGCTGTTGATCTCGTAAAAACGATTGATCAGGTTGATAATCGTCGTCTTTCCGGCGCCGGTAGAGCCCACGAAGGCAATCTTCTGTCCCGGTTTCGCATAGAGACTGATCCCGTTAAGGATGATCTTATCAGGCACATATCCGAAGACAACGTCGTAGAACCGCACGTCGCCCTTCAGCGGTACCAGAGAGTAGGTCACGCCGCGGGCGTCCCGTAGTTCCCGCTTCGTCGGGATCCGCCCACATCCGCTCTGCATCTGTCCGCCGGCTGCCGGCATACCATTCTGGATCTGGCCGCCGGCTGCCGCCGTACCGTTCGGTATCTGTCCATTGGCTGCCGCTGCGCCATCCTGCGATGGGCACCCCGGCTCTCCCGCGAAGTTTCCGGAAGCGCCGGCCATATCTCCGGGCGCAGCGGGAAGATGCGGCACTTTCCACGCAAACGTTCCGCAGTAGTCTCTGCATTCCTCCAGGCTGCCGTCCTCTTTCACGCGGACATTGCAAAGGGTCACGGTGCCTTCGTCCACCTCCGGCTCCTCGTCCATCATCTCAAAGATCCGCTCCGCGCTGGCCAGCGCCACCAGAAGAAAGTTGATCTGCTGGGTAAACTGGTTCATCGGCAGCGCGCTCTGTCTTACATAGACCAGGTAAGACGCCAGGGTTCCGAGATCCGTAAGCCCCGCCAGGGCAAACAGGCCGCCGGCGCAGGCGGAGACAGCATAGTTGACATAGGAGAGCGCTACGACGGTCGGCACCGTCATTCCGGAATAAGTCAGCGCCTTTGTGGACGCCACCCGGAGGGCCTCGTTGCGTTTACAGAATTCCTCGAAATCCTGCGGCTCATGGTTGAAGACTTTTTCCACCTTCTGTCCTGCCACCATCTCCTCGACGAATCCGTTGATCTTTCCCAGGTATTCCTGCTGTTCGGAGAAATACTTCTTGCTCAGCTTTCCGTTGTGCCGGATATAGAGCGCCATCAGAAACAGGAAGAGAAAGACGATCGTCGAGAGCCGTACATCCAGGACCAGCAGCATCACGATCGTTCCTCCCACCGTGATGAAACTCTGGATCAGCAGCGCGAAACTGTTGTTCAATGCCTCGGAGATCGTATCCACATCGTTGGTGAACCGGCTCATCAGTTCCCCGTGGGTGTTGGCGTCGAAATATTTCAGCGGAAGTTTCTGTACGTGGGAAAACAGATCGGCGCGGATCTCCTTCACCACCGTCTGGGAAGTGTGGACCATCAGCTGGTTGTACCCGAAGCACGCCAGCGCTCCTGTTCCGTACATCACTCCCATGAAAACAATCATCCGGATCAGGCCGGGGATATCCTTCTGCAGCACATAGGTATTGATCACAGGCTTCAGCAGATACGTTCCGTAAATATTGGCCAGAGCGCTCACTGCCACAAGCACGGCGATCGCGGCCATCGTCATCTTATGGCGGCCCAGATAGCTGAAGATCCGTGCAATGGTTTTTCTCGTATTTTTCGGCCGTTTATAACTGGTTGTCCTTGCCATTACAGATTCGCTCCTTCCTGCTGAGAATAGTAGATGTCCTGGTAGATCTGATTTCTCTCCAGGAGTTCCCGGTGGGTTCCGATGTCGTTTAGCTTTCCGTCGTCCAGGATCAGGATCTGATCTGCGTGCAGCACCGAGGACACTCGCTGCGCGATGATGATCTTCGTCATGCCGGGCAGTTCTTTTTCCAGCCCTTCACGGATCTTTGCCTCCGTCGCGGTGTCCACCGCGCTGGTGGAATCGTCCAGGATCAGGACCTTGGGCCGCTTCAGGATCGCGCGGGCGATACAGAGACGCTGCTTCTGTCCGCCGGAGACATTGACGCCTCCCTGTCCCAGTTCCGTCTGATAGCCGTTTTCCAGCCGGTCGATAAATTCATCCACACAGGCGATCCGGCAGGCGGTGTCGATCTCCTCCCGGGTGGCGTCTTCCTTTCCCCAGCGCAGGTTGTCCTCGACGGTTCCGGAGAACAGGGTATTTTTCTGAAGGACCATCGCGATGGAATCCCGCAGTCCCTTCAGGGGATATTCCTGCACCGGATGGCCGTCCACCAGTACTTCTCCTTCCGTCACATCGTAAAAGCGGGGGATCAGCTGCACCAGCGTACTTTTCGCCGATCCGGTCTGGCCGATGATGCCGAAGGTCTGGCCCGGAAGGATATGGAAGCTGATATGCTCCAGCACGTTCTCCGCGGCGCTTTTCTGATATTTAAAGGATACGTTGCGGAATTCGATCTCGCCGCGCTGTACCTGGATATCCTTTGCCCGCTCCTCGGTGATGTCGATCTCCTCGTCCAGCACCTCCCGGATCCTGCGCCAGGAAGCCAGACCTCTCGTCAGCATCAGGAAGACGTTGGACAGCATCATCAGAGAGTTCAGAACCTGCAGCACATAGCTAAGGAATCCGGTCAGCTCTCCGACTTCCATACTTCCGACCATCGCCATGTTGCCACCGAACCACAGGATCGCCAGGATCGTCCCGTACATGACGAACTGCATCGCCGGCATGTTCAGAACAGCGGTGCGGAAAGCCCGCTCGGAATTATTTTTCAGGTTCTGGTTCACATCCTCGAACTTCTCGATCTCATGGGCGCCGCGCACATACGCTTTTACCACGCGGATCGCCGTCAGGTTTTCCTGGATAATCCGGTTGACCTTGTCCACGGCTCCCTGCATCACCGCGTACATCGGCCGTACCCGGGTGATGATCAGCAGCAGCAAGATCCCCAGAAGCGGCGCCGCGATGAAAAAGACAATCGCCAGCGTGTGATTCAGGTAAAACGAAAAGCCCAGCGATGTCAGCATCATGACCGGCGCACGGAAGCCCGGGCGCATACCGGTGGAAACAGAATTCTGGATCGTATTTACATCTCCGGTCAGACGTGTGACGAGAGACGCGCTGCTGAAATGATCCGTGTTGGCGAAAGAAAACTCCTGCAGCTTTCTGAACTCGGCTTTCCGCAGCTCCGCGCCGAGCCCCTGGCCGCAGGCCGCCGTGAACCGGGCGCACCCGTGGCCCAGGATCAGACTGATCAGGGCGTATACAACCATCTGGAGCCCTTTCATCAGAATATAACGCCTGTCGCCGTTCGCCACGCCGACGTCGATGATATCCGCCATAACCATCGGGATCAGCAGCTCAAAGATCGTCTCCGCCTCAATGCAGAAAATCGCCAGCAGCGTCTCCTTCCGGTAGGGCTTCAGGTAGGTCAGAAATTCCTTCATAATGTTCCTCCTCGAAGTGTTTTAAATGTTCCACTGTCGCAAATATTGTCAGTGCAACAGTTGCGCATGCAATAATTGTATGAGCGCTTTCATTGATTGTCAACACATTCCAGAAAGAATTTTTCTGAATCACACCAGTAGATTCCGTTTCCGGCGCTGCTGATGGAGGATATTTTTACCTCTCCGGCACGCTCTGCCCGCGGAACAGTTAACTTCCATCGGCGGCCAAGTCTTGGCGGATATAATCGTCTCTCTCCTCCTCTGTTCTGATTCTCAAAACTGTTTCCCGGATCCCGGAAATCCGCCGGTACGGTTTCCGGCGTTCCGTGCAGAAGGATCCGCTGGAAGGCCCTGGCCGTCCCCGGTCCTGTCCGGATCTGAAGATTAGGCAAATGTGGAAAGTTTTCTTCCGGAAGGACAGACAAAATAAAGCTTCCGGGAAGAAGCATCTCTCTGGCCTCCGCCAGAAAACTGCTGAGAATTTCGCCGAATTCTCCGGTGTAAGCGTCGGTATCCGGCAAAATATAGCGATTGATCAGCTGATCCAGAAACATCCAGGCCCGCTCCTGCTCCTCTGCCTGAACATAGATTCCCCGCATCCAGATACCGTCGCTCTCCTTTAGAAAAGAAAAAATCCACAAGCCGGATGCCACGGTCAGGAGATACAATGTCTCTCTCCCTTCGCTTCGGGCAAAAAACGCCTTGTGTATTCTGCAGGCATATTGAAAAAGCTGAAAGAAAAGCTGCTCCTCGCCTTCCGGATACGACGCACGGCAGCCACGCCACAATTCCATTCTTGCCGCAAATCTCCGGACTGTGATCCGATGTTCCGGCATGGGAATTTCCAGCCACTGCAGCGGAAGCTGCAGCTGCACCGGCGCCTCCCTCCAGATACGCCACACCGGACGATAGCCGTAAAAATCCGCCAGTTCTTCTATCTGTGTTTCCATACCGGCCAGCAACCAGAGGTCTATTCCCTCCTTCCCGACAGGAAGATAGTCCTTCCACTCCAGAAGTACGGTACCTTCAGGATCGGCCAACCCGGCCCCGGCCTGATAATTCTGTTCTTTCTTTTCAAACGTAAGAAATGCCCGGACGAGTTCCTCTTCCCCGGAATGTACCCATGCGATCCCGTCGGAAAGGTAATGCTTCCTCTCTTCGCCCCACTGATAACACCTTTCAAAAAAGGCAGGCAGAAATGCCTGTGTCCGGTTTCCGTAGAGGAAAGAATACAGCTTGCCGGATTTCCGTGTTTCTTCCAGCATGTTCAGAAACGAGTCATCATATTCATGAAATTCTTCCAGAAGTTCCTCCGTATCTTTGATCAGATATTCATCCAGGACATCCATGCGCAGCTGTCGTGTGTACGGCCTCTGTGCCGTCTCAGAAAAAATCTGGTATTGTTTTTCCAATGTACGGCCATAAATCTCCTGAATCAGAAAAGGAAGAAGTTTCCAGAAGATTCTGCTGTCCTTTTTTTCACAGGCAAGTCCTTCCAGCGCATAGATTTTCCTCCCGCTGCTGTCGCAGCGGTCAGTAAAATAAAGATACACCAGCACGCAATAATTCCTTTCTGTCAGGAAAAAGCAGTTGTGCGCTCCGTCCCTCTCAAACACTTCCAGATTTCTCTGATTCTCCGCCGCGATAAGCAAAGGCCGCAGCAAGAGATTGATCGAGTGATCCACATAATCCGGGCAGCAGAACCATGTATAATCTTCTTTCATTGTCCTGGTCATTAAAAGGACGTCGAACTTCATACCTGTCTTTCCTCCGGTTCTTTCCTGAAATAAACATAGTTCTCATCGACCGACTTCAGTCTTCCGGCATTAATGGTCTCGATCTCCCTGGTAACCTTGCGCATCTGCTCATCGATCTCAATCAGCTGTTTTCCGATGTTCTCCCATTCCGCGCCTTGCCTCTGTGTCCAGAGAAAACCTGTATGAAATCTTCCGGACGGCTCCATCTTTTCCTGCTCCTCCCGAAGGCTGTTCCGTCTCTCTTTGAGTTGTGAGTGTTTTTTTTCAAGCGCCGCGCGGCAGGCATACAGGATCACTCCGTCCACATTCATCGGAGCCGGCATTACCGCTTCTTTCATGTGAGAACTGTACATCGTTTCTCCATTCTCCGTTTTCTCAAAATCATTCGTACGCCCCTCTCCGACGGCAGATACCGGAATAATCGCAAAGGAACGGCAGTTACTTCTGATCTGCGTACAGATCTCCATGGCTTTCTCACAAAGAAGCCGGTAATTGTCCTTCTTATCCTCCGGCAGGACACTGGAATGGTCTACTTTCGTCAGCACAACGATCACATGGCTGTTCTTCCATTTCAGCACTTCTGAAAAGATCAGTGACAGCATTCCCATTCTGCAGTTGTTATACCGGACCTGCACATCGCTGCTCTTGCTGACCTGAACAGCGTCCAGAAACAGAAGAATATGATCGCTCTGCTCCAGCTGCTTTCTGAGCTTATCCGCTTCCTCCGGGCTGATCGTGCTGTCCGGTGAGCGTCCTGGCGCGATCTCCCTTACGTATGCTCCCCGGTAATCCATAAATTCAAAATCACAACATGGCTTTGTATTAATATACAGGGACATCCCGTAGATTTTTGTCTCACTGGTTCCGGGCGGAAAGTCGTTGATCGTTCCGTCCATCCTGACCATGGCGATGCTCTCAATAGAAGTATATCCTTCCTCTCCATCATATTTGCTGTTCATCCGGAGAGCAACTCCTTCATCCTGATGCAGGAACAATGTCTGGTAGACGCCTGAGAGAAACGCTGTTTTTCCCACAGAAGTCGTGCCAAGCATTGTGATACGCATGGTCTTTTCCCGCTGTTCAAAGTCTCCGGATCCTTCTGTTTTCCCGGAAGTTTCTGTATCCTCTTCCTCCGAAAAATGTTTGCGGATCGAATTCTGCAGTTCCTGCATACCGCTTTTTACAATGTTTCTGAAATCATCCTCATATTTCTCTTTCATCTTCTTCTCTCCCGTAAAACGGCTGTTTCAGTTTCAATGAGTCAATTCCGCACACATCTGCGAACTCCTGTTCCCATCCTTCCCACCGGTCATCCGGCTGTGCCAGACATATGACATAGATCGGCATCTTTTCTTTCAGTCTCCGGTATCTCACAAGAATTTTTTCCAACAATTCCTGATCCTCCGGCTCTGTCTCGCCTTCCCGAAGCAGAACAAGAAAATACCGCTGCTGCTTTTTTTCTCCGGCATGAGCGCGGAAAAGTCCATAGCTCAAAACGAGATTTTCCAACGTCAGAAAGGTTCCGACGCCGGTCTCTGGATCCGTCTGCGCACGGAATCCCCGCGGATATTCCTGAAACGGCACCGACGCCGGAAAACTCCGGTTAACGGTAAAAGCCTGCAGGACCCGGTCAAACCCTTCCCCTTCGAACAATTCCTGTACCATCTGCATCTGGCGGTCAATTTTTCCGGCCCCGTCTTTCGCATTTACCAGACAATAGCAGACCAGAGCCGTCTCATCCTTTGTTCCCATTTCCAGCACCCCTCTATTCTTCGTTCATAAGATTCATATATGTCATCAGACCGGACCACATGGACTCTGTCCACGGCTTCATCAGCGTTTCCAGTGACCACTGGAGGATCGGCATGGCGATCTGTACATTCCCGCCTGATCCCGTCATCCGGAAGCGATATCTCGCATGGGAATTCTCCGGAAGGAACAGAAACACACGATTTACTCCATGTTCCTGCTCCAGCCGGATCTCGTTCTCCATCCGGTAGTCGGAAAAGAAAAAGACTGCCTGTTCTCCGGCCTCTCCGGCCATACTGCTCAAAGCGGTTTTCCACCCCGCCTCCACATCCTCGTCCGACGTCATCCGGTTTCCCCTGCACAGAGTCAGTCCGCGCACTGCGCCAAAAAATTCCACCGGATCCCGTGTACTCATCCGGCCGTCCGAAAATACGACATTGCCGTTTTTTCCGGAGGAAAACCAGGTCAACTGATATTCGAGATCCAGAACTTCCGTATTCCGGATCCGATCATCCATTTCCTGAAGGAACAGATAAACCGCGCCGATACACGTTTTCATGGACATGGACAGATCCAGAATTACTTTTATCTTCTTTCTCTTTTTTATCATCTCTCACCTCTCAGATTCCATGGGTTCTTCTGCCCCGTTTTCCGGAAACCGTTTTTTCTGTGCCGATGCCCTTCTGCGGAAGTTCGATCTGCAGGACCTTTAATTCAAGATCAGCACATGAAATCGTCATGCCTTGCTCCAGAATGACCGGTTCCTCCCCCTGATGCATGGAAAAAAAGCAGATCTTTCCGTCCGTTTCCAGCAGATATCCAAGAATCCGGTCCAGACCATACTCTTCTTCCACAGCATGCAGGTTTCTTCCACAGATATTTTCTCCATAATACAGAGGGATCAAGGTTCCCTGATACAGCCGATAATAATGAATAATACCGGGATCATCCGTCTCCGGCGCCTGCCCCCCGGAACGCTCTGATTCCCGGACCAGGATCTCCGCCATCAAAGACGGCCGTTCCATCACTTCTTCCGCCGACGGCGAAAGCTCATTGCTGCTGCCCATAACTGTTTCCTCCTCTCTCAACTGTTCCGGATCAGATATTCATAGACAGGCACCAGATCCCGGAACAGATCGGCGCCGTGCTGACTGTCCACCCAATACCGGTTTACCGCCACCACATACCGGGGCTGATCCGCCGGCGCATAGGAAACAATCCAAAGGTTATTCTCAGTCCCATTCTCTGTCAGATCCGCGGTGCCGGTCTTTAACGCTACGGACCAGGTTTCTCCGTCGGCTGAAATCCCCTCCTGGCTGGTACCGGAAAGTCCCAGCGTCGCCTGAACATTTCTGTAGGCCGCCTCCATGGCATCTCCGATAGCATCTGCAGTCTGCACATCCGTAATCTGATATTTTTCCCTTGTGTCATATCCGCTACGGCTTTCCACCTCGTCGCCAAGCCGATATTCCCAGGTATCTTTATCCACCAGATAACCGTCTGTCTCATGAACCGACTCGACCATATATGGCCGGCACATGACCCCGTCATTGGCAATCCCCTGTGCCAGCATTGCGGCTTGTACCACATTCATCTGAAGATCTGCATAGCCATATCCTGTCCTCGCAAGCATCTCATTCGGCCTGCTCATATCATAAGGCTGCACTCCGCTCTCAAAAGTGGAATACAGCAAACCGAAATCACAGCTGATCCTTCCGCCGATGTGACACCTTTGCGCCAGTTCCTCCATCTCGTTCCATCCCAGGTAATCGTATGCCATACGGGCAAAGTATATGTTTGAGGAATATACGAAAGCATCGTGGAAATTCAGAGCCCCGTATGCGTTCTCCATGTTGTTGTTTACCTCGAATTCTCCGTAATTGTCGACAGAACTTCCTCCGTCGTCAATCCGCACATTTTCCAGACCGTTTTCCAGAATCCCGATGCCGGTAACAATCTTATAAATACTTCCCGGTCTGGTAGGGTTCTGCAGCTGGAACAGAAGTTTTTGCTGACCGTCAAGCATCAGTTCTTCCCAGCCGACCTTTTCCTCGTCCTGCCCGGACACTGCCGTGCGCAGCTCACTGACAGAGAAGGATGGAGCATATGCCAGTCCGAGGATCTCGCCCGTCACTGCGTCCAGAACTGCGATGGACCCCCGCTCTCCCTCACCCTGAGAGATCTGTCTCCAGAGCAGTTCCTGAAGTCCGGCGTCCAGGGTCAGGATCAGGCTGCGACCTTTTTTATTCTCCTGATCCGCATACAAAAGATCGCTGCTCATACGTTTCATCAGATAACCGGATCCTGCCTCTTCCAGGAAACCTACTGTCATCGTGTAGGCGCTGTCATCCCGATACCAGTTTTCACCATCGTCTGTGCAGGATATGAGCATTTCACCATTTCGATCATAAATATCTCCGGGAATCGTTCCTTCCATCTGGAGAGCTTCTATCTCATCCTTCTTCTTCTCCTCCGCTCTGTCGACTACATCTTCATCCAAAGGCAGATAACCCGAGACCGGAAAGATCAGAACGCACATTGCAGATGCCACTGCCATACAGCCTGCGAACAGTCTTCGAAAACGCCGGGCGAAGACAGACTCCTTTACATCCACCTTTTTCACAGTTCTTCCTCCTCTCCTTCCCTGTCATCATAATATTCATTATAAACCAGAATCCTCCACGGAGAATCCAATCCGCTTTTTCCGTAAATTGAGAGTTCCTTTCCCAGCTTCTCTCCTTCATCCCCGAGAAGCCCCCGATCCGTGTAGATTTTCTTATGTCCCAGCACATTCTCGCCCGGAAAATAGACCGGTCTGACCATTAATTTCCGCTGTACTTCCAGGATTTGAAACCAGGTTGCGTAGACACTGAGTTCCCCGATGTCCTTCTCATCCACCATATCCTTCGATTCAATGATCTTTACGATTTTCACATCGTTTCCATATTTGTCTTCATCAGAAAACCCGAACCGGATGCCCTGTCTGCCGGGTGCGCGGACGGTTTTCCACAGTTCTTTGTCCCGATAAAAGATCTTGCAGTGTACGACACTGCGGAACCCTTTCTCTCCCATCTGATTTTTCAGTCTCTGCCACCAGAACAAATATGCACTCACAGCCACCGCACCGGTTACCAGAAATACTGCCAGGCTTATTATCCTATCCATTCTGTCTTCCTCTCTTCCTCTGTAAAATCAGTCCCACAGTTCCCATCGCCGCAAATAATATGCTCACCAGCATGGCCGGCAGACGAACGTCCCGGGTAAGTTTCAGCAAAAACAACTGAAAAACCCATACCCCAAGAGCAAACACAAGCGCCGGATAAGCAACTGTCTTCAGTTCTTTCATGTAAGCGCGGCAGAAATAAGCAGCAATCACGATACCTGCCATCAGCAATACGACAACTGTGACAGCCAGCGGCGCCAGATCAAACGGATCCAGCATACACCACACACAGGATAGAAAGCCCAGGATTCCACCAAGCTGGAAACCGCTGAAAATATCAGCCGGGAGATAACGCTGCCGTCTTTTCCTGTCCTGCTCTTCATACGCTTTTTCAAACTTATTCAGGATCTGGTCCTTCATACGGTCAGAGAGATCCATGGACTCAATGCATCGGATCACACGGTCTTCCTCATCCCAATAGGCAAGCATCAGATCATAGATTTCTCCGAACTTTTCCGTTCTTCTTCGCTCCCCCTGCTGGCAGCTTTGAAACAGCAGCTGAAAAAATTCTGCCGCCAGAGATTCCGGAAGCAAGTCCCGCATTTCATAGACACTTCTTGCCGTCTGGTCCCCGGCTCCTTCTTTGCGGAAACTCCGATAAATCCGGTAAAGGCGGCAGATCATTTCATTCTCCCAGTCAAGGATATCGGAAAAATGTCCTGCGTCGCCCTCACTGTCTAAAATCGCCGGAAAATCCGAAATCCCGATCCCGCTCCAGAACTCCCGGCAAAGTCCATCGCTCTCCTGGGTTTCACCGAATTTTGAGGCCGTATCCATTATTTTTACCTGCCAGTAAACTCCTTCCTGGCCGCGGCAAAGTGCGAGCATGCGGTACAGGACCAGGCAGATGCTGTCCATACTGCAATATCGGCTGATATCTTTCCGTCTTTTTTCCAGTTGAACTAAGACGTCTTCCACTTCGTGAATATTCCGGACCTTGTCAGCGACTGCCTGCAGCCAGACACGATACTCCTCCCTGACGTCCGGAGTTTCTTTCCAGATCTGATATCCCAGAAGTTCATTCAGCGAACGATCTCTGATCCTCTGCCGGGAACTCATCCGCGCCATATTGTTGTACAGATCCACTGCCTGTCTATAAGACGGACTGTTTTCCTGTCCGCTGGGATGCCATGCCAGAAAACGCTTCATGTTATCCAGCAACTCTTCTCTTTGTTCTCCGTCTGACGTCGTTCTGCATTTTCTGAGAAATTGTTCCAGAAAAACATGATATACCTTCCGAACCGCCCGGGTGCATGCATCGAAATCTGCTTTCCTTTTCCTTTCCTGTTCAAAACGACAAAGCAGATCTCCCATTCCGATCAGCGCCTCCATCTGTTTCGAAGGCATAGGAACCTTAAGAGTTCCGGAAAACGCTTCATACTGTTCACTCACCTGTCTCAGCAGCGCGGGGGAACGTTTCCAGAGCTTTTCTCGTTCCATCAGGTAATCTCTCCATCCGCGCAGATCCAATGTTTCCAGAAAGGGCTTCGTTCCCTCTGCGAGATATCCGCGGATCAGATTCAGACACTTCTTTTTGTCAATCATTCCCCCGCACACTACCAGGTTCTGAATTTCCTTCAGGGACTGGCCGGCTGTCATCCGCGCTCCGATCTTTCTGATCAGAAGTTCCCGCACCCGCTCTTCCGTCATCAGCGAACGGTGTTCCGGATGATCCATCCATTCCTGAAGTCCGGCAGCGCTCCTGACATCCTGAAGTTCCAGAAATCTTTCCAGTTCTCTTTCATCGGAGCCGATCTTTCCGCTGGAAATTCCATAACAGATCAGGGCATAGTACAACCGTGAGGAACTGCCGCGGATCTGCTCCAGAACGCGTCGGAACATTTCCTGTCCCCCCTGCTCCTGTGCATAGAGGGACAGCTGTCTCCACAGTTCTTTTATCTGCTCCTCTGTATACTTCTCTTTCCGGTTCATAAACTCAAGATACATCTGAAGCCGAGTTTCCTGTCCGATCTGCCCCTCCTGCTTCATGGACTGTGTCAGCAGCCATCCATAGAGTTCCTCCGTTTTCTCAAGTCCGCTGTGCTGCTGCTTTTTCAGTCTCTCCTGAAGTTCCTGAAAAATTCCCTCTGTCAGCCGCAAAGGTTCGTTTCGATCCATTCTGTAATAATAAAAATTCCAGACAAGGCTGTCGTAATCATTCGCTTTTACATAATACCAGTCGATCTGCTTCGGCAGTTGCTCTGTATCTGTCCCGGCCAGAAACTGTTCCGCCGCCGCCCGGATCATCGGCGCATCCATATGATCTTCGACCGGCGTCTGACGCACTGCCAGATCGATCCCATTCCCCATAAACGGATACCCTGTTGCCTGAATACAAAATCCCCGGCATCTTTCCGGACGGCCGAAGCAGGCAAACGTATATCTGTTTTTTCTTCCCTCCGGAAGAAAACGGTAAGCCATCGCTGCTATCCAGACAGCCGTTTCCGCCCCTAATCCCCGGACGCTGTCCGTGATCCGGATCGCTTCTCCCTGCTGAGCGCAGATATACCGCAGCCACTTTGTCAGAAACGCCTCCAGATGATTCTGGTCAAAGCCGAAATTTTCACCGAATCCGCTCAGCTTCTCCGGATTCTTATACCATTCCGGAAGATCTCCGCCGCATTCCCACTGCCACAACTGGCAGAGACAGAAATCAAATCCGTCTTCCGCTGCCCGCAGATCCACCGGGATCCGCAGTGTCAGCTGCATATTCAGACGCTGGTCTACCTGTTCTCCTTTATCCGCCCGTACCACCACAAATCTTTTGAGTGCTTCCGAATAAAGCAAAAAACCGGCAGTTCTCTCATAGGTATCGTAGGAAAAGCGATTCAGGATCTTCAGCGCATCCCGCTTGAACTTTGTATACTGTGCGCTCTCCACAGCATGCTCGTCGGTGACCAGATCCAGACCGCCTTCCTTAACCTTTCTTGTCGCAAGAAATTCCAGATAATTATCCATCGCATTCTCCTCCCCGCCCGGCTCTGCCGGACAGCATTCCCCTATATCCTGTATTCTCCATCCTGCTTTTTCCGAACGAGATAGTCACTGACGAGATAAACCAGCGGCTCTTCCACGCGGATCGGATGCAGCGTCGATTCATTCTCTCTGTATGCAGCAATAAAATGGAACGCACATTCACGAAACTTATGGATATCATAAGCCAAAAGTCCCTGTCCGCCCGGAATCCGTCCGCCCTCGAGCAGGATCTTCATAATCTTATCACGTTCCCCCTTCTTATTACGGTAACTTTCGGTAAAATACGCTTCCTCTTCACCAAACAACAGCCCTTTTTCCTTCTCCTGGAAAAGGGTGGAATAGATCATCTTGTCGATTTTAGTGACAACGACCGAGAGATATTTATCCCGGACAATCTCTGCCATGTCCGCGCTTCCCAGTTCTCTTGCCAGCGTGCGGAGAATATCTCTGCTTCCTGCCCCCGCGCCGACATTGCTTCCGCTCATCCGCAGCAGCAGCTCTTCGATTGTGATCTCCGGTTCCAGCGGATTTTCCTCGATCATTCTCTGTTCCTTTCCGGACATGACCTTACACTGCCTGAGAACCTGCTCCTTTTTCTCTTCACTCAGACCGAGGCTGTAACGGTCGTCGCTCCGGACTTCATCCTTCTCCGTCAGAGGCAGCAGACACAGAAGCGCATCCATCCCCCGGATTTTCTGATTAAAAGTCGATCCGAACTCCTGAGCCTCGCTGCTGTCATGCGTAAGAAAAATTTCTCCTCCATTATCGTACAAAGCCAGAATCACCGTCTCCTGCTCCTCTCCCGTTCCACAGGTGAATTTAAGAAACAACGGCGGAATAAACTTTACCAGCGTCGGCGGCAGATTCCGGTCTACGTTTTCAAACAGCTCTGCTTCCCTGACAAAGAAAGCATAGTAGGGATCCACCGTCTCATCCTGAATGGGTTCCCATCGGATCTTCCCGCCGTTGACTCTGTTAAACGCGTCTTTATGGCGGTAAACAGAATACAGCATACTTGTTTTTCCAGACCAGGGAATTGCAGCCAGATACACTTTCAGGATATCATATCGGTACAGATCATCAGGGATCAGATTAAAGCAGTGAGGGCAGACTCTTCGTATTTTCACGATGATATGATCTCTGACCCCACAGGCGATATCCATCTGACAGTCCATCGGATCCCGTTCGTTCCGTGGCAGACAGAAATAGTTTTTATGCCCCTGTCCTTTTACCGATATTCCGGGCGCAGATCCGGATCCCCCGTTTTCGCTGACTGCCGGTTCCCTTCCCTGGCGCAGCAGATCCGCGTTGACTCTTCTGCCCGGTTTCAGAATGATCTCATGATCCTGCGGCTCCTGCCGCGGTTCGGAGCGCAGGCCTTCCCGGACCCATCGCTGGATCATCCGTATCTCCTCCGCGCTCAGAATCATATCCTGGGGCTGAAAAAGCAGTTCCTCTGCCGACCCATAGTTATAGTTTTTCCAGACACGCTCAAACCGCTGTCTCCGGCGTTCATCAGACGCCGGAACATGTTCTTTCAAAAGTTCCTTCAGATCCCTGTATTCGTCATTCTCATAACTTCCATCTTCTTCCTGGCACCAGTGAAAAAGATAAGCCGCATCTTCTCCGGGATCCAGAAATTCCCGGCAATATGGACACTCTCTCATCGTTTCATGCCTCCGTTTCTATCGTAATAAACGCCTCGCCTGTTTTGTCTGTCTTCCATAGGAACTGCATTCTGGTTCCGCATTCGCACAATTCTCTGTCTGACGGTGACAGTTCCTCCAGGGAATCCCCTTGTAACCGGAAGATCTGCGGAAACTCGCATTCCATCCACAGCCGGTGCTCCGGATCCGAGTAGAAACGGATACCGGAAGGCTGACCGAAGATTTCCCCAAACGTCTGCCCGGATATCGCGTAATCTCTCCCCACGATCAGGGGGCTGCATTCGTCAAGTGCAAAGCCCCGGTCGATTTTTTCTTTGTTCACGCAATATTCCTCTGCGTCTGTCCGCACGGTAATATGAAGCGTCTTTTCCAGATATCTTTGCATCTGTGTCCGGAGCGCATCTCTTTTTCTCCTGCGTTCTCCCAGCCGCAGAATTTTTTCATCCAGTTTGTTTTCCTGCTCCTGAAATTCATTTCTTTTGTCTGCCAGTTTTCGGACGATCTGATTAAAATATTTTTTTGTATCCTCACGGTTCCACTCGCTGGCATATTTTTTTGAACTTCCGAAATAAGAGTTCAATCTTTCCCGCGCCTGTTCATAATCATCCATTTCCTGAGAGTAATCTGTCTCCATACCGGAGGACGTTTTTTCGCTTTCTCCCATAAAATCGGGATCCTTTTCCACCAGTTCCTGATATTTTCTCTGTTTATTCTTCAGCCTTGCTGCCGCTTTCTCCAGATCATCGTAAACCTCATCCAGCGAATCCTGCTGATTTTTTATGGAGATATCCTCACTGAAAATGGGTGTACTTTTTCCTCCTTTCCAGCCGAACACCAACGCACAGATCAGTACCGCAAGCGCCGCCGCCAGCACAACGAAAACAATTATGAGCACCGTGCTTCCCGTCGTGATCTTCACATAATATGCGGAATCGGAGGTGTTCCCCATCAGGTCTGTCAGCTTCACCTGAAGCTCGGCATCCGTATCCCTGCGGGCGCGGATCTCCCAGACGCCATTCTCCAATTCCTTCGTCTCCAGCGAATCCGGAACATGATCCAGCGTCACAGTGAAGATCCGCCCGAACAGTTCCAGATCCGTCCAGTCAAACAGAATATCCGGTGCCTGCGCAGCGTCCTCATCGGACGCCTCCCATTTTTCTGTTCTCAGTTTCGGCCACTCGCAAATGCAGTTCGGCAGATTTTCCGTAACCGTGAGCGGCGTTTCACCATTGCATTGAACCGTCACTGTGATCTGGTAGATGCTGTAATCATCGATGGAAAACTGTGTTTTGTTCTCCTCCTGTTCGTCCTTCCCTTCACTCTCTGTGGCATTCGTCAGTTCCAGAGACATTTCAGAACGGTATCCGACGCCATCCTTCACAGGAACCATCGGCACATCCATCTTCGTTTCGGGATCTGTCCGGGTGATCTCCGCCGCTACTGTCCAGTCCTCACCCTGCCGGGGCTTTCCATCCTCTCCATATACTTCCGCATAAACCCATAACTGACCGTTCTGCACTCCGGTGCTTCCCATCGGGATCAGATAAAACTTCAGTTCCTGCGGCATCTGCGCTGTATCCTCTTCCCCAACACTGCTCTCTCCCGGCTGTTCCGCTGCCGCTGTCCGTGGAAATACGGTCAAAAGGCAGAACACTGCCGCCATATACAAAAGAAACCGACCTGCTTTCCGTTTCATCTCCTCGCCTCCCTCTCAATCCTCTTCGCTGAATCCTTCCCATTCTTCTGTCGTCTGTCTGTCGTCCGCCATTTCTTCCTTTTCCTGCTCCTCGGTTTTATCGTCAGGCGCATTGTCCGGACGGTTTCCTTCTTCCGGGCTGCGGTAAGGATCCGCAGACTGCTTTTCCGAACATCCATACGAGCCGTATGTAAGATCCTCCGACTCCTCCTGATCGTCCCTTTGCTCCCCGTGAAACAGTCCGGCGGCAGCCTCCGTAAATCCGGAGAAGCGTTTTGATCTTTTCCGGCCGGGATCACGTGATATGCCGGAACATCCATACCAGTACTCCGGCACCGGCCTTGCAGCTATGACGATCAGCAGGACAATACTGACCACACTGACCACCAGCGAGGAACCGCCGGCAGACACCAGCGGAAGAGTGATCCCCGTCAGAGGGATCCACCGGCAGTTTCCGGCAATGATAATGACTGCCTGCAGGAACCAGGAACTTCCGACAGCAATGCAGACCCCCTTCTGATACCAGGAAGACGTCAGCATCGAGATTTCCAGCGCTTCCTTGAGGATCAGCATATTCAGGATGATCACGGCGATCCCGAAAACTCCTCCGAGTTCAGAAACGATCATGGCGAATACCATATCCGAGTCACTGGCAAACACGTCCCGGTTCATCACCACCTCCGGTCCGTTGCCGAACAGTCCGCCTGTCGCCATGCTTTCAATTCCGTTGTTGATCTGATAGGCACTGCCCAGAGCCTCTTCCTCCGGGCGGAGAAAACCGGTAAATTTATCCTTGATTTTGTCCATTCCTTTGACATAAAGAAGCAGGACCCCCTCCTGGCACTTCCTCAGGACTTTTTCCGGACCGGATACTTTCTGATAATTCTCCCGGAATGCAGCCAGCATCCGGTTTGCATAGATATCACTGCTGATAAAATAATTATTAAAAAGTTCCCGGAACAGATCACTGCCTGCCAGAGTGGTGATCGCCGCGATATATCTCTGCTGGCGCTGCGCTTCTTCCGGAGATTCTGTCTCGGAATACAGGCCATCCGGATATGACAGATCCACATCCTGATCCGTCAGATCCTCTTCGAGAAACTGAAGAAAATTTTCCATGTCCATCTGCACGACTGACGGTGCAGCATTCTTCCCGTCTTCATCTCCCCGGGCGTCCTCCTTGATATCCTCCCAGTTTTCCCTGAGAACCTGGATCAGAACTTCCCGGTTTGCCGTTGCAGAAAACTGTTCTCCAAAAATCTCATTGGAAACCTCCATGGGAAAATGACGGTAGATCTGAAATCCACCCACCACACAGAGTCCGGCCAACAACAGAACTCCCAGTACCGCAAACGCGATCCACTTTCCCGCTGATTTTCTGCTGAACAGATACAACAGAAAAAGGCCTGTCAGCCCCAGAACCAGTCCTGTTCCGAACTCGTTCAGTCCAACCGCAACACCTGCCGCCATCACGCCGATGAACACAATCAGTCCGATCTGGCGTATCAATGACAATTTCCCCCGAATGCATATAATGCTACATGCCGCAAAAATAAACAAAAGCTTCAGGATTTCCGTCAGCTGTACCGACATGCCTCCAGCACGGAGCCATAGTTTCGCGCCGTTTTCTTCTGTTCCAAACAGAAGAAGGATTCCAATACAGGCGGCAGAAAGCCCGATCAGCAGCCATGTCCCCCTGAGATCCCCCATCAGAAGATACAGGTATTTATAGCAGCCACGTACTATAACCGACAGAACAAGCGCCACAAACAGAAAACGCCAGAAATTCTCAGCGTAATCGTCATAAGCTTCCCCCTGCTGAAGGATCACCTGGATCAGCTGGCCGACGGACAACAGTGAAACGGACCAGAGTACCAGCCGGGCAGCGCAATCTGCGCCGGTCCAACGCAGCACAGCAAAGATCCCGATCACTCCGAGGGCCAGCTGAACCCCCGCAAATGGAAGATACCGGATCCATACCTGCTGGATACACGCCATGATCAAAAGCATACCCTGAATCGCAATACAGGCGATCAGGAACCTCTCAAAAGTCCTAACCTGCGTTCTGCTCATCTTTCTCATGATTCCCCTCCCAGAATTTCTCCCATTTCTTCCATCATTTCCTCATCCTTCAGGCGGAATTTGATCTCCACACGACGGGACGCATCCATGTTTTCCTTATTATCCTCGTTGTAAATGACATTGGTGTTGGATCTTCCGCTGACGGACAGCATCTGCAGCAGTCTCTCTGTCTGTTTGCTGTCCAGCTGCCGCTCCATCATTTCTTTGCAGAACAATGCCACTGTCTGTGCCCGTTCCTGGGAAAGGATCAGATTATCCTCATAGCTTCCCCTGGAATCACAGTTTCCCTCCACGATGATTTCCGATATATAGTCCCGGTAGCTGTCGCTCAGAAGCACTCCGAAATAGACAGGAAGAAAACGGGAAAGGTAGGATTCTCCAGATTCCAGAAGTGTCGACTCGTTCGTATCGAATAAAATCTCTGCTTCCAGCCGAAGAGCTCCCGTTTGCCGGTCGAGACTGATGTCTATATTTTCTTTTTTCAGTTCTGCATCCAGTTCCTCTATGATCTCCGCTTTGATCCCGACAATTTTTTCCAACTGTTCCTGCGCCTCCAGAAGCTGACTGTTCAGGCGCATATATTCTGTCCCCTGTTTTTCCAGAAGCTCCTTCTGTCCTTCCAACTCTGACTGCTGTTCTTTCAGGCTTTCCTGCTGTACCCACAGCCGAACGAACGCCGACGCAATCACCAGCAGAAAGATCAGAAGCAGTGCGGCCATCATGTCAGAATACGACTGCCAGTAATTTGTTTCCGATAGTTTTCTTCTTCTTTTCACATCCGTCCCTCCTGTCACATCCTGCTGATCAGGTATGCTCTTCCTGCTGTTCCAGTTCTTTGTTCCTGCGGAAAAATCTTCTGTTCCGTAATCTGTTTCCGCATCGCTTCAGAAATGTCTGTTCTCGATTTTCCTGTACCGTCCGGATCAGCTGAAGCAGCAATTCATTCGTCTGAAGCTGAAGATCCCGCAGATCCTGACCGTGAGCAGAGGCCTCCGACTCTCTCTGAGCGGAAAACGACGTTTCCCGCTGTTCCAGTTCTTTACGATACTCTCTCGCCGCCCTTTCGCCTTCCTGCCTTTCCTCCCGCATTGCTTCCATAGCTTTCTGCGTCTGGGAAACAGCGGAAAGCTGGACAGCCTTCAGTTCCGTCAGAATATCAAACATCTTCTGCTCATAGCTTCCCGTCTTCTGCAGGACAGCCGCAAGATTCTCCCTGAATTCTTCCTGATGTTCCGCCATTTTCTGCGTGACGGACAGATTCGCATCTGTCTGGCGGGCAAAATCCGTCTGTATCTTCTCAAGAGAACTGCAGGCAGCCATGATCTGTTTTTCATGTTCCTGCATCATGGCTATCATACGGCTCTGTTCATTCATACTGTCATAAAGTTCTTTTGTGTAGTTCTCCACGATTCCGAAGGTATCATTTACATGCCCCTGCATGCTGTTCAGACGGTCCATATACGTTTCAAAGCGAAACAGGATTTTTTCCGACTCTTCATTTATCTTTCCTGTATCCCGGGCCGTCCGGGAAATCTCCTGCAGCAGACCGTTCAGTTCTGTCGTCATTTCCTCCTGAGATCTGCTCAGACGTTCCACACTTCCGCCAAGAACATTGATATGTGAATCCAGCTGCTCGCTCATCTGTCTGACGAATGCTTCTACAATATAACTGAGAGACGCGGACTGTTCCGCTCGAAAATCTCCGATCACACGTTTCAGAGATTGGTTGATCTCTGTGAAAATCGGCTGAAGCCGTGTGCTGACCGCATCTCCCAGTTCTTTGCTGAGTCCCTTTCCCAGAGAAGCCTCGATATTCCGAAGCGTGAGGAGTTCCTCCGTATGCAGTTCCGCCAGTTCTTTTCCACTGTTCTCTGCCTGAAGCGGCGGAAGGTTTCTGTGGACAGTCTCCTGAAGTTCAAAGAGTTCGTCACAAGTCTTCTGCACTCGGCTGCGATAAATGATGTTATACACAATGGACAGTGCAACACCGTAAATCGACGTATAAAACGCCACATGAATACCGCTTACAATATTTTCCATCGTCGCCTCGATCTGATCTGCACTGTCAAAAGAAAAACTCTCCATACTCATGACAAGGCCAAGAAAAGTACCAAGGATTCCCAGTGCTGTCAGAAAGCCAGGAACCATCTCGCAGTATCCCTTCTGGCTTCGTTCCAGGATCAGGTTTTCATCCAGTGCCTCTTCAATCTCATCCGGATTTTTCTTCCTGCAGAAATTTTTCCAGCTGCGGTCCAGCACTGCATCCGAAAAAGAAACCATCGGATCCTGTTTCAACAGATCCCAGAGTCTGTTTTTCGCTCCGTCTTCTGCCGGCAATCCGCCGGTCAGTTCTTCTATTTTTTCCCGAACTGTTCTGCAATCCCGGGCGGCCTGTTCCAGTACCTGCATTCCTCTGCGGTCCGCTGCAAAAATCAACGCTGCCATAGCCGCAAGAAAAACCAGGTTGAATAGCATAGAATCCGGTTCCGATCCCGCCAGCAATAGTACCGTCACTGTAAGCATGAGGATCAGGATCAGATACAGAACTACTTTACTGTTTTTGAAAAGGTCTCTGATCATCGCTTCCGCTTTCTTCTTTTCCATGACGACTCCCTCCAATATTTTTTGACATTTTTCATAAAATTGTAGATTTATTTTACACCATCTCGGAGAATATGACAATTCTCTGGAGCAGTTTTCTTAAAAATAACAGGAATAATTCCTGAAAATCAAAGGGCTGCCACAGTAAAGTCAGACAAATTTTCTTTCCTGTGGCAGCCCTATTTTATCGTTTACCATTAAATGGCGCTTCTATTAAAAAAAATGTATACAAAAAGAGAGCAGAAACGGTACCAGCGCAGAGCAGATCACGCCATTGATCACAGAGAGAACGACCGTCTCTTCGTTGGTGTATTTCATCATCATCGGCAGCGTAGTGTCTTCGCTGGTGGCCCCTGCGGGGGCGATACAGCTGTAGTAGTTCAGATGCTTCGAGATCCACGGGATCATAAAAAAGGAAAAGATCTCCCGCATCAGGTTGCTGAGAAAAGCGATGCTTCCCACCTGCGCGCCCGCCAGATTTCCGATCGTGATGCCGGCGAGGCTGTACCAGCCGAGACCGCTGGCGATGGCGGTGCTCTCATTGACCGGATGGCCGGTCAGCAGCGCGCAGATCAGACCGCCGGCGATGGATCCGGCGACGATGCCCGCCGGGAGAATCAGGATCTTCACATGATATTCCCGGATCTTTTTCAGGATTCCCCGATGCATACCAATGCTGATCCCCACCAGGAACATCAGCAGATATAAGATAAAATCTCTGTTTTCCACCAGAAAGCCTGTCACTGTGCTTCCAAAATCCGTCAGCCCGCAGAGGATTCCGGCGGCCAGCGCGGCGATTGCCAGGATAACCATCTTATTCTTCTCCTTTCCCGGACGGCATAAATTTTCTCGTCAGTACATAAACAAGCAGCAGCGAAATCCCCGCCGGAAACAGAAAGAACAAAAAGCTGGTCCACCCCAACGTTCCCAGTTCCTGCAGAAAGTTTTCCCTGCTCCCCAGGGTCACGCCCATACAGAAGATCAGCAGCATGGTGCATACCACCTGAAGTTTCTCATTGACCTTTCTGTATTTCTCCGGAAAAATACGGTTTCCGATCAGGACGCCGACACACATGATCAGTAAAATATCCATGACTTCCTCCTTCCTGACGCACCTATTGCGTCATCATGGCAGATTTGGAAGTTTGCTTCCAATCTTTTATCCTCTCATTTTTCACATAATTTTGGGCTGCAAGGTATAACCCGCCTGCAGCCGGATTTCTCCGGGTATCAACCCCCGGCTTTCGGAACAATAACCGCACAGACAGCGGAACGATTGCCCAGAGTATTCTATCCTATTTTGCTCATGATTGCAATGCGCCGGATGGCACAAACCGACCGGATAAAAAAAATTCTTCACTGTCCGTTACCCGGCAAATATCTGCCGTGCAAGCACGGCAGCTGCTTGCCGGGTGTATCGCACAAAAAAGGACCCGGCGGCAATTCGTTGATTTGAATTGTCACCGAGCCCATACTATGTGTATTCCTGATATCCGTACCTCAGGCGCCGGATTCCCGTAAGGCGATTACCGCTCTGTTTTCACCATCCACAGCAATTCTCCGAACTGTTCCGTGTATGAACGGCAGTCTCCGTAGGCGTCGGACTGCAGAACGATCTTCAGGATCCTGTATACGCATCCCTGCAGTTCCCCGACCGTCAGTGTGCCGTCTTTCACTGCCTGAATCAGCGCGTCAATATTTTTCCGGCACCCCGGCATCTGCAGATCGTTTCCTGCACTGACACAGCCGTCCGGTGCGGAATAACTGTACTTCAACTGTCCGAATCCGAAGAGCGCTCTCATATCTTCCGACGTTCCCCAGTCGGTCATGATCACGCCGGCGAAACCCCACTCGTCTCTCGCCGCTGCGGTCAGCAGATCGTGATGGTTCGCCGTGTGGGTTCCGTTCAGCAGATTGTAGGAGGTCATAATGCTCATCGGCTGGGCGGTCCGGACCGCGATCTCAAAACCTTTCAGATAGATCTCCCGGAGCGCCCGCTCGCTGATATGCGCATTTGTAAACATCCGGTTGTCTTCCTGGTTGTTCGCCGCAAAGTGCTTGATCGTCGTTCCATGGCCCGCATGGGACTGTACGCCTTTCGTGTCAGCAGCCGCGCACATACCGCTGAGCAGCGGATCTTCCGAATAATACTCAAAGTTTCTTCCGCACAGCGGATTTCTGTGAATGTTCATACCAGGAGCCAGCCAGAGGGTCACATGGAATTATCAGGCACACACTTGGCTCATTGGCGGAAAAAAAATAAAGCCCATAAACTTTGAATTTACGGGCTTTGTAAGCTCCCCGAGTTGGGCTCGAACCAACAACCCTTCGGTTAACAGCCGAATGCTCTGCCATTGAGCTATCGAGGAATATTATAAAATTATTTCTACAAATAACCCAATTTCCTGTCATCTGCGACATTCCATTGGATCATCTTTGAAGATATTGATATACCTTCAAAACCGCATACACTTGGTACATCCAGTATCATAACACATTTTCTTCCAGAACACAAGACCTGACAGATCCTTTTCTCTCTGCCTTCTGGTCAAGCCCTCGACCGATTAGTAACAGT
>DXEK01000041.1 GCA_019115005.1 Candidatus Fusicatenibacter merdavium | reverse complement strand
CCAAAAAAACTTGAAATTGCCGGGCATATATGCTACGATAAATCCAATAAGGCCCGCCGCCCAAAGAGCACAGCGAAAGCCTGCAGCATACTGCGACTGACGCTGTGCTCTTTTTTCTCTGCGGGCCAGATCTCTGCAAAGCAGGGGGTACAAAGACTTCAGGAGGACAAAATCATGGCAAAATATGTAATGGCATTGGACGCGGGGACCACCAGCAACCGGTGCATACTGTTCGATGAAAAGGGGGTCATCGTCAGTATGGCGCAGAAAGAATTCACCCAGTATTTCCCGAAACCCGGCTGGGTGGAGCACGACGCCAACGAAATCTGGTCCACGATGCTCGGCGTAGCCGTGGAGGCCATCCAGAAAGCAGGCGCGCAGGCTTCGGACATCGCGGCGATCGGCATCACCAACCAACGGGAGACGACCATCGTCTGGGACAGGGAGACCGGCGAACCGGTCTGCAGGGCGATCGTCTGGCAGTGCCGCAGAACCGCGGAATACTGTGACCATCTGAAAGAAAAAGGAATGGTAGACTTTTTCCGGGAAAAGACAGGCCTCGTCATCGACGCCTATTTTTCCGGAACGAAGCTGAAATGGATCCTGGACCATGTGGAAGGGGCGAGAGAAAAGGCGGAACAGGGGGAACTTCTGTTTGGAACCGTGGAGACTTGGCTGATCTGGAAGATGACCAGGGGACGGGTGCATGTGACCGATTACACGAACGCATCAAGGACCATGCTGTTCAATATCCGGACGCTGGAATGGGATGAAGAGATCCTGCGGGAACTGGATATTCCGGGATCCATGCTTCCGGAGGTAAGGCCTTCCAGCTGTGTGTACGGGGAGACGGATCCGGGGTTTTTCGGCGGATCGATCCCCATCGGCGGAGCGGCTGGTGACCAGCACGCGGCGTTGTTCGGGCAGACCTGTTTTTCTCCCGGGGAGGCGAAGAACACTTACGGGACAGGCTGTTTCCTGCTGATGAACACCGGGGAGACGCCGGTATTTTCCACCAACGGTCTTGTTACTACCATCGCCTGGGGGATCGATGGAAAAGTCAACTATGCGCTGGAGGGTTCCATCTTTGTGGGAGGAGCGGCGGTTCAGTGGCTGAGGGACGAGCTGAAGATGATCGAGTCCGCGGCGGACTCGGAATACATGGCTCAGAAAGTCAGGGACACCAACGGCTGTTATGTAGTTCCGGCATTTACGGGACTGGGAGCGCCCTACTGGGATCAGTATGCCAGGGGAACGATCCTTGGCTTGACCAGGGGAGTGAACAAGTATCATATCATCCGGGCGACGCTGGAATCCATCGCTTATCAGGTGGACGACGTGATCCGTGCCATGGAGGCGGACTCCGGCATGAAGCTGACGGACCTGAAAGTGGACGGCGGCGCCTGCGCAAACAATTTCCTGATGCAGACCCAGGCGGATATCAACGGGACGCCGGTAAAACGCCCGCTCTGTGTGGAGAGCACCGCGACGGGAGCCGCCTATCTCGCAGGCCTGGCGGTGGGTTACTGGCCGGACAAAGAGACGCTGAAAAAGAACTGGATGATCGGCCGGGTGTTTGAGCCTCAGATCACGGAGGAAGAACGGAAGGAAAAAATCGCCGGCTGGAAAAAAGCGGTGAAATACGCCTGCGGCTGGGCGAAACCGTGAACGGCAGAAGTTCCGTAACCGCTCAACGGACGGAATTGTTGCGGATTTTACGGGGATTTTAAAAAGTTTTATACAGGATCTAACGAAAGGGATGCCGGATCCTGTGATATAATGTAAAACAGCCGAAGGTCCGCTGCTGCTGAAGCAGGACGGACGAGTGCGGGATAGAGATAATGGGGGATTTTTTATGTATGATGTGATCATAATCGGGGCCGGGGTGAGCGGCTGCGCGGTCGCCCGAGAACTTTCCCGGTATCAGGGGAAGTTCTGTGTGCTGGAGCGGGAGGAGGACGTCTGCTGCGGCACCTCCAAGGCAAACAGCGGGATCGTCCACGCAGGTTTTGACGCGGAGCCAGGCTCCATGAAAGCAAAAATGAATCTGGAAGGCAGCCGGAAAATGAAAGAACTGTCGGAAGAACTGGATATTCCGTTTGAGCAGAACGGTTCTCTGGTCGTCTGTACGTCCGAAGAACAGAGAGGCGGCCTGGAAGAACTGCTGGAGCGCGGACAGAAGAACGGTGTGCAGGGTCTTCAGATTCTGGAGAGAGAAGAACTGATGAAAATGGAGCCGAACCTGTCCGATCAGGTGATCGCAGGGCTGTATGCGCCGACGGGCGGAATCGTGTGTCCCTTCGAGCTGACAATCGCGCTGGCGGAGAACGCGTGCAGCAACGGCGTCGAATTCCGGTTCTGCACGGAAGTGCAGCGGGTGGAAAAGCTGGAAGAGGGGTTCCGCCTGACGACCTCCGGGGGAACGATGGAGACTCGGACTGTCGTCAATGCGGCCGGCGTTTACGCGGATGTCTTTCACAATATGGTAAGTGAAGAGAAGATACATATCACACCGCGGAAGGGCGAATACCAGCTGTTGGACAAGACGGCAGGCGGGCACGTACACTGTACAGTGTTCGCCCTTCCGGGAAAATACGGAAAAGGCGTTCTCGTCACTCCGACGGTCCACGGAAACCTTCTGGTGGGACCGACGGCGGCGGACATTGAGGACAAAGAAGGCACCAATACGACGAGAGAGGGACTGGACACCGTAGCGGCAAAGTCTGCGGAGACGGTGAAAAACGTTCCTCTCCGCCAGGTGATCACTTCCTTTGCAGGACTGCGGGCCCATGAGGACAGGGATGATTTTGTACTTGGTCAGCCGGCGGACGCCGCGGGATTCTTCGACTGTGCCGGCATCGAATCACCGGGACTGACCAGCGCTCCGGCGATCGGACGTTATCTGGCGGAGCAGGCGGCAGGATATCTGAACCTGCCGGAGAACACGGAATTTCACCCGGAGCGGAAAGGGATCCAAAAGCTGTCGGAGATGGATTTTGCTCAGAGAATGGAACTGATCCGGGAGGAGCCGGCTTATGGACGGATCATCTGCCGCTGCGAGGGTATCTCTGAGGGTGAGATCCTGGATGCGATCCGTCGCCCGGTGGGTGCAAAATCGTTGGACGGCATCAAGCGGAGAACCCGTGCCGGAATGGGCAGATGCCAGGCGGGGTTCTGTTCTCCGAAGGTGATGGAACTTCTGGTGCGGGAGCGCGGGATCGGCTGGGAACAGCTGACCAAGACAGGCAAAGATTCCTGGCTGATCTGCGGAAAAAATAAGGACGGGATCGAAGAATCGACAGATTCCGGACGGGATGGGGCAAAAGTTTGGAAGTAAGCTTCCAAATCTGCCATTCCTGACGCAGTAAATGCGTCAGGAAGGAGGTAAGTTTGGAAGTAAACTTCCAAATCTACCATTATTGACGCAGCAAGTGCGTCAGAAGGAGGAAAGAATGAGACAGCATGCGATCGTAATCATCGGAGGCGGCCCTGCCGGTCTGGCGGCGGCTATCTCTGCGGCGGAACACGGAGAGAAGGATCTCCTGATCCTGGAGCGGGACAGAGAACTGGGAGGAATCCTGAATCAGTGCATCCATAACGGGTTCGGACTTCACACCTTCCAGGAAGAACTGACCGGACCGGAATATGCCGCGAGATACATAGAGAAGGCAAGGGAACTGGGGATTCCCTGTCTCACAGACACGATGGTGCTGGATATCTCGCCGGAGAAAGTGGTGACGGCCGTCAGCCCGGCGGAAGGCCTGTTTCAGATTCAGGCAGAGGCAGTGATCCTGGCGATGGGCTGCCGGGAGCGGCCCCGCGGCGCGCTGAATCTGCCGGGGTACCGCCCTGCAGGGATCTTCACGGCAGGAACTGCCCAGCGCCTGGTCAACGTGGAGGGCCGGATGCCCGGCCGTGAGGTCGTGATCCTCGGCTCGGGGGATATCGGTCTGATCATGGCGCGGAGGATGACGCTGGAGGGCGCGAAGGTAAAAGTGGTGGCGGAACTGATGCCGTACTCCGGAGGGCTGAAGCGGAACATTGTTCAGTGCCTTGAGGACTACGGAATTCCGCTGAAACTCAGTCACACAGTCGTGGACATTCACGGAAAGGAACGTTTGACAGGAGTCACTCTGGCCCAGGTGGACGGCAGCGGCCGCCCGATTCCGGGGACGGAGGAGGAATACTCCTGCGACACCCTTCTTTTGTCTGTGGGACTGATCCCGGAAAACGAACTGTCGAAGAGCGCCGGAGTCTCTCTGAGTCCCCTGACTTCCGGCCCGGTGGTCGACGAGTCCTTCCAGACCAGCACGGAGGGGATTTTTGCCTGTGGAAACGTGCTGCATGTTCATGATCTGGTGGATTTCGTCTCTGAGGAGGCGTCCAATGCCGGCCGTCATGCGGTGGAATATATCCGCAGGAAGCGCGAAACGAACAGCGGGGGATGTTCAGGGAAGCAGGAAGAAACGGATTCCGCCAAATCTTCTGTGCTGGAGATCCTTCCGGGCGAGGGCGTCAGATACACAGTGCCGTCGGCGCTTCATATGGCACAGATGGAGGAGACGCTGAAGATCCGTTTCCGCGTCAGAAATGTATATAGAAACTGTTACGTCACTGTCTCCGCGGGAGATCACCAGCTGCTGCGCAGGAAGAAACAGATCCTGGCGCCGGGCGAGATGGAAGAGGCTGTGATCCGGCGGGAGGCTCTGGCCGATGTGCTGCCGGCAGAGAATCTTACGGTTCGAATCGAGGAGGTGTAGGAGATGGAAAAACGAATATTGACCTGCATCGGCTGTCCGATGGGATGCGAACTGACGGTGGAACTGGACGGGGAGACGGTAACGTCTATTTCCGGCTACACCTGCAAACGGGGAAAGATCTATGGAGAAAAGGAGGTCACCCATCCGACCAGGATCGTGACGACCACTGTCCGCATCGCCCGGGGCGCCGCGCCGGTGGTTCCCGTAAAGACGAAAGAAGACATCCCGAAAGACAAGATCTTCCAGTGCATCCGTGAACTGAAAAACGTCACAGTGCAGGCGCCTGTCCGGGCAGGAGAGGCGGTGCTGAAAAATGTGGCGGGAACGGGGGTCGACGTGATCGCAGTGAAGACTGTCGGTGAGTGAAGATAGAGCGGACGAAAACAGATCCGGCTCCGGCTGCACGTATATGCTGCCGGAGCCGGATCTTCTGTATTCGTTCAGGATTTTTCGATCACAAGTGCATTTCGCAGTGTTTCCAGTTTCCGGTCCAGGAGATTTTCATCGGAACCTTCCATGATGAGATGGCCGATGCGGTCGGTTCCGTTGTGGACTTTCGGAATTCTGTCTCCCGGGGAGAGGTCCAGGTGCCAGCTGATTTTGTCTGTGTTCAGCGATTCCAGTACTTTGCTGTCGATCGCTTTCAGGATGCCTTCTCTCTCGGAAAACAGAAGTTTTGCCATGCAGGGTCTCTTGTCTCTGATCGGAAAATCTACCGGCTCCCCCAGTGCAGCCCGGATCATTTTTTCGTAATAGGAAAAACCGCAGTAAATGGACATCAGTTCCGGAATGCAGGTGGCTCCGCTGCGGCCGCCAATCTCGATGAGCCATACTTTGCCGTCCCGGACAAAGACGTCGGCGTTGAACGGGCAGTTGTCCATTTTGACTGCGCGGACTGCGTTTGTGATCTGACGGCTGAGTTCTTCCAGCAGCGTGGGGGAAGCGTCGTAAGGGAACCGATGTCCGCCGGGGATCGTCACGTTTCCGGCGCGGTACACAAATTTGTCGTGGGGTACCAGGAGTACCGGGCGGCCGTCTTTTATAAATCCGTCGACGCCGATCTCATGGGCGTCGATGAATTCCTCCACCAGAAGGTAGTCCCGGTCTGTCACGCTGCGGGACACCTGCCACGCACGTTCCATTTCTTCCGGAGAGGAGACTTTCTGGATCCCCCGGCTGCCGGATTTATCCACTGCTTTCAGGCAGACCGGATACCCGAACCGGGAAGCGGCGTCTTTGGCGTCCTCCAGGGAGAATACCCGGCGGAAGGCCGCGGTGGACACGGAACCTCGCTGGAAAGCCTCTTTCATTTTCCATTTGTCGGTCACGGTTTCCGCGGCTCCGGCGGAGATCCCCGAAAGGCCCAGCTGGTCGCAGACATAGCCGACGGCGGCTACCGCCACATCCGTTCCGGCGGTACAGATTCCGGAAATGTTTTCTTCCCGCGCCGCCTGCAGGATCCCTTCCCTGTCTCTGGTGTCCAGAGGATAGATCCGGTCCGCCAGGGCAAAGCCGGGATAGTCTCCGGGGATGCTTACGACGACGGTATACAGCCCCATTTCCTTTGCTTTCCGGATCAGGGGCACCTGGTAGATACCCGCGCCCAGAATCATGAGTTTCTTCATAACAGTATCTCCTTAAAAGATCATTTTCGCTGAACAGATAACGGATTCAGCGCAGAAGAGCTAGCTGTTTTTTCTGTCTTCCGGAGTCGGAGCGCCGGACTTTGCAGCTGCATCGCCCTGCGGCGGCGCATCAGTGTTCAGGGTCTCGCGGATGATATACTGGGGTGTATTGTTCAGCGTCAGCAGCATTTTCCCCAGATATTCTCCGATGATCCCGAGGACCAGAAGGATCAGGCCGAAGAAGATCAGCATCGTACAGATCAGCGACGGCCATCCGAGCGGCATCTTGGGGTCGAAGAACAGTTTTCGGACGACGGTGATCAGAACCGCGAGAAATCCCGCACAGGCGCTGATCCCGCCGAGGACGGAAGAGATCCGCAGAGGAATGACTGAGTAATTCCAGTAGGCGAGCCACAGATGCATCAGCTTGCGGAAGGTATAATTGGACGAGCCGACTTCTCGCTTGTGGTGTTCCACCAGAACATTGCCGATGTTGTGGGTCGTGCGGTAGAATATTCCGTCGATGTATGGATTGTAGCTGGTGTACTTTCGCACTTCATTGGCCACAGCTCTTGTGATGATCCAGAAGTTGCTGGACTGGATCTCCTTTGGGCGGCCCAGTAGGATCCGGGAGGAGACTTCGTTCAGTTTGCTGGAAAAATTTTTCAGCAGGGAATTTTTCCGTTTCCCGTAAACTCCGTAGACGAGGTCATACCCTTCGGACATTTTGTCCAGAAGCTTATAGATCTGGGAGGGATGTGTCTGCATGTCGTCGTCCATTCCGAGAATGTAGTCTCCGTGGGCAAAATGGAGGGCGGCCATCAGGGCATTGTGCTGCCCGAAATTTCTCATCAGATTGATCCCCTGGACCGTCGGATATTTCCGGCAGAGGGCGCGGATCCGCTCAAAGGTTCCGTCCCGGGAATTGTCGTTGACCAGGACAAATTCGCAGGAATAGTCCGGCCATTTTTCAAATTCTGCCATGACCATCTCGACAACCTTCTCGATGGTGGCTTCCGAATTATAACAGGGAATTACTATAGAAACTAACATTGGAAACTCCTTATGCGTACCGGTTCAGCCGACGGAACCGGTGCTTTTTTCTTAATAAAATCGGTTACTGCGCGCAGCTGCGGACAGCAACATGATACTGCGGACGTCTCTGTCATACAGACGGACGCAGCAGGCCGGCATTCAACATGTCGTAAAACAGAGGGGCGCCGCCGGTATGGAGAAACAGAATATTTTCTCCGGTGATCTGATGCTCTTCCAGATACTGCATCATTCCGAGAAATCCTTTTCCGGTGTAGGTGGGATCCAGCGGGATTCCGTATTGCTGAAATACCCGGCGGATGCAGGAAAGGATTTCGTCGTCGAAGCATCCGTAACCGCCTTTGCGGTAACCGTCCTCCAGACAGATCTGGGAATCTGCGTCTGCAGGGAGAGCGAGTCCGTGGAGACAAAAATAACTCTGCACGCCTTCCCGCAGGATCTCTGTTCCCCGCTCCCTGTCTCTGGAGACGGAGATGCCGATGATCTTCGTGGAATCACCGTTCAGAAGGTGACCGCAGATTAGTCCGCTCTGGGTCGCGCCGGTGCCGGAGGGCAGGAAGATAGAATCGAAAGCGACGTTCAGTTCCTCTGACTGTGAAAGGATCTCCCGGTAAGCCGCCGCATAGGCTCCCGCCGCCACCCCTTCGTTTCCGCGGCCGAGACGATTTCCGTAAATATAATAAGGCCGATGTCCTTGTCCGGCAAGGCCCTCCATGACCGCGTCCACTTTTTCGGCGATCCGGTCCCTGCTGCAGGGGACCAGAACGGCTCCGAGCAGTTCCATCAGGCGGCTGTTGCCGGTCTGAGTTTCCGCGTCCTCCTGCTCTCCATGGGAGCAAATGATGTAACAGGGAATGTGCTCCTGAAAACACCGGTTGGCGAGCACGCGGCAAAGATTCGACCGGACATTGCCGTATCCGATCATTACATCACAATTCTTTTTGCGCATGTCGTCAAAAAAGGCCTGCGCGATCCGAACTTTATTTCCGCCCAGAGAGAAGGGCAGAAGATCGTCTCTTTTTATGAAAATTCTGTTTCCGGACCTGCTGTCGCGGAAAAGCTCGTACATTGGCGTTGTAAGTTCCATAAAGATTCCCTCCTATTATAGCGTATGGGTACCACCGCTGCAAGAACGATATTCTTTTGGCGTGATACCGAATTTTTTCTTGAAGACCCGGTTAAAGTACGAGATGTTATTGAAGCCGGATTCAAGGGCGATGCTGGTGATCGGAAGCTCCGTCCCCGCCAGCTGTCGGGAAGCCATTTCCAGACGGTACTGGTTCAGGTATTCAATACATGTCATATTCATATGACGCTTGAAAAAGCGCATGAAGTGGTATTCACTGAAATGACAGAGTTCTGCCAGTTCCTGTATGGTCACGGGATTCTGGTAATGCTCCTGGATAAACTGTAGTACCAGCTTCAGCTTGTCGGTGATCTCCGTGTGCGCAGGATTATTTTTCCGGTAGGGTACATTGCGGTACAGCAGAAAAAACATATGCAGAAGCTGCGCTTTGATCTCCAGCTCATAGCCGAACGGTTTCTCCAGAAACGTATTTTTGACGGTCTCAAAGGAGTTCCGGATGAGCGGCGCCGCCGGATCCGAGGCCGGGAGATATACCGGAAAACGCACGGTGCCGCTGGCAAGCGGCGCGAGAAACTGTGCCGTGCAGGAATCCGGCAGCTGGCTTTCCAGCATGTCCAGGCGGAAGACGAAGCTATCGGTGATAAACTCTGCGTCCGGGCGTTCGCCGGTTCCATGGAGCATTTCCGGGGGAAGGAGAAGGACGTCCCCTTCCGCGATCTGGTAAGGCTTCAGATCGACCTGGTAGGTGCAGGAACCTTTCTGTACCAGCGTGATCTCAAACTCTTCATGCCAGTGCACCGGGAGATTGCCGACGCCCAGCGGAAAGACGCAGTGATAATATTCCAGAGGAAACATAACGGAGCCGTGCTGCACAGGCTCCAGAAGATTCAGATTCTGATTCATAGAAATTTCTCCTCCGACAGCAGAATTGTGTTATAAAAAGTTGGAAATATGCAAGAAAATCGGAGCTGCTGCCGTTACAATAATATCATAGGACATCGTGAAGTGTCAAAGAAAGGAGAAAAAGAATGATTCGCAAATATCGTTTCGGAAATCCGCTGAACACAGAAGCGGTCGTGAAGGAATGTCCTGTCGAGAAAGGAACGATTCCCTCCGTGGAAGTGAAGGAAGGAGAGAGCATTTCCTTTACAATGACAAAGAATACGCCGGTCTACGGTCTCGGGGAGCAGGTGAGGGGCATCAACAAGAGAGGCTGGATCTATACCAGCAACTGTACCGACGACCCCAACCACAGAGAGGACACACACTCTCTGTATGCAGCCCATAATTTTCTGGTGTTTGCTGAGAAAGAGCCCTTCGCTTTGTTTCTGGACAATCCGGGAGAGGTGACGTTTGATCTCGGCTATACCCAGCAGGACACTGCGGTGATCACCATGAAAGACTGGGATATGGACGTGTACTACATTGACGGAAAAGATCTGAAGGATATCGTGCATCAGTTCCGTCAGATGATCGGCCGCAGCTACATTCCGCCGAAGTGGGCGTTCGGTTACGGACAGAGCCGCTGGGGATATAAGAGCGAGGACGATGTGCGCGAGGTAGAGCGCAGATACCGGGAACTTGGGATCCCGCTGGACAGCATCTATCTGGATATCGATTATATGGAACGCTTCAAGGACTTTACGCTGAACAATGAGACCTTCCCGGATTTCCCGGAATTCGTAAAGGAAATGCAGGAGAAACACATTCATCTTGTGCCGATCATCGACGCCGGCGTCAAGATTGAGGAAGGTTACCCGGTTTATGAGGAGGGCGTGGAGAAAGGTTATTTCTGCAAGGATGAAGAGGGAAATGATTTCGTCGCAGCCGTATGGCCGGGACGGGTACATTTCCCGGATATGCTGAATCCGGAGGCGCGCCGCTGGTTTGGCCTGAATTATAAGTTCCTGCTGGATCAGGGGATCGATGGATTCTGGAATGATATGAACGAGCCGTCGATCTTCTATTCGGAGAAACGGCTGGAAAAAGTATTTGACGAACTGGAGAGTTTCCGTGGAAAGAATCAGGATCTGATGACGCATTTCCGCTTCAAAGGTCTGGTGATGACGCTTGCCAACAATCCGGAGGATTACCGCAGTTTTTATCATAATTTCAACGGAAAGGGAACTCCGGTCCGCCACGACAAAGTCCACAATCTGTACGGCTACAACATGACCCGCGCGGCGGGAGACGCTTTCGAGGAACTGGAGCCGGATAAGAGGATCCTGATGTTCTCCCGTTCTTCCTATATCGGAATGCACCGCTACGGCGGAATCTGGCAGGGAGACAATCTGTCCTGGTGGTCTCATCTGCTGCTGAACATCAAGATGATGCCGTCTCTGAACATGTGCGGATTCCTGTATACCGGTGCGGATCTGTGTGGATTCGGCGCGGATACGACAGAGGATCTTGCGCTGCGCTGGATGCAGTTCGGCGTGTTCACTCCGCTGATGAGAAACCATGCGGCGCTGGGAACCCGGGAACAGGAACTGTATCAGTTCTCCAACAGCGAGGCCTGCGGAAGAATGGTGAAGATCCGTTACAGTCTCCTTCCATATCTCTACAGCGAGTATATGAAAGCTGCCCTGAGAGATGAAATGATGTTCCGCCCGCTGGCATTCGACTATCCGGATGATCCGTACGCCGATCAGATCGAGGATCAGCTGATGGTGGGCGACAGCGTTATGATCGCTCCTGTCCATGAGCAGAATACGACCGGAAGATATGTGTATCTGCCGGAAGATATGATGCTGGTATCTATGAGAAGTCCGGAGGATTATACGGTACAGGCGGTGGAAAAAGGTCACCACTACGTGCCGGTGGCGATGGACGAACTGATCTTCTTCGTCCGCAGAAACCATGTAATCCCGATGGCAAAGAGCGCGAAGAGTGTGGCGGATATGGATTTTGAACATCTGAGCCTGTTAGGCTATGTGACGGACAAAGCGTCTTACGAATTGTATGACGACGACGGAAACAGCAAAGACTACGAGAATCCGGAACATTATGAGACTGTGACGGTCAGCGCGAAAGGAACTATCCGCCAGACCGGAAAGATGAAGAAAGTCTTTGAGAAATTTGACGGAATCCGGCAGCAGTGACCGCTTGGTCAGGGGAATGGCTATCGACAGTGGTCGTTTGCGCATGAAAAATGTAGATTTTTGTTACCGTTTATAATATACTTTTTTCAGTCAGATACCCCGCAGTATACTGCGGGGTATCTGACTATCCGTAACAGTCCAGCCTGTTGAACCGTTACGGATATCATCAAAAATATGTTCCAGTGAGGGGATGGTTTCAGGTGAAAACGGTCGGAGGTTTTACGTTTGCCGACAATGCCGGTTCGATCCGGGTGATGGAGAAGAACGGGTTCCGGCTGGAGGAGCGGTTTGTCGAGGATGGCGTTGCGTCCTGCTATTATGTGTGGAATTTGGAGGCAGAGAATGAAGGAAAACAGGTATGACGACGATGTGTTTTTTGATAAGTACAGCCGGATGAGCCGTTCGGTTCAGGGACTGTCGGGAGCCGGGGAGTGGCGGGAACTGGAGAAGCTGCTGCCGGATTTCCGCGGGAAACGGGTCCTGGATCTGGGCTGTGGATACGGGTGGCATTGTATTTATGCGGCAGAGCACGGAGCGAGGCTGGTGGAGGGAACGGATATCTCCCATAAAATGCTCGCAGTTGCCGCGGAGAAGTGCCGGATGGAGCAGGTGCATTTCATACAGTGCGCGATGGAGGATCTGGAGTATGAGCCGGAGTGTTTTGATGTGGTGTTCAGTTCTCTGGCGTTTCATTATGTGGCGGATTTCGGGAGCCTTGTGGAGAAGATCGGCCGGTGGCTGACGCCGGGCGGAAAGTTTGTATTTTCGGTGGAGCATCCGGTGTTCACCGCTGAGGGTAGCCAGGAATGGATCTACGATAAGGATGGAAAGATCCTTTATTTCCCGGTGGATCATTACTATTACGAAGGAAAGAGAGACGCTGTTTTTCTGGGAGAGCATGTGGTGAAGTATCACAGGACGATGACGACCTATGTGCAGACGCTTCTGACCCGGGGATTTGTGCTGGATGCGCTGGTGGAGCCGCAGCCTCCGGAGGATATGATGGATCTTCCGGGAATGAAGGATGAGATGCGCCGCCCGATGATGCTCCTGCTGGCGGCGACAAAAACTTCGGCTGGATGCGGCGATTGTAATTCTTGACATTACATCGGATCAAAGCTAAAATGAAACCGGAAAACAGAGGTGACGGTGTACCGGTGCGTCAACCCGGCAAAACGGTTACAAGGAGAGAACAATTATGCAGATTTCCAGTCGATTTACGATTGCCATACATGTGCTGACCTGTATGGAAACGTTCAAAGAAGAATATAAAGTGACAAGTGATTTTCTCGCATCCAGCATTCAGGTAAATCCTGTGGTGATACGCAGGATCCTTTCCCAGCTGAAGGAGGCGGGTCTGATCGAGGTAAAACGGGGAACGGGAGGAGCCACGATCGCAAAACCGCTGGAGGACATCACGTTTCTGGATGTCTATCAGGCGGTAGAGTGTATTGAAGATCATACGCTGTTCCATTTTCATGAGAATCCGAACGTCAACTGTCCGGTCGGAAAAAATATCCACAATATTCTGGATGATAAACTGTACCGGGTTCAGCAGGCAATGGAACGGGAGTTGGCGTCGATCACCATGGCCGAAGTGGTGGAGGATCTGAAAAGAAATTTACAGTCATAGAGCGCGTCTGAAAATGTCGAAGACCGGCGGAATCTGCGGTATGTTTTTAAAAAAAACGGAACAAGGCGGATGCATCCCGGAATCCTTGTGTT
>DXEK01000040.1 GCA_019115005.1 Candidatus Fusicatenibacter merdavium | reverse complement strand
GCAGACATTTGTATTGATCTGCCTGTACCATATTGAATATATAAGAAAGAACAGGTACTAATATGAACTTTAACGAATTGAATCTGAGAAGCGAAATTCTCCGCGCCGTATCTGAGCTGGGATACGAGCAGGCCACCGATATACAGGCAGGCTCCATTCCGTCGATCCTGGAGGGGCAGGACGTCACCGGACGCTCCAGCACAGGAACGGGAAAGACCGCGGCCTTCGGCATACCGATCGTTCAGCGCACTGCAGAAAACGAAGACCGCTCCAGCGTCCTGATCCTGGCTCCGACCCGTGAACTTGCGCTCCAGATCACCGGAGAGATCCGAAAATATGCCAAATACCTCCCCTCGATCAGCGTCGCCTGCATTTATGGCGGCCAGCCGATGGATCCCCAGATCCGCGCGCTGAAGAAAGCCCGGATTGTGGTCGGAACTCCGGGACGGATCATGGATCACCTGCGCCGGAGAACGCTGAAACTAGACCATCTGAAGACCGTCGTCCTGGACGAAGCGGATGAGATGCTGAACATGGGATTCATCGACGATATCCGCACGATCCTGGAAAGCGCGCCTGAAGAACGGCAGACGATCCTATTCAGCGCGACGCTCTCACCCGAGATCATGAAGATCACAGAAGAGTTCCAGACAGACACCGTGTTTGTCAAAGCAGATAAAGGAAAGAAAACTGCGGCAAAGATCGACCAGAGTTTCTGCTACGTTACAAAAGAAGAAAAAAATGACGCACTCCGTCTCCTTTTGGAAGCGTCCGCCCCGCGCCGGGCGCTGATCTTCTGCAACACGAAAAGCATGGTCGACGAACTGTCCTCCTATCTTGGCGATTTCGGCTACCGCTGCGCCGGCCTTCACGGCGATATGAAACAGAGCCAGCGGACATCGGTAATGAAGGATTTCAAATCCGGGCGGATTCGCCTGCTGATCGCCACGGATGTGGCCGCCCGGGGGATCGACGTGGAAGACGTGGATGCAGTGTTTAACTACGACATTCCCCAGGAACTGGAATATTACGTCCACCGGATCGGCAGGACCGGAAGAGCCGGAAGGGAAGGCGCCAGCTACACTCTGGTATCCGGAAGAATGCAGCTCGCTCATCTGCGGCAGATCGAACAGTATATCCATGCCCAGATCGAAGAACGGCCAGTGCCGACCGTAGCGTCTATCCTGGAGCGGCAGGAAACAGAATTCAAAGAAACGCTGAAAGAAAAGGCGGCAGAAGGCATCGAGGAAAAATGGCTCGCCTTCATTGATTCCCTGGAAAAAGACGGGATCTCCGCGAAAGAAGCCGCCGCGCTTCTGTGTGAGCGCATGCAGAAAAAGAACCGCCGGACCATCTCCCTGCAGGATGTCACAGTCCGCACTGCCCCAAGGAGGACGTCCTGGAATTCTTCCGGCCGAGATCGCGAGGACAGAAGCCGCTCCCGCAGGCAATTCCGCGGAAGAAATTCCCGCAAAAACCGTCCGGATAACACGGAGCATTCCCGCAGAAACCGCCGCGAGAACGAAAAAAATCCCCGCGGCAGCCGGCGGGAAAAAGATTCCCGCCAGCAGCGCAGGGAAAACAGGAAAACGTCTGGCCTGTGATCGTATTACTTTCAGATTTTACGGTTTCTCACGTTTTTTTCACTCTCACCATCATCTCCAGTTCTTCTTCCGAGAGTTCCTGCTCCGGCAGGAACTCTCCGGAATCCATATAATGATAAATTGCCGCCAGCAGCGCCCGGGCCTCCGGATACTGCTGCAGATCCTGCAACCCCATCGAAGAAAATAACACCGATCCTCCGCCGCACCGGAATTCAAATAACTGAGCCATCGGGCGCAGCCATGCATAGCTGTCCATCTCCGTGACGATCGCCCGGCAGTGTTCCGGCAGAATCACCGCGCGCTGTACAGCCATCGGCCACCACTGCCAGTTTGTATGGAACTCTGTGGGAAATTCCCGGAACAGCGGATGGCTGTCGTCGATCAGCTGCCCCATACAACCCTCCTGCCCGTCAAAAGTTCCTACCGACCAGAAGTCCGTCGTAAACTGTGCCTGGACCGACCGCGGAAGGTCTTCCTTTATCGACCGCGGCGCCAGGTAGACCTTTCCGCCGGCCCGCAGGGTCTTTCTGGCTTTTTCGTCCAGACAGTCTGTCTCATAAATCCCGTCCGGGCAGACCGGTTTTACCGGCGGATAGACCCACACAGGGTAGGAGTTTTTTATATCTCCAAGAGAAAGTTTCAGATTCAGGCGGACCGGCTTTGTCAGTCCTTCCAGAGAAAACACTGCCTGTCCCGCATCCGTCAGTTCTCCTGCCGGAACTGCCGTTTCCGGAAGTTCCACGCGCCGGCAGAAACCTTCGCCGGAGAGTTCGCAGAAGACATTTCCCCTCAGCATTCCTTTCCCGTAATTGACGATCCGGACCGGCACATTCATCGTCTCCGTATTTTCATATGTATACTTCTCCAGCAGCGCCAGCGGCAGCCGGTCTGTGAAAAAGCTTCGGAAGGCTTCCGGACGCGCAAACGGATACGGCTTCGACTCCAGATGGGAATTCATCATCCCCACAAGGGCCGTTCCTTGTCCGGGAAAATCCTGCAGACCGAGCAGAGAAATCCCGGACATCTGCTCCGTCCGGAGAACTGCCTCCACTTCCTCCCGGTAACCGATCCGCGACAGTTCACCGGTGGCTTCCACATACCTATCCCAATCCGGCAGAAGACCGCTCTCTTCCACCCCCCGGCAGATCAGGCGGAGATTTTCCGGAAGGCAGACGCCATGAAACTTCTCCAGTTCCCCGAAATCCGGGAGAACCTCATACTGCCCCACCTCAAAACTGAACACAGGGCCTCCATAGAACTTTCTCACCTCCGCCATCGAGGCGCTGTAATCCATCCGTGCATTGGGATAAGAATGGTTCAGATATCCTTCCATGTTGGCGAATGTCGCCCGCAGCGGATATTCATGGAATTTCTGCGCGGTATAGAAATCGCTTTCCCGCTCACCTCCCGCCTCGCCATAATGAGGATTGGACGCCTCCGCGTACATCCTGGTATCGTCCAGACTCCGAGCAAATTCCAGCAGTTCCCGCATCCTCCTGTGTCCCTGTTCCGACGCCGCCAATTCATTTCCAAAGGTCATCATGACAAAGGACGGATGATCCGCCAGCATTCCCAGCGTCTCCTCCAACTCCACCCGGTAATACCGAAAGCTCTCGTCAGACTCAAACGCATCCCCCGGCGCCCAGTGGGAGAGTTCCGGCTGCATCATCATACCCATCCGGTCCGCCGCTTCAAAAGCAGCCTCCGGCGGACACCAGGAATGAAAGCGGACGCAGTTTACCCCGTAGGAACGGTAAACAGAAAGAATCTTCTCCCAGGATTTCCGGTCCATCGGCGGATGGCCGGTTTCCGGGAACACTGCACAGTTCGCCTCGCTGCGAAGAAAAACTGTTCTTCCGTTCAGCGCCAGTCTTCCCCTTTCATTTTTTCCAAACGTCCGGACGCCAAAGGAAACCGTCTTTTTCTCCCCGCCGGACAGTTCCATAGACAGGCTACAGAGATTTCCCTCTTCCTCGTCCCACTGTATGACCTCCGGCGCAAGGGTAAGCAGCGAGAATTCGATCCTGTTTCTTCCTGCATGCAGCGACACCGTCATCGTCTCCGCCTTTTTCAACGCATCGGATCTCACCGTCACGGTACCGCTCCATTCCCTGTCGCTGTTCAGTTCCGCCCGGACCTTCAGACTGTCCCCATACGGATACACAGAAAGGCGCTCGACAAAAACCGATTTCTCCGTTCTCAGTCTCAGATATCCCAGGATTCCGTTCCAGTTGGTCTGCGTCTCATCGGTGGCTGTGGAAGAATTTAAAATGGCTTTTTTCGGCAGGCCGGGATAACTGTTATCCGCCGTGAGACATACGGTCCCTCCTTTTTTCCAGAGTCCTGTCACTTCAAAGACCTGCGGCGTATTCAGACAGGGCGTCCGGAAATGCGGCACTTCCCTGCCGTCGATGCACAAGTTCAGTACTCTGGCTCTCTCTGCTTCCAGAAACATACGCTCCCCTTCCGGCAGATCCTCACGGATCGTCTGTCTCAGTTCCACCGGTCCTTCCCAGGTAACCTTTCTCGTATATCTGGTGGCGATCACATGATCCTCCTTCGCCTGCAGTCCCAGATTTCCAAGGGTGATATCTGGATGCCACTGGTTCTTTCCCTCATCTTTTTCCCCGATCCCGTTTTCATCCAGCGTTCCCGGGAGGCGGATCGGACTGCACGTTCCGTCCGCAAGCCTCGCCGTCCACGTTCCACTCAAATCATATCTCATACTCACTTTCTCCTTACCGCCGTCAGATTTTTTCAGCATTTTATCCGGCCAGGCTTCTGCAGAACAGTTCTCTCACCCGCTGCATTCTCCCACGGAAGACCCGGCACATCATATGGGAAGGCTCCAGCTTTTCCGTCTCATTCAGAAGATACTCCGCGCGTTCCCTGTTTCCCAGGCCGAGATTCGCCAGCGCCATCAGGTAACAGCAGTGCGCCCGGTTCTTTTTCGTATAGTTCTCGTCAAAGATCAGAAAATCCGGAAGCGACACCGCAAAGTAGTCAATCGTTCCCTCATCTTCCAGATGTCTTTCGCCGTAATCCAGGAGACGGTAAAACCGCGCCTTTGCCTTTCCGCTTTCTCCCAGTTCCTGCCATGCCAGTCCCTGGTACAGGATCATTTCCGCCGGCTGATCGTTGTAATACATGGCGCCGGCCGGTTCGTCCGTTCCGGGCGTCGCCTTCCGGAAGCACGCTTCTGCCTCCTCCGTCCTGCCCTGCGCCAGACGGATCCTTCCAAGAAAATACCAGAGATCGTTGTCCGTACTTCCCTCCAGTTTTCCCTCTCCCAGATTCTCCGGGTAGACCAGCGCACACTCCAGGAACTTCTCCGCCTCCCGGATCTCGCCTCTCTCCCAGGCCTCTTCCGCCAAGGCCGTCAGCGCCAGCCGGTACTGGGCAGTTACCTTTCCTTCTCCGCCTTCCCATGGATGGAAGGTATGGCTCATAAGTCCATCCAGAGCCTTCTGATGGTAACCGCACATGTTCACAAGTGTCAGATATTCCGTATAAAGATCGTCTCTCTGTTCCACCAGTTCCGGATGTTCTTCCATCTTCTGCAACCGTTTTTCAAAACTCCATCCCAGCTTTTTGTACAGCTGATCCAGTTCCAGGAAGACTCTCACATCCGAAGGATCCAATGCAAAGGCATGCTCCAGTTCCTCCTGGGCCCGCCGGCCATCCTTCTTCTTGTTGTAATATACCAGCGCCAGGTTTCTGTGAACGGTGGCAAAGTCCGGGTCTTCCGCCGCAGACAGTTCCCACAGTTCCAGCGCTTTTTCCCACTGCAGTCTGTCATAAAACAGATTGCCCAGATAATACGGCGCTTTTCTGCAGCATCCTTTTGCGACCGCATCCTCCAGCACCGCCAGATCCTCCAGCTTATTGGGGAAACAGTAATCGGGGCTGCAGGTCTCCGCCTGGTTCAGAAGTTCTTTTGTATTCTCCCCACATTTTCCCCTGTAATACGCTTCATAGTAATACAACATCGGATACACTCTGATACACCGTTCCAGAAGGGCGGCCGCTTCCCGGAACGCTCCCATCTCCGCATAATCTCTCGCCGCCATCAGATAATGTTCCGGAAAATCCCGCATCTTTCCGTCGAGTTCTATTCGCAGCGTTTCCGGATCCCGGAGACCGTTCCGCGGTCCGTTCCATTCCGCCGCCAGAAGGATCTGCTCGTTGGCGGACACAAAATCAAAGGGATCCAGTTCCAGATTCTTCTCCGTCCACTCCAGAGCGTCGCCAGTTCTTCCCATTCTGCGGAGCAGATATGCTTTCAAACCACGCGCCTTCACGTTGTGAAGATTTTTCACGAGCCCGCGCTCCACATGTTCCAACGCCTGCTCCAGACGACCCCGGTGTGCGTCGATGGCGGCAAGGTAATAAAAGGCCATCTCCTGCTGCCCACTGCTCCAGGTTGCTTTGTAAAAGGCGTCGTATGCTTCCTCCAACCGCTCCTGCAGAAACAGATCCACCCCCAGGAGATAGTAGCTCTCGCTGTCATAGGGATTGGGATTTCTCATGGTCAGCCGCTCGATTGCTTTCCGGAAATACGGCTCCGCCTCTTTCACGCAGCCTCTGCGGAGCAAAAGCTGGCCGTAGGCCTGATTGATCCGGATATCCCCGGGATCACGCTTCAGCCCTTCCAGATAATAGGGATCCGGAAGAAATGTCGCGTGGCGGTACTGCTCGATATGCTGTCCGGTCAAAAACAGTTCCTCGTTGGTCATGATCTTCGCCGGTTCCTCCGCAGCCTTCGCCGGCTCCGGGATCTTCGGGATCTCTTCCGGCTCCGGCCGGTACTCCACCAGGCAGACGTCCCCGTTCATGACCCGGATCCGGAGTTCTTCCTCGCGCTTTCCGTCCCAGGGAATTTCCGCCCGGAACACTTCCACCGGCGACAGACGGACGTTCCGGTTCAGGAGCACCTGTCTGGCGTCTGTCAGAAGGATCTGTGCATGCTCAAAGACACCCGGAGCGTAGACGACAACCTTGACGGTTCCGCCGCTGCAGGACAGATGCACGGCAGCATCCTTCGTCGCATTCTTCACCTGTCCCACTGCTTTGTACGGCATAAAATACTGGCGGAACACCTTTTCCTCGAACGGCTGCAGCCATGTGAAATCCGGCTGGTTGTCCGTATAGACGCCGGTCATCAGTTCCACATACGGGCCGTCCTCATCCGTAAGATTTCTGTCCCATGCTTTTCCGAAATCACCGCATCCCCAGGTCCACTGCTTCTTCCCCGGAGAAATATGGTGATCCGCCACATGCAGGATTCCGGCCTCTTTCCCGTAATCATAACCGCCGACAAAATCATACTTTGACTTTTCCGTCATATAGGACGTGGGAACAGGAATGTTCTTATAGCGGGAGATATCCACGCCCTCGCTGTAATCCTTTTTATAATAGACGCCGGTCGCGATCGGAAATCTCGACACATCTCTCTTACCATGATCCATAACCGCATGGACGTCCGGCGGGAAGATCGACTGTGTATTTTCATTGACCGGCACCGCAGGGTTCGCCCACCAGAGAAATGTCTGGGGCAGCGCCGTCCTGTTATAGAGCTGGCCGGTGATCTCGATATAAGCTTTTCCCGGATATAAAGTGATCTTCGTAAGCTCGCCGGTTCCGTACATCTGATCCACATCATGGGTGACCACAGATTTACTTCCATCCTTATTTTCCAGGATCGTATAGTCCACCGGAAGATATGTGGTCGGCCGGTGATGCTGCGGCCAGTTGAATTCAATTCCGCCGGAGATCCACGGACCCAGCAGCCCTACAAGGGCCGGTTTGATCACATGATTGTAATAGACAAAATCGTAATCGTTTGTCTTGTCATACGCCCGCTGGATCCTCCCGCCCAGTTCCGGAAGGATCATCACCTTCAGATATTCATTTTCCAGATAAACCGCCGTATAGGTTTTGTCTACTTTCCGGTCGCCGATCTTATCGATCGTAGGGTATGGATA
>DXEK01000039.1 GCA_019115005.1 Candidatus Fusicatenibacter merdavium | reverse complement strand
ACTGTTACTAATCGGTCGAGGGCTTGACCAGAAGGCAGAGAGAAAAGGATCTGTCAGGTCTTGTGTTCTGGAAGAAAATGTGTTATGATACTGGATGTACCAAGTGTATGCGGTTTTGAAGGTATATCAATGGGTATACTTCATACAGGGGATTGGTCAAATGGTATGACAGAAGTCTCCAAAACTTTTAGCGGGAGTTCGATTCTCTCATCCCCTGTTATCGAAAAGCCTTGGAAATGGTGTGAAATCGCTGTTTTCAAGGCTTTTGTTTGTTGACCTTGCTGATATATTGAAAAAATCATGAACGAAAAGATACAGCCATTCAGAATAAAACCTTATGGTTGTATTCTTGTAAAAAACTCCCGGAGTATAAAAGAATCTATACTCCGGGAGTTTTTTGATATGACAGAGTGTTTGAAAATTGTTTTCGCAATCTTTTTGCAAATAGCAGAATTAAAGGTAACGGCTGGTCACACGGCGCCTCTTGCTGCCATTCTCTTTCGCACCCACAGGTAACAGCACAAATGAACACAGGCAGTGACCGCCCATGTGATCGGGTAGGAGATATAAAGTGTATAAAGACTGTGGTTCCAGCGGAAGACGGTGAAAATCCATACGATACGCAGACCGCAGACTCCGACGATAGAGGCGATCATCGGCAGAATGGAATAATTCATTCCGCGAAGCATACCGACGAGCGTATCCATGATTCCGCAGAGAAAATAGGGAAGACAGATGATGAACAGCCGGATCGTGCCGTAGGAAATGACTTCCGGATCTGTGGAGTAAATGCCGAGAAGGGGCTGATGAAAGAGAACCACAAGTCCGCCGAGTGCAAGTCCGATGACCGTCACAAGCGCTACACAGCGGCGGAGGATCATGCCGATCCGTTTATAGTTTCCGGCACCCATATTCTGGCTGGTGAAACTGAGAGCAGTCTGGTAAACCGCGTTCATGGATGTATAGACAAACCCCTCCAGATTGGAGGCTGCCGTATTACCTGCCATCGCGATAGATCCGAAGGAGTTTACCGAGGACTGGATCAGCACGTTGGAGATCGAAAATACAGCGCCCTGAAGTCCGGCCGGGAGTCCGATCTGTATGATCCGCACAAGCTTTTCCGGATAGATTTTCAGCTGTCTCAGATGCAGGCGGCAGAGTCCATCCAGTCTGGTCAGACAACGGACGACCAGGAATGCGGAAAGCGCCTGAGAAATAATAGTTGCAAGAGCCACGCCTGCCACTCCCATATGAAAAACGATCACAAAAAACAGGTTCAGAAAAATATTCAGAACGCCGGCGGTGAACAGGAAATACAGGGGTCTGCGGGTATCCCCGATCGCACGGAGGATCGCAGCCCCGAAGTTGTAGAGCATGGTGGCTGGCATACCGCAGAAGTAAATCTGCATATAGAGTGTCGCCTGATCGAGTACATCATCCGGTGTAGCCATCAATTCCAGCAGCGGGCGGGCCAGGAGAAGTCCGATGACGACCAGAAGAAATCCGCCCAGAATACTTACCAGGATCGAGGTATGTACGGTCTGATGAATGTTTTTCTGATCTTTTGCACCGTAGTACTGGGCGGTAAGGACGTTGGCGCCGATGGAAAAGCCGATGAACAGATTGACCAGAAGGTTGATCAGTGAAGATGTGGAACCGACAGCTGCAAGTGCATGGCTTCCGGTGAACCGCCCTACTACAATGATGTCTGCCGCATTAAAAAACAACTGCAGAATGCCTGAGAGCATCAGCGGCAGTGCAAAGATCAGCAGTTTGCCCAGGAGAGGTCCGTTGCACATGTCGATTTCATACGATTTTTTCATTTGAAAAATCCCCCCTTTGTTCCATTAATTAGTTTCATTATATAAGATTTTACTTTTTTTTCAATGGCATTTTGCAGCTTGTCTGATATAATGGTGATGGCTCTGAGCAGAGGGCGAAGCCATTGAACGTTACTATTTGACCGTGCTACATGGTCGGTGCCGACCGAAAGGAAGTGCTGGCCTGCAGCGAGGGCTAAAAAATGCAGCCGCAGGTTTTTCGACTGCAAAAGGATAAGAGATCGTAGAAAAAAGGAGACAAAATGACTGGAGAGCAGGTTTTGATATGGTTGGAAAAAGAAGCGGAGGAAGATTACAGAGAATTTTCTTCTTCTTTGCTGCCGGGAGTTTCAAAGGACAGGATTCTCGGGGTACGGCTTCCCAAACTGCGAAAAATGGCGGCGGTGATCGCAAAGGATAATGGACAAGAATATCTCGAGGAAGAGCCGGGGAAAACTTTTGAGGAGATCATGCTGCGGGGAATGGTGATCGGGTGCGTGGGAGGTACTTTTGAGGAAGCACTTCCGCGAATCAGCGGATTCCTGCCGGATATAGACTGTTGGTCTGTCTGTGACAGCTTTTGCGCAGGCTTGAAGATCACAAAAAAATATCCGGAAAAAATGTGGGACTTTTTACTGGAATGTCTGGATTCTGAGAAGACATATACGGTTCGCTTTGCAGTGGTCATGATGCTGCAGTATTTTGTGAATGACGAGTATCGAAAAAAAGTCCTTGATCTGATGGAGCAGGTCGATACGGAAGAATATTATGTACGGATGGCGGTGGCGTGGACCGTCTCGGTCTGTTACGTCAGATATCCGCAGGAAGTGTTTTCCTGGCTGGAGACCTGTTCGCTGGATGAGGAGACCTGGAAAAAGTCTTTGCAGAAAATCCTTGAATCGCGGCGTGTATCAAAAGAAGAAAAAGAAAAAATACGGACCTTAAGAGAGAATGGACGTGCCTGTGAGAATTGACAGCGAAGATATTGTCGGTTATAGTTATTAAGGCAAATTATAGAAAGAGATTGTAAAAGGAATACGTTTGGAAGTTTACTTTCAAAGCTGCCTTGACGACACAGAAAGTGCACCAGGAGGAGGAAAAATGAACGGAAAAAAGAAAATACTTTTGCTGACGACGGGAGGGACCATTGCTTCCCATAATACAGAGAGAGGACTTGTGCCGCTTTTGTCGGCGGAGGATCTTATGAAATATCTGCCGTCCATCAGCCGGAGATGCGACCTGGAAGCATTAAATCTGTTCAGTCTGGACAGTACGAATATGACATACAGGGAGTGGCTGAAACTCGCGGCTGCCATTGAGGAAAACTATGGGAACTATGACGGTTTTGTCATTCTACACGGAACGGATACGATGGCATACACAGCGGCTGCGCTTTCCTATCTGATCCAGAATTCTCCAAAGCCGATCGTGCTTACCGGTTCCCAGCGGCCGCTGGAGATGGAGATCACCGATGCGAGTATGAATCTGAGAGATAGTATCATTTATGCGATGGATGACAGGTCCAACGGGGTCAGTCTGGTGTTTGGCGGTAAGATCATCGCAGGGACCAGGGCAAAAAAGACCCGGAGTATGAGTTACGATGCCTTTTCCAGTATTAATTATCCCCAGCTTGCCGTGATGCGAGGAGAGCGCCTTGTGCGTTATATTGAGCCGGAGGTTTACACAGAGCAGGTGCGTTTTTTCCATAAATGGAATCCGAAAGTATTTCTGCTGAAACTGACGCCCGGAATTGAGCCTGCCGTATTGGGAGATATTTTTCAGAGGTATGACGGGATCATCGTGGAGAGTTTCGGAACCGGCGGGATACCGGACAGTTTGTTGGATGAGTTCAGCCGTCTGATGAAGCGGTATGAAAACAGCAGAAAAGCTGTGGTCATGACGACACAGGTGACCTACGAGGGAAGCAATCTGGGAATCTATGAGGTCGGCAGGAGGATCAAAGACGAGTTTCAGATTCTTGAGGCCCGGGAGATGAATCTGGAAGCTGTGCTCACAAAACTGATGTGGATCCTCGGACAGGAACCGGAAAACTTTGATCAGATCCGGGACGCCTTTTACCGGAGAGTTAATTTCGATATCTTTCTTTAGATGAGCATCCCGAGCGGGCGGATTTCGAATATTTTCAGGATTGCGGGAGCATGAGATGCGGAGCGATTCGCGTCTCATACCCATTTGTCGGGCAACTATGTTATAGAAAAATCAGAAATAAGGGCGGAAAGAAATATGGATTATAAATTGCTGCTGGATTCCGTAGTCATGGCCGGAGAGATCATGTTGAGAAGCGGTGCCGAGACCTGGAGAGTGGAAGATACCATGCTGCGGATGCTGAGAATGTCGAAATTGAAAACGGCGCAGGTTTTTGCGATGACGACAGGTTTTACAGTTACGCTGGACGATCCTTCGATGGATTCACTGACTGTTGTGCGCAGAATTGAAACCCGTTCCATGAATCTGGAACGGGTGGATCAGATCAACCAGATTTCCAGAAATTTCTGCTGCGGAGATCTGACGGTGGAGGAGATGTTCCGTGCGGTCAAAAAGATTTATCGGGAGCCGGGAGACAGGAAGGCGCATTTGCCCGGTTATATGATCCTGACGGCAGGTTTCACGCTGATGCTCGGTGCGGCTGTTTCCGATGCGGCGGTGGCTGCCATTGCAGGGCTGATCAGCGGTCTCGGTGTCTGGGGGTGCAGAAAAGTCGGACTGCATGTGTTTCTTGTCAATGCGATCGGCGCATTTCTGATCGGCGTGACCGCGATTCTCTGTACCAGAATGCTGCCGGGAAATTATGAACTTCATTCGATCATCATCGGTTCTATCATGCCGCTGGTACCCGGTGTGGCGATCACCAACGCGGTTTATGATACACTGCATGGAGATTATATCTCCGGTGCTGCCCGTATGCTTGAGGCGTTTGTGACGGCTGCAGCGATCGGTATCGGCGTGGGTATTTCCATGGCGTTGTTTCAGTTGATATAGAGGAGAGGGTGATTATGGTTGGAATCATTTTACAGTTGATCGGCGCTTTTTCCAGTACGCTGGGATTCTGTGTTCTGCTGAATATCCCCAGAAGACATTGGGTCTGCTCGGCTCTGGTAGGCACAGCGGCGTGGGGAGTATATCTTGCCGCCGGTTCTTTTACGGATGCGGTGGTGACGCTGAATTTTCTGGCCGCGCTTACTGCGGCGGTACTTGCACAGGTACTTGCAAGATTTTTCCGTGCCCCGGTGACGATGTTTCTGATCCCGGGAATCTTTCCGATGGTTCCGGGGGCCGGCATGTATGAGATTGCCTACAATGCGGTGCAGGGGAATCAGCAGTTGGTGAATTATTATATTATGCAGACGCTGCAGATCGCGGGAGCAATCGCCGTCGGAATTTTTCTGGCTGATATCGTGCAGCGTGTCATTATGCCTAAAAGCATTAAGAAAAGCTGACGAAATTCTGAAGTTTCCACAAAACTGTATTTTAGGCAGCTTATTTTTGAAATTTGTGTTATACTTTATCGTGCAGCCAAGGTGTGAAGTGTAAGAGGAGTATGAAAATGAAATTTGATGATGATCACAAGCAGGAGTGGGAGGAACTGGAATTCGAAGATCCCGATGCGGAAGTGGAAAAAGACACAAGCGTTGAGGATCAGGTGGATGAAGCGGTTCAGAAACTTGTAAGAGAGACGATGGGAAATATCCCCAGAAACGCTTATGACAGAAATGCAGATGACACTGAGGAGAAAGCTGATAAGGAGGACGATGGGGAAGAGGAGTACGAGGACGACGATGAATACGATGAGGAAGATACGTACGAGGACGATGACACAGAAGATATTTCCCGAAAAGGAAAGAAGAAGGGACTTCTTATTTTCGGGATCGCTGCGGCGCTCGTACTTGTTCTCTTGATCGGGTTTTACGGTTACAGAACCTTTTATTTTACCAGTCATTTCTTCGATGGAACGACGATCAACGGAATGGATTGCGGAGGTATGACCGCGGATCAGGTGGAAAAAAAGATCGAGCAAGATGCCGGAAGCTATGCGCTTGAGATCCATTTCCGAAATGGGAATCAGGAGATCCTGGGAAGTTCTATTGATTACCGTTATCAGCCTGACGGCAGTGTGCAGGCGCTGTTGGAACAGCAGAATGCTTTTGCATGGCTGACAGAAAATTCCAAAGATAAAAAGCATGAGGTCTCCGTGCAGATGCAGTATGACATGGACAAGCTGGAGGCGCAGGTCAGTCAGTTTCAGCAGTTTCAGGCGGATCAGATGGTGGCTCCGTCAGACGCTAAAATCGAGTTTCAGGACGGGAAATTTGTGGTAACTGAGGCCAGCCAGGGAACGCAGCTTGATGTGGAAAAGGCAAAAGAGGCGATCGCTCAGGCAGTGACACAGGGAGTTGTGGAACTGGATATGGACGAGGCAGGAGTCTACAGTGAATCTGCGGCGGCAAATGAGGAAGGCCTGGAAACTCAGGCAGATCAGCTGAACGAGCTGGTCAGTGCGAGTATCACGTATCAGCTGCCCGACGATCAGACGAAGGTGCTGGATGGGAATACATTAAAAGACTGGCTGTCGGTGGATAAAGAGGGAAATTATTCACAGGATGAAGAACTGTGGAATCAGAAATTGACGGAATACGTGGCCAATCTTGCAGCGGAGGTAGATACCTACGGCAAAGAGCAGACATTTCCGGCTACCGGAATTGAGGGCGGTGTAAAGGTTACCCAGTCGGATTATGGATGGAAGATCGACCAGGAGCAGGAAGTTGCGCAGCTCAGCCAGGATATCGCACAGCACCTGACAACGACGAGAGAACCCGTCTATTCCAGCACAGAGTTTTCTTCGGAAAACAACGGATTTGGAAATACATATGTAGAGGTTGATATCAGCCGCCAGCATATCTGGTTTTATAAGGATGGCACGAGGATCGTGGACAGTGATTGCGTGACCGGTAAGATGGTGAAAAGCCGTTATACGCCTGCCGGCATTTTCACGCTTGTTTCCAAGACCAGTCCGAAAACGCTGAGAGGACCGAAACTGGCGGATGGAAGTTATGAGTGGGAGTCGGATGTGACTTTCTGGATGCCGTTTAACGGTGGCATCGGTCTGCATGATGCGACGTGGAGAAGCAGTTTCGGCGGAACGATTTATAAAAACAGCGGTTCTCATGGATGTGTTAATCTTCCGTACAACGTGGCAAAGACCATTTACAATAATATCGATGTGGGAACGCCGGTCATCGTATATTATTCGGAGGACTATTCTGTGAGAGACGATTCCGCGGAGCGTGCCGCCCAGAATATGCCTTCAAGCGCGACTGTGACGGATCCGACAGCGACGCCTAGACCGACGCAGACACCGTCGACGCCTAAACCGACGCAGACACCGTCGACGCCGGAACCGACACAGGCCCCGGCAACACCTGAGCCGACAGAAACTCCGGTGACGCCGGAACCGACGGAGACACCGACAACACCGGAACCGACGGAGACACCGTCGACGCCTGAGCCGACCGAGACACCAACGGAAACTCCGACAGAAACGCCGACGCAGGCGCCGGAGTCTGCTGCTCCGGAATCCGTGCAGACGGAGTCGGCGGCAGAATCGTAAAAGTGAAACAAGGGCATGTCCCATGCGGGAGTAAGATCCCGTCTGTGACATGCCCTTGTTTTGTGTGAAAACTGAGAAGTTCCGGTTATACATTTTTTATATATTTATAACTAAACAGTCATACTCCTGATCAGAAGATGCGGGTGAGATCCAGAGGCTTTTGGATCGTATATTCCGGAGCATCGGCAGAGCCAAAGCCATAGGCGGCGAAAACGAAGGGAACCCCTGCGCTGCGGCAGGCATTCTGATCGCCGGCGGTATCTCCGACATATACAGGGGAGCGCAGGTTATGGCGTTTCATGATCGCGCGGATATTTTCTGCTTTTGCGTGTCCCGTGTCTCCGGGGCACAGATGATCACGGAAATAGCTGCCGAGTCCGGTCGCTTCCAGAAATACTTCAATGTAACCTGCCTGACAGTTGCTGACGATATAAAGAGGGTATCGCTCGGACAGGAGTCTGAGAGTCTCTTCCAGAGTATCGTAAACAGGGGCGGGATGTGCCAGGAGTTCTCGGTGTTCTTCGGCGCAGCACAGATCGATCAGTTCCAGCTGACGCTCCTTCGGGTATTTCTCGAAAATCACTGCGGCAATGTCCGGGAGCAGACGGCCGAACAGACCTTTCAGAGTGTCGCCGGTGAGTGGCGGCTCCAGATCGGTTTCTTGTTCCAGAATACGGTTCCATGCACGGGCCACAGTGTCGGTGGAATCCCATAAAGTACCGTCCACATCGAAGATTATACTGTCAATCACGTTCTTCTTCCTCTGCTTTCTTATTTGGTCTCTTAATTTTAATCAAATTTACAAAGAAAAGCAATGTTTATTTTGCATTTTTGCTGAAAATGTGGCAGAATATACAAAGGAGAATCTATATGCTTGAAAATATCATTGAGCCATTACTTATATGGTATGAGAAGAATCACAGAAAACTTCCCTGGAGGGAGAAACGGGATCCCTACGAAATCTGGGTGTCGGAGATCATGCTTCAGCAGACGAGAGTGGAAGCGGTAAAACCGTATTTTGAAAGGTTCCTGCGGGAACTGCCGACGGTAAAAGATCTGGCGGAATGTCCCCAGGAGAAGCTGCTGAAACTTTGGGAAGGACTCGGGTATTACAACCGGGTGAAAAATATGCAGAAGGCGGCGCAGATCCTGTGTGAACAGTATGGAGGAATCCTTCCCGCGGATTTCCGGGCGCTTCTGTCGCTGCCCGGCATTGGCAGTTACACGGCGGGAGCGATTGCGTCGATCGCCTATGAGATACCGGTGCCCGCGGTGGACGGAAATGTGCTCCGTGTTCTCGCCAGGATCCGGATGGATGACGGCGACATTATGAAACAGTCAGTGCGCACCCGTGTGGAAAAAGAACTTCTTGCGATCATGCCTGCCGGAAGGTCCGGGGCGTTTAATCAGGCGCTGATGGAGCTGGGCGCTCTGGTTTGTGTACCGAACGGAGTTCCATTATGTGAAAAATGTCCTCTCAGGGAATTGTGCAAAGCACGA
>DXEK01000038.1 GCA_019115005.1 Candidatus Fusicatenibacter merdavium | reverse complement strand
ATGAGGTCAATGAGGAACCGGTAATATTTCACTGGAAATATAATCTTGATGACATAGATGTATCTGAAGAGGTTATTGTTGATACATTGCCGATTAAAAAGTCCAGTTAATTTTCGAACGGTGTACTAGTCTGTTCTGGAGGAGTTTCTCCCACTGGATCGGCGGCATGGGTGTGCTGGTGTTTATTCTGGCGATCCTGCCGATGAAGGGCGGCTCTGTGATGAACCTGATGAAGGCGGAAAGCCCGGGACCGTCTGTCTCGAAATTTGTGCCGAGGGTGCGGGGAACGGCTAAAATCCTGTATCAGATTTACATAGTGATGACGATCGTTCTGATCCTTTCGCTGCTGATCAGCGGGATGACGCTGTTTGAGTCGCTGACGTTGTCGTTCGGCGCGGCAGGGACCGGCGGTTTTTCAATCCTGAACAGCGGGTGCGCGACCTACACGGCGGCGCAGCAGTGGATTCTTACGATAGGAATGATCCTGTTCGGCGTTAATTTCAATTTTTATTATCTGATCTTATGCCGCAAATTCAAAGCAGCAGCGCTTTCCCAGGAAGTGCGCGCTTATTTTCTGATCATCCTGGTGGCGGTCGCAGCAATCACCGTGGATATTTACGGGACGTATCCCAGTCTGGGAGAGACGGTGCGCCACGCGGCGTTCCAGGTCGGATCGATCATCACGACCACAGGATACGCGACGACGGATTTTAATCTGTGGCCGGAATTTTCCAAGACGATCCTGCTGCTTTTGATGTTTATCGGAGCCTGTGCGGGATCCACCGGCGGCGGTATCAAGGTGTCCAGAGTCCTGATCCTGTTGAAAACGGTAAAGAAAGAGCTGATGTCCATTGTCCACCCGAGAAGTGTCAAACAGATCCACTTTGACAAACGCCCGGTGGAACATGAAGTGCTGCGTTCGATCAATGTGTTCCTGGCCGTGTATATGACGATCTTTGCGTTTTCGCTGCTGCTGGTCAGCATCGATGAGTTTTCGCTGGAGACAAACTTTTCTGCAGTGGCGACGACGTTCAATAATATCGGTCCGGGTATGGACAAGGTAGGGCCGATGGGGAACTTTTCCGAATACAGTCCGCTGTCAAAGATTGTGCTGACCTTTGACATGCTGGCTGGAAGACTGGAACTGTTTCCGATGCTGATCCTGTTCTCTCCGTCCACCTGGAGGAAGAGGGGATAAACAGGCGAAAAAAGTTTAAGGAGGAAAGCCATGAGAAGCTGGGAAAAAAATGTCCGTAAGGTTGTGCCTTATGTACCGGGGGAGCAGCCGAGGGAAGAGAATGTGATAAAACTGAATACTAATGAGAATCCGTATCCGCCTGCGCCGGGCGTCAAGAGGGCGCTGGAGCAGCTGAGGGCGGAGAATCTGAAAAAATACCCGGACCCGACGGCGTCGGAGCTGGTCGGGGCGCTGGCGCGCCGGTATAGCGTGAAGCCGGAACAGGTATTTGTCGGCGTCGGTTCGGATGACGTACTGGCGATGGCTTTCCTGACGTTTTTTAATTCGGAGAAGCCGGTACTGTTTCCTGATATTACGTATTCCTTTTACGACGTCTGGGCGGAACTGTTCCGGATCCCCTATGAGCAGATCCCGCTCAACGATCGTTTTCAGATCTGCCCGGAGCAGTATTTTTCGGCGGATCATCCGAACGGAGGAGTGATCTTTCCGAACCCGAACGCACCGACGGGTCTTGAACTGGAGCCGGACGCGGTGGAGCGGATTGTCCGGGAAAATCCTGACGTTGTCGTGATCGTGGATGAGGCGTATGTGGATTTCGGAGCAAAGTCGGCGCTTCCGTTGGTGGAAAAGTATGACAATCTTCTGGTGGTGCAGACCTTCTCCAAGTCCCGCTCTCTGGCCGGAATGCGCATCGGATTTGCCATCGGCAGCGAACCACTGATCTCCTGTCTGAACGATGTGAAATACTCGTTTAATTCTTACACCATGAGCCAGGCGGTGATCGCTGCGGGGACAGCTGCAGTGGAGGATGAAGAATATTTTCAGAAGACGGTGCGAGATGTGATCAGTACGAGAGAGTGGATGAAGGAACAGCTCCGGGCATTGGGATTTGTCTTCGATGATTCCAAAGCGAATTTTATTTTTGCGTCCCATCCCCGGGTTCCGGCGAGAAAATTGTTCGAGGCGCTGCGCGATGCACACATTTATGTGCGGTATTTTGACAAACCGAGAATCGACAATTATCTCAGGATTTCTATTGGGACCAGAGAGGAGATGGAACGCCTGACAGAATTCCTGGCAGAGTTTCTGAAAGACAGGTAACCGTCCCGCTGTCTGAGCGGCTGCCGGGATCTTCCTCTGATCTGTGCGGGAGATAGAGTTCTCCTGAGATCAAAGATAGTTATAGTTCAGCCAGGTCTGCGCATTTACTGCGCAGACCGTGTGAAAACATAGTGCCTGTGGGCATCCAGCCCATCGCGAAGCGATTCTCAATGGCTGGATGCCGTAACAGTTCAGCTGGCTGAACTGTTACCAAAGATATGGTGCAAAAGAAACGGAAAGTAAACAGATAGGTGAAGTGATGAGTGAGAAGACGAAAGTAAAGAGAAACGAGGGGGAAAATCAGAAAACAAACCAGATCACGGAAGGTGTGATCTGGAAACAGCTGCTGATCTTTTTCTTTCCGATTCTGTTCGGAACTTTTTTTCAGCAGCTCTATAACACGGCTGATGCGATGATCGTCGGCCACTTCGTGGGAAAACAGGCGTTGGCGGCGGTGGGAGGAACCACCGGAACGCTGATCAATCTGCTGATCGGCTTTTTTACGGGACTGGCCAGCGGTGCGACTGTTATCATCGCGCAGTTTTACGGCGGAAAGAAAGCTGACAAGGTACACTGGGCGGTGCATACTTCTGTGGCGTTTTCCATTGCGGCCGGTGTCGGACTGATGGTGGTGGGGATCACACTTTCCCGGCCGATGCTGGCGCTGATGCAGACGCCGGAGGATGTCATCGATTATGCGGTGCTGTACATCCGGATTTATTTTCTCGGAACCGTGCCGAACCTGCTTTACAATATGGGAGCCGGTATTCTGAGGGCGGTCGGAGATTCCCGCAGACCGTTGTATTATCTGATCATTTGCTGTTTTGCCAACATCATTCTCGACGTCTTGTTTGTGGCCGGATTTCACATGGGTGTTGCGGGAGCCGGCATCGCGACGATCCTGTCTCAGCTGCTCAGTGCGGTCCTGGTGCTCCGGACTCTGATGAAAACGGATGATATGTACCGGCTGGAATGGAGAAAGCTGAGGATCGACGGAATCATGCTGAAGCGGATTATCCGGATCGGCTTTCCGGCGGGGCTGGAATCGGCGATGTACTCGATCTCGAACGTGATCGTGCAGGCGGGCGTCAATGGACTGGGAACAGACAATGTTGCGGCCTGGGCGGCATACGGAAAGGTGGACGGTCTGTTCTGGATGATGGTGACGGCTCTGGGGATTTCCGCGACGACCTTTATCGGTCAGAATTACGGAGCCGGAAAGACGGAGCGTGTTCATCAGGGCGTCCGCGTATGTATGGTGCTTGCGGTGATCATGACGCTGATCATGGATGTGGTGCTGCTTCTGGGCGGCGACCTGTTGATGTCATTGTTCACCTCGGATGCGGCGGTCCGTGAGATCGGGAGCCGGCTGCTGCACTTTATGGTGCCGACGTTCCTGACGTATATTGTGATCGAGATCTTTTCCGGAGCGCTGCGCGGCGTGGGGGACGCCTGGATGCCGATGCTGATCGCCGGCGTGGGCATTTGCAGTGTCCGGGTGCTCTGGATCACGTTCGGCCTTCCCTATATGCCGACGATCATCGGCGCTGCGTTCTGTTACCCGCTTTCCTGGGTGCTGTCGTCGATCGCTTTTATTATCTACTACTGCCGTTTCAGCAAGCTGAGCAGACGCAGGGAAATGTATCTCTACCGGTAAAAAACGAAAGCCCAAAATTCGAAAAAAAACAGCTGCACTGGTGCAGGATCTCCGCGGCGGATCATAGCGTCCGCGCCGGGATCCTGTCAGGTGCAGCTGTTTTGCTCTGCAGGAAAGTTTTTATTTTCAGTCTCTCTCGAAGGTTCCGAATACCTGCTGTTTTCTGCCTCTCACCATACACTGGCCTTTCGCGATGACAGTATTCAGATCCAGAGTCTCCCGGTCCAGCAGGCACAGATCCGCGTCGAAGCCGGGGAGAATGCGGCCCTTGCCGGTCAGTTTCAGAACGGAAGCAGGGTTTGAGGTGATTCCCTTGACGGCGATCTCCAGAGGGATATTTTCCTTCTGCACGCATTCTCGGAGCTCTTTCAGCAGACAGGATGCTTTTCCGATCCCGATGCCCTGATATTCTCCTTTGGAGTTAAAGACCGGGAGGCTTCCCTGGCCGTCGGAAGAGATGGTAAAGCGGTCACTGGAGATCCCTTTGTCCAGGAGGCGCCGGATTCCTTTGCACACACGGACCTCATCGCTGATCGTCTCCCAGTAGTCGATGTCCTCGTTGCCGGTGAAGTCGATGGTTCCGCCCTCTGCGGCAAATTCCAGGCAGGCGTCGAACAAGGCGGCGTTGCGGTTGACGTGGGTGGGGAGAAACTGCGAGGCCGGGATTTCCGTTTCATGGACGACTCTCCGGATCAGGTCAATGTTTCGCGGACTGTCGCCCAGATGAACGTTTACGATGCCAGCTTTTCCCGAGAGCATTCCCGCCACGCGGGCGTCTGCCGTGAGCCGGGCGAACTCCTCAAAGGTGGGCTGGGAGGAGCGGTGGTCGGAGATCGCGATCTCCCCGACACCGATGACTTTGTCCAGCATCATGATGTCCTTCATCAGACTGCCGGTCAGAGTGTGAACCGGAACCTGATAGGAGCCGGTGTAGGCGTAGGTGGTGATCCCTTCATTTTCCAGACCATGGGCCTTGGCCAGCAGGGCGGTCATGTCCCGCCCGACGCCGTCGGTGCCGATGCAGCCCACGACGGTGGTGATTCCGTTGAGGATCAGATCCTTCAGAGTGGCTTCCGGCGTTCTTGTGTGAAATCCGCCTTCTCCGCCGCCGCCCAGGATATGTTCGTGGCTGTCGATAAAACCGGGGACGGCAGCCATACCGTCCGCCTGGATTTCTTCTACGGATACCTGACCGCCAAAATCGGCCTTCAGGTGTTCGCCGACCGCTGCAATTTTCCCGCCGAGCAGGAGGATGTCCTTTACTCCGGCATATTCGGGCTGGTAGACAGCGGCGTTTCTGATCAGTGTTACCATTGCTTTTTCCGTCCTTTCTTTCTCTGTTGTGTTGCTGATCGGGTATCCCGCAGCCTGCTGCGGGGGTTTGAATGTCATACGGTCTGCACCGGGATGTACAGACCGTATCTGTAGGACTGTTTTATTGGAGATTTATCGCTACAGCGATGGCGATGATGATCGTTCCCATCAGGAAGAAAAATGCCTGCATTTTGATCTGGAACTTTGCCCATTTGCCCCACTCGATCCGGGCAACGCCGAGCACACCGATCAGGCTGGCGGATACCGGGGTAAATGCGTCCACAAAACCCGCGCCCAGCTGGAAGGCAAGGACGGCGATCTGGCGCGGCACGCCTACTAGGTCGGAGAGGGGAGCCATGATCGGCATGGTCAGGGCGGCCTGTCCGGAATTGGACGTCACGACCAGGTTAAACAGACTCTGGAAGATGTACATCGCCCATGCGCCGATAAATGCCGGGACGCCTTCCAGAACGGTGCCGATCGCGTACAGAATGGTGTTCAGCGTTGAAGGAACGTCTGCGTCGGAACCTCCGAGGACCAGGAGGATTCCCTTTGCCATACCGACGACAATCGCTGTTCCCGCCAGGTCGGCTACGCCGCCCTGGAAAGCGGAAGCCATTCCGTTGATGGTCATTCCGTTCAGATGGAAGATGATGGCGATGACGCCCGCCGCGAAGCCCATGACGAAGAACTGGGAAGCAATCTCGGGGATATAAAATCCTTTCTGTGTGACGCCCCAGATGATCCAGATCAGGACAGCCAGCATTTCCAGGAGGATCAGCTTGTGTCCCAGATTGAATTCCCGTTCTTCCTCGGTGACAGAATTCAGGCGGTCACGGAAGTAGGCGTCTCCTTCATATACGACTGAGTGCTGCGGGTTTTTGCGCACGCGCTCCGCGTATGCCATCATAAAACATGCGGAAGCCAGTGTCACGACCGCCCACATCACAAGGCGGAATGTGGCTCCGGAAAGGACCGGAACGCCTGCGATTCCCTGCGCGACCGCCACAGAGAAAGGACTCATCCAGGAGACTGCGTTTCCTACCTGGGAGGCCACGTAAGTCACTGTGACCGCCACGATCGAGTCGTAGCCCAGAGCGATGACAAAGGGTACCATGATCATGGCGAAGGGAATACATTCCTCTGCCATCCCGAAGGTGGCGCCGCCCAGAGAAAACAGGAAGAAGAGCAGCGGCAGAGCCAGACGCTCCAGTCCCCGGGTGCTTTTGATGAAGGCGTAGATCCCGGCGTCGATGGCGCCGGTTTTCATGATAATACCGAAGGCGCCGCCGACCACCAGGATCAGCGCGCAGATACCGACCGCGGATCCGGAACGGTCGCCGGTCACCAGCCCTTCAAAGACGTAATTCAGAAAACCGAAACCGCCGAAGTCCTCGGTTCCCCAGATCTTCGCGGTTTTGTGAAGCTTTTTGCCGGTATCGTAGAATTCCTCGCCGTACATGGAATACATTTCGTCGTCACTCAGGCCTACGGCGTCGAGATCTTCCTGGGTCCAGGCGGAGGGATCTGTCTTAAGCAGCGCTGAAAGTGCGTCGGGGTCCACTTCCAGTTCTTCCATCAGAGCCTCGTCCTGGCGGATGTCAGAAAGTGCGTCCGCCACAAAGTCTGTGTCCAGTGCATAGCTGTAGCGGAAAGTGTCTGCCATCAGAACTGTCCTTGTGGCGGTTTCTCCGTTGGCGTCCGTATACTCAATCGTATGGGTGCTGAATTTTCCCGCCGGAATCAGAAAGGTCAGAATCCAGCAGATGACCACTACGAAAAAGATGATCGCATACGTGTGGGGTGTTTTCAGCTTCGTGAAATCTTTTTTCCCCGGAGCGTTTCTCCCCTGTTTGTTTTTCAATGACATAGATATGTCCTCCTTCAGTAAAAATGCGTTACTATTGTAACGTATTACATGGCATTACACAATAAAAATCTGGCATTTTTGCTATGGATTATTACAATTTAGTCCGGTCTGCGCATTTACTGCGCAGACCGGTTACATGGCTGCGTGACGACAGATTCTGTATTTGACGGAAAGGTATGGAATTTATATAATGGGAAAAAAGGGTGACAAAGGAGGATTTTTACATGAAGATTTTGAATGGAGAAAGTATCACTCTGGGGACCTGTTATTATCCGGAGCACTGGAAAGAGGAACTATGGGAGGAGGATCTGACGCGGATGCTGGAAAACGGGATCCAAACGGTCCGCATTGCCGAGTTCGCGTGGAATAAGATCGAGCCCAGGGAAGGGGAGTTTGACTACAGCTTTTTTGACCGTTTCCTGGATCTGACGGACCGGATGGGAATGCAGGTGATTTTCGGAACGCCGACCGCAACGCCTCCGGCATGGTTGACGACGAAGTACCCGGAAGTGCTTAATGCCCGCCAGGACGGTGTTCTGTACCGCCATGGAGCACGCCGCCACTATAATTATAATTCTCCGGTTTATCAGGAACTGAGCCGGCGGATCGTGGAGAAGGCGGCATCCCATTATGCCGGGCGCAGATCGGTGATCGGCTGGCAGATCGATAATGAACTGAACTGCGAGCTGAGCGAATTTTACTCAGAGAGCGACACGCTGGCGTTCCGTGAGTTTCTGAAGAAGAAATACGGAACGCTGGACCGGCTGAACGAAGCCTGGGGAACGGTATTCTGGAATCAGACCTACACTGCCTGGGAGGAAGTCTATGTTCCCAGAACAACCTGTAGTGATTCTACCAATCCACATGAGGTTCTTGACTATCTGCGGTTCATCTCCGACAGCTGCTGCCGGTTTGCGAAGATGCAGAGCGATATTTTGAGAAGATATATCAAGCCGGGCGATTTCATCACCACCAATGGCCTGTTCGGAAATCTGGACAACCATCGTCTCCGGGAGGAGAGCCTTGATTTCATGACCTATGATTCCTACCCGAATTTTGCTTACTGTCTGGACGCGTACCGGGAAGAAGATCCGGTCAAAGACAGGAAATGGAGCCGGAACCTGGCGGAGACCCGGGCGGTCTCTCCAGTCTTCGGGATCATGGAACAGCAGTCCGGTGCCAACGGTTGGAATACCCGCATGGAAGCTCCGACGCCGGAGCCGGGACAGCTGACGCTGTGGACCATGCAGAGTATTGCCCACGGAGCCGATTATGTCAGTTATTTCCGCTGGAGAACGGCGACAATGGGAACGGAGATTTACTGGCACGGCATTCTCGATTACTCGGGGAGAGATAACCGGCGGCTGGCGGAGGTACATTCTGTTTATGAGAAACTGCAGAAGATCCGGCCGGTGGCGGGCGCACGGTATGAGGCACGGGTCGGGATCCTGAAAGATTACGACAACATCTTCGATTCCCAGCTGGATGTATGGCATAGCAGAGTGGAAAAGGCCAGCCAGAAAGCCCTGTTTGAGGCCTGCCAGCTGACCCATACGCCTTTCGATTACTGCTATCTGGATCACGTAAAAGAGTCGGAAGAGCTGGCGGGCTATCAGGTGCTGTTCTATCCCCATGCGACGATCATGACAGAAGAGAAGAAAGCGCTTCTGGAAGAATATGTCCGGAACGGCGGAACGCTTGTCGTCGGCTGCCGCAGCGGTTACAAGGATGAACGGGGACAGTGTGTCATGGACAAGCTGCCGGGAATGCTGAAGGAAGTGACGGGAACCGATATTCCGGAGTATACGATGATCTCTCCGGCGGAATGCGGCAAGGTGACGGTCGACTGGGACGGAACAACGGTGGAAGCGGCGGTATTCAGCGATCTGCTGGCGCCGGAAGAAGGGGCGGAGACCGTTGGCGTTTACACGTCCAATTATTACGCGGGAACGCCGGCGCTGATCCGTCATTCCTACGGAAAAGGACAGGCATATTACTTCGGCGGAGCGTTTACGGAAAAGACGGCGGAAGTATTTCTGGAGAAACTGGGGGTGATCGATCCGTACGGGGAGATCCTTCAGGCGCCGGAAGGCTGCGAGATCGCTGTCCGTGAAAAGGACGGCGCACGGTATCTCTTTGTGCTGAACTATGGAAAAGCTTCGGTGCAGATCACGCTGAAACGGCCGGTGCGGGATCTTCTCGCGGACTGTGAAGCGGAAGGGGTCCAGACGCTGCAGGGATACGAGACGAAGGTGTATGAAATATAGAAGGTTTCAGATGTAAAGAATCATAAGAAGGTTGAGTAGAAATATATGCTCTGAGTGATTTCCCGTCCATGGAGTTTTCATGAACGGGAATCATTCAGAGCTTTTTTCTGTCTATCTGTCTGACGTTCTCTTACCGATGATCAATGCGAGATAAAGAAGAACGGCATCCCGGAATTTCCGCGGATTCAGGCCGCATTTCGTATGGATCCGGTTTAATTTATACTGAAGCGTATTTTTATGGAGATACAGTTTCTCGCAGGCGCCGGAAAGGGACATTTCCTGGGTAAAGTAGGTCCACAGAAGTTCCTGTTCCTCTTTGGCGAGCGGAGAGATCGTTTTGCGGAGAAATTCCTCTTTGTCGGCGTTATCTGCGGCCGAAAGGATCAGTTCAAGGGTAAAATTGTCGAAGAGAGCGTAATTTTCCCGGGAATCCTCCAGACTTTTCAGGGCAGTTCTCGCGGAATCACAGGATATATGTAACTGAAAGAGTGTGCAGATCCTGCCGGCAGCGATCCGGATCAGCTCCGGATTTTTCCGTGCGAAACACTGCAGCACAAATTCATTTTTTTTAAAGTCGCTTGCAACGGTGTACAAAGGGAACATTATAAAAATTAACAATGGACTGCCAATCTTACGCAGAGATACCGCCCAAACGAGACTACGGGCGGTATTTTTGTAGCTTGGCAAGAAAGGAGGAACTACCCCACCG
>DXEK01000037.1 GCA_019115005.1 Candidatus Fusicatenibacter merdavium | reverse complement strand
CTGTTCCAGGCGCAGGACAGGAAGCTCTTTCTCCGGATAATGCAGCGTTTCCATCATGTTTTCGTTCGTTTCGATTGTTTTGAGACACATAAGATCATCTCCTCGCGATGCGGCATAAAAGTTACTGCGTGGCACAAAAGTGTTAAAAAATGGCACTATCATTTCTTCCCATTTTTCGATTTTAATTTTATTATTATAGGGCGGGATATCAAATAAGTCAATGCAGAAGCAGCAGGGAACGTCTAACCCGCGGACCGTTCAGAAATTTCATGATCACTCAGCCGGATCAACGACGGCGGATGAGATCAAAACAGGGAGGCATCAGACTGCTTTTGCATCCGACGGAAACGGCAGATCTGTGCAGGCGCAGTGACAGTTCAGCTGGCTGGACTGTTTCCAAGCACAGAATAACTGCAATTCAGGAATAGGAGGCGGAAAAAATGACTGAAAAAAATGACAGCGAAATGAAAAAAAGCCATCCCATGTCCCTGAAGAAAAAATGGGGCATGCTGGTGGTCATGGCTCTGGTATTCGGCGTGATCGCAGGGGGAACCATGTATGGTGTAAATATGCTCGCCAACAGGGTTCACAGTGAAAACAATATTTCTACGACTGATACGACGGGCACGGACGATTCTGATGACGGAGGAGCCACTGCCGATGCTTCCGGCAGCGACACAGATAATGCAGACAGCACGGGCAATACGGGGAACAGCAGTGTGATAGAGGTTACGAAAAATGCGATGCCTTCCGTTGTTACGATCTCTACAATGTCTGTGGAAGAAATGAGAAACTTTTTCGGCGGCACACAGCAGTATGAGGTACAGGGAGCAGGAACCGGCGTGATCGTAGGCAAGAATGATACAGAATTGCTGATCGCCACCAATAACCATGTGGTGGAAGGCGCCAGCGAACTGTCTGTCGGGTTTATTGACGAGAATACTGTTTCCGCAGTGGTGAAGGGAACGGATGTCAATAATGACCTGGCGGTGGTTTCGGTGAAACTGTCAGATATCTCCACTGATACAATGAATCAGATTAAGATTGCCACTGTAGGAGATTCCGATGAACTGGAGCTGGGCGAGCAGGTCGTCGCTATCGGAAATGCTCTGGGATACGGAGAATCTGTGACGTCAGGATATGTCAGCGCGCTGAACAGAAGCCTGAGCCTCACAGATGAAAGCGGAAATACGATTCAGTCCACCGGCCTGATCCAGACCGATGCGGCGATCAATCCGGGCAACAGCGGAGGCGCACTGTTGAATATGAAAGGGGAACTGATCGGGATCAATGAGGCTAAGACTCAGTCCACGCCGGACGGCGGATCGGTAGACAATATAGGATTTGCTATTCCGATTGATAAGGCGGAATCCAGTCTGAAAGAGCTGATGAATCTTCCTACACGGGAGAAAGTGGATTCCAGCGAGGCGTCTTATCTTGGAATCAGCGGAGAAACCGTGACGTCAGATGTGACGGAAGTTTATGGAATTCCGGGCGGCGTGATCGTTACCGCTGTGGAAGATCAGGGACCGGCAGATCAGGCCGGAATAAAGAAAGGCGATATCATCACAGAACTGGACGGGCGTTCGGTTGCAAATATGGAGCAGCTCCAGGATACGTTACAGTATTATGCGGCAGGGGAGAAAATAGATATCATCGTACAGCGTGCGGACAGTGGTAAATATGAACAGCAGACGTTGAGTGTCACCCTGGGTGCAGCAAAGGATGCAGGAAATTGAAAAAATGATCGCAAGGCAGCGGAGATTTCGGAACAGAAAGATCTGCTGCCGTTTTTATTTCTTCAGGAACTGGGTCGTGGAGTGCTATTGATGAATTGTTTTTTATGGGATATAATGCATTTGTACCAGAAGAAAAGGCCGGAGGCGGAGAGGGAAAGAATCCGCCAGGAAGCGTGTTTGAGATCTTCAGAAAGTATTTTCAAACATATCCCAAGGCAGAAAGACAGGCAATCCATATGAGATTGCAGAAAGGATGAAGTTATGAAAGTTTACGGAGCGCAGATCTGCGCAGACTGCAGAAATTATAAGGCAATTCAGAAAAGCCGCGGTTTTGAGGCGGAATATGTGGATATCACGGAGGATACAGGAAAACTGAAAGAGTTTCTTCAAATCAGAGATCACGATCCTGTGCTTGCGCCGGTGAGGGAACGCGGCGGGATCGGAATCCCGCTGTTTGTCAATGAGGATGGAAAAAAGACGTTGGACATCGATGAAGCGTTTTCATGGATCGGACAGCCGCCGGTGAGACCGGAAGAGATCGTAGAGAAGCATTCTTCCTGCGGAATTAACGGATGCAATTAAAAGAAAAATGGAACGACTGCTGGGCGGAATGGTGAGCAACAGGCAGGTAAAGATCAGACTGTAAAAGAAAAATTCAGCACAAAGCGTTGAAAATACTGCGAGACAGTATTGGGAAAGCTTTGTGCTGCTTTTTTTCATAACATGACTGCAGGAATATGTGCTGCAGGCAATGAAGTATGAAGAAAAAAAGCGGCGCAATTCTTGGTTCAGTTCAGCCAGCTGAACTGAAACCAATTCTTCTGTAAAATTTCAGAAAACAGATGGTGATTCAAAGAAGAACGTGATAGAATAAAGAAACAATAGGCGGAAGGATTTGCCGGACAAAGCGGAAATAACAGTGGAGTTTACAGAGAAAGAGGACATTAAACTGGCGGTACAGATTTCCGGCTTTCTTCATTACTCATTCTTTGGAAACGTGGACCCGGAAAACAGGCACTGCTCACAGTGACTTTTGATGCCCGGCAGCTTGCTGGTGCTGACAGAACAGGAGAAGGAAAATAGTGCAGAAAAAGATAGTACAGAAAAAAATGTTTATGGATGGGCTTTATATTTTGGATGACGAACGGGTCAGACAGTTTCTGATTGTGGGAGAGGAGGAAGCGCTCCTGATCGACACGGGATTTGAGGACAGCCATGTGTATCAGGTAGTTAGAAGTATCACGGACCTGCCGGTTCAGGTTCTTATGACCCACGGAGACAGAGACCACGCAGGCGGTCTGAAAGAGTTCGGCGCCTGCCGGATCCACAGAGGAGACTGGGAGCTGATCCCGGAAGGGATTCAGCTGGAGCCTCTGAAGGAAGGTGATACGTTCCGGTGCGGAGATTATACGCTGGAAGTGATCGAGATTCCCGGTCATACTTACGGCAGTGTTGCGTTTGTGGACTGGGAGAAAAAGCTGCTGCTGCCGGGGGATTCCGTTCAGAAGGACGGACCGATCTATATGTTCGGAGCGCACAGAAATCTGGACTTGTATCTGGAAAGCCAGAGAAAGCTTCTTGGGATCATGGACAGGATCGAGACAGTGCTGCCCTGCCACCACGCCTGTCCGATCACGCCGGACTATATTGAGAAAAATCTTCAGGATGCGGAGGCGCTGAAGAAAGGGCTGCTGACCGGAGAAAAACATCCGTTTATGCCGTGCCGTACCTACCATGGGAAATGGACAGACTTTTATTATGGGGAGGAAACGTAACAGATTCAGATATCTGAATCTGTCGCGAGGCATGAAATTTAAAAGGAGACGAACATGAACGCTGAGATTGATATTTCACAGGTGATCTTAAAGACAGACCGGCTGACCCTGAGGCCGTGGACGGAATTGGATCTGGAAGACTTCTATGAATATGCAAAAGTGGATGGCGTCGGGCAGATGGCCGGGTGGCTGCCCCATAAGGACAGGGAGGAATCCATGGAGATTCTCCACAGGTTTATTGATGGGAAGAAGACTTTTGCGATAGAATATGGTGGAAAGGCCGTCGGTTCCGTAGGGATCGAGCGGTATGACGAAGAGAGATTTCCGGAATTCCGGGATCTGTCAGGACGGGAACTGGGCTTTGTATTGTCCCGGGCCTGTTGGGGCAGAGGGCTTATGCCAGAGGCGGTTCAGAGAGTGGTTCGGTATCTGTTCGAGGAGGCAGGACTGGACTTTCTGATGTGCGCCCATTATACAGAAAATATACGGTCGAAAAGAGTGCAGGAAAAGTGTGGGTTCCACCATTACCGGCTGATAAAAACAGAGACCAGTTATGGGGAGGAGAAGGACGGCTGGGTGTCCATATTGTACCGCGCTCCTGGAAAATCCGGGAGCGGGGGAAAGGATGAGGAACAACTGTGAAAAAAGTGATTGTGATCGGAAGTCCAGGCGCGGGAAAGAGTACGTTTGCAAGAAAACTGAGAGACTGTACGGGGCTTCCGCTGTATTATCTGGACATGATCTGGCACAGGCCGGACCGGACAAACATCTCCCGGGAGGAATTCGAACAGAGGATCCGTGAGAGAATCGCCGGGGACAGATGGATCCTGGACGGAAATTATCTTCGCACGATGGAGATGCGGCTGGCGGCGTGTGATACGGTGTTTTTTCTCGATTACTCCCTGGAAGTCTGCCTGAGAGGAGCGGAGACGAGGATCGGAAAGCCGAGGGAGGATCTGCCATGGGCGGAGACGGAGTTTGACGAAGAGTTCCGCCAGTGGATCCTGGATTTCCCCAGAGACCAGAAACCGCGGATCGGGGAGCTGCTGAAAAAATACCGGGATGGCAGAGACATTTATATCTTCCGTGACCGAGAGGAAGCGGAACAATATCTGCAAATACTTCAGGCGTGCGGTCCTGGCGATGCTTTCGAACCGCAGCGGAAGGAACTCAACCGGAAACTGGTCGACGACCAAAAACGAATCGGAAGGACAGATGTATGAAGACATTAGTGATCGCAGAAAAACCCTCTGTGGGAAGAGACATCGCAAGAGTACTGGGATGTCAGAAGAAGGAAAACGGTTATCAGGAAGGCCCGTCCTATGTCGTGACCTGGGCGCTGGGCCATCTGGTAACCCTCCAGGACCCGGAGGATTATGACAAAAAGTATAAGGAATGGAAGATGGAAGTGCTTCCGATCATGCCGGAACGCCTGAAGACAAAAGTGATCCCCCAGACCGGAAAACAGTTCCGGATCGTTGCGGGGCAGCTGGAAAGGAAGGATATTTCCCGAGTGGTCATCGCGACGGACGCAGGGAGAGAGGGAGAACTGGTGGCCCGCTGGATCCTGGACAAGGCGCATTGCCGGAAACCGTTGTCACGGCTCTGGATCTCATCGGTGACAGACAAGGCGATCCGGGAAGGATTTGATCATCTGAAGGATGCGAAGGAATATGAAAATCTCTACCACGCTGCGGTCTGCCGGGCAGAGGCGGACTGGCTGGTGGGGATCAACGCGACCAGAGCATTGACCTGTAAATATAACGCTCAGCTGTCCTGCGGAAGGGTACAGACGCCGACGCTGGCGATGATCGACCGGCGGGAGCAGGAGATCCGTAATTTTGTGCCGGAACCGTACTACTCGATCACAGCAGCGGCCGGCGGTGTGGTCTATACCTGGAGGGATGCGAAAAGCGGCGGAACACGAACCTTTTCAAAAGAGCGGGCGCAGTCTGTCGCAGATCAGGCCGGACAGGGAGTTCTGACGATCGTGCAGGTGGAAAAGAAGGAGAAGAGGTCTTCTGCGCCGCAGCTGTATGACCTGACAGAGCTGCAGAGAGACGCTAGCCAGAGTTTTGGCTTCTCGGCGAAACAGACGCTGAATCTTATGCAGAGTCTGTATGAGAACCATAAGGTGTTGACCTATCCCAGGACAGATTCCCGTTATCTGACTGCCGATATCCTGCCGACGATCCGGGAACGTCTGGAGGCTGTGAGCGTTGGCCCTTACCGGGAAGCGGCGGTAAAGGCGAGAAAGCAGAAACTTCCGGCTCATCCGTCTTTTGTCAACGACGCGAAGGTATCGGATCACCATGCGATCATACCTACTGAGCAATATGTGCAGTTGACGGCAATGTCGCCGGATGAGCGGAAGATCTACGATCTGGTGATCCGCAGATTTCTGAGTGTTTTGTTTCCGCCGTGTGTCTATGAAGAAACTGCGGTGACGGCAAAGATCGGTGACGAGATCTTTACGACGAAAGGAAAAAGGATCCTCGACAAGGGCTGGAGAGAGCTGTATGAGAATGAGGGCGGCCGAAGCGGCGATTCCCGGGAGGATGAAGAGCTGGCTTCAGAATCCGCGTCAGAGGGCCAAGAGCTTCCGTTCCTTGAGAATGGGCAGAAGTTCCCCAACGCCCGGGTGAAGATCCGGGAAGGAAAGACAAAACCGCCGGCACGTTTTACCGAGGGGACGCTGCTGGCCGCGATGGAAAATCCGGTCCGGTATATGGAGAGCCATGATTCCAAAATGGCGAAGGTGCTGGGGGAGACCGGCGGACTGGGAACCGTTGCGACCCGCGCGGATATTATCGAGAAGCTGTTCAACAGTTTTCTGATGGAAAAACGCGGAAATGAGATTTACCTGACGTCCAAGGCAAAACAGCTGCTGAAGTTGGTTCCGTCAGACCTGAAGAAACCGGAACTGACAGCGCAGTGGGAAATGAAACTGACCGATATCGCAAAAGGACGTCTGAAGCGGGAAACCTTTATGAGAGAGATCCGTTCCTACACGGAAGAACTGATCCGGGAGATCCGCCTGGAGGAGGGAACTTTCCGTCACGAAAATCTGACGAACAAAAAGTGTCCCAACTGTGGAAAACGGATGCTTGCCGTCAACGGGAAGAATGCGAAACTTCTTATCTGCCAGGACAGGAACTGCGGATATCGGGAGACTGTCTCACGCTTGACCAACGCCAGATGCCCCAACTGTCACAAGCGGATGGAGATGATCGGAAAAGGGAAGGACGCAGTTTTTGTGTGCAGCTGCGGTCACAAAGAGCGGATGGAAAAATTTGAAGAGCGCAGGCAGAAAGAGGGAAGGGGCGTGTCCAAAAAGGATGTCGCCCGCTATATGCAGAGGCAGAAAAAAGAAGCTCAGATTCCGGTCAACAATGCGTTTGCCGAGGCATTAAAAGGAATCCGGCTGGACGAAGAATCATGAGATGCGAAGAGAAAACAGAGAAAGAGAGGAATGTAAAGATGTTAGTGCCAAGATATTATGAAGATCTGAGTGTTCTTCACTTGAATACGATGCCAAACCGCGCGTATTATGTTCCGGCGTCGGTTTCGATGAACACCGTCGGAGAAAAGCGTATGGCTTCCGATCGTTTTGTACTGCTGAACGGTCAGTGGAAATTCCACTATTATGAGAGTATTTATGATCTGAAGGAGGCGTTTTACGAAGACGGATTCTGCACCTGCGGATTCGATGAGATCCCGGTGCCGAGTGTATGGCAGAATCATGGATATGACCGTCATCAGTACACCAATGTGAATTATCCGTTTCCGATGGACCCGCCGTATATTCCCCAGGACAATCCCTGCGGTGCGTATGTCCGCACGTTTGAGTATCACAGCGATCCGGAGGCTCCGGACGCATATCTGAATTTTGAGGGTGTGGATTCCTGCTTTTATGTGTGGATCAACGGCGCTTTCGTCGGATACAGCCAGGTTTCCCATTCTACCAGTGAGTTCGATGTGACCAAATATCTGAGGGAGGGGGCCAACACACTGGCGGTACTGGTGATGAAATGGTGTGATGGAAGTTATCTGGAGGATCAGGATAAATTCCGTATGAGTGGGATTTTCCGGGATGTGTACCTGCTGCTGCGTCCGGAGCAGGGGATCCGTGATTACTTTCTGAAGGCGGTTCCGGCCAATGCGTATCAGGACGGCATCATCGATGTGGACTTTACTTTTATGGATCAGACGGTCCCGGTGAACTGCCGGCTGCTGGACGCCGAGGGTAATCCCGTGGCGGAAGCCGCGGCGGAGGGGGATCATGTCCATCTGGAGATCCCGGGAGCGCATCTGTGGAATGCCGAGGAGCCATATCTCTACACGATCGTTTATGAGACGGCCCATGAGGTCATCACCGATCACGTGGGAATCCGTGAGATCCATGTGGAAGGAAATGTGGTCTGCATCAACGGACAGAACGTCAAATTTCACGGAACGAACCGCCATGACAGCGATCCGGTCACCGGATTTACGATCAGCCAGGAGCAGATCATGAAAGACCTGACGCTGATGAAAGAGCACAATATCAATGCGATCCGTACCAGCCATTACCCCAACGCGCCGCATTTTTACGAACTGTATGACGCGATGGGATTTTACGTCATCGATGAAGCGGATAATGAAAGCCACGGGACAATGATGCGGTACATGGAAGACTCCAGCTGGGAAAATGCGAGCAGACACTGGAATGAGCCGATCGCAGACAATCCGGCTTTCACGGAGGCGACGGTGGACCGTACCCGCCGCTGCGTGGAGAGGGACAAAAACCGTCCCAGCGTTGTGATCTGGTCCATGGGAAATGAGTGCGCTTATGGCTGTACGTTCGAGGCGGCGCTGGAGTGGACGAAGAAGTTTGATGATACCCGCCTGACCCATTATGAGAGCGCGCTATACACCTCGGACAAACGGAAATACAATTTTGACAATATCGATCTCTTCAGCCGGATGTATCCTTCCCTTGAGGAGATTCATCAGTATGAGAAGGAAGACGGACGAAAACCGTTCGTCATGTGCGAGTTTTGCCATGCGATGGGCAACGGGCCCGGAGATCTGGAAGATTACTTCCATGTGATCCAGCAGTACGACGGCGTCTGCGGCGGATTTATCTGGGAGTGGTGCGATCACGCGATCGATATGGGCAAGACAGTTGACGGAAGAAAGATGTACGCTTACGGCGGCGATCACGGCGAATATCCCCACGACGGAAATTTCTGCATGGATGGACTGGTATATCCGGACCGCCGGGTACATACGGGACTGCTGGAATTCAAGAACGTCTACCGTCCGGCCCGTGTGGTTTCCTATGACCAGAAGAGCGGCGAGGTGACGCTGCACAATTACATGGATTTCCTGAATCTGAAGGATTACCTGACGGTTTCCTGGGAGGTGTTGTGCGACGGAGTGACCGTAGCGAAAGGCTGCGTGGAGGATCCGGAGGTTCTTGATATTCCCGCACATGGAGAGGGAAGTTTCCGGATGCCGGTAGAGGTTCCCGAAAAAGGAAAAGCTGCGCTGAAAGTTTCCTATGCGTTGAGAGCGGCACGTGGTGTGCTTCCGGCAGGATTCCTGCTGGGATTCGACGAAGTGGTGCTGGAGACGGAGGAAAATGTCAATCAGACGGCGAAAGCGATCCTGGCGGACAGAACGCCGCAAGCGGCAGAGGATGGCTGTGCGAACGCGGCGCCTGTGATCGAGGAAGAGGATGCGTTTGTGATCGTCAGCGGCGCAGGATGGCGTTATGTCTACGACAAGAGGACGGGACTGTTTGATCGGATGGTCTATCAGAATCAGGAACTGCTGGAGCAGCCGATGAACTATAATATCTGGCGTGCGCCGACAGATAATGATCGGAACATTAAGAAAGAATGGATGAATGCACAGTATGACAAGGCCCTTGCACGGGCATATGAGACAACAGTGACGGTTAAGGACGGCAGCGCTGTGATCGAGAGTGATTTGTCGGTGGCTGCGGTTTATGCACAGAGGATCTTGGAGATTCATGCGGTATGGACCATAGCGGGAGACGGAACACTGGACGTCCGGCTGGATGTGACCAGAACGCCGCAGTTCCCGTTCCTGCCTAGATTCGGACTGCGCCTGTTCCTGCCAAAGTCCATGCAGAAGGTGACCTACTGCGGTATCGGACCGAATGAGAGCTACAGGGATAAGAGACGGTCCGGATACCACGGAGTATTCTGCACGGATGTGGCAGGACTGTATGAGGATTATATCCGCCCGCAGGAGAACGGCGCCCATGACGACTGTGACTATGTGATCCTTGAAAATGATCATCTGTCGCTGACAGCGGCCGGGGCGAAGACGTTTGCGTTTCAGGCTTTAGAGTATACCCAGGAGGAACTGACCCGGAAGGCGCATAATTATGAACTGGAGAAATCGCCGTACACGGTGCTCTGTCTGGATTACCGCCAGAGCGGAATCGGTTCCAACAGCTGCGGACCGGTGCTGCGGGAAGAGTATCGGCTGGATGAGGAGAAATTCACATTTGAAATCCGGATCAGACCGGAGACGAAGTGACAGGTAACTGTTTGGCCGGCTGAACGGCTGCAGAGATATCATACCGGTAAAAGGTGCTGCGGACAGGATTCGGGCAGGAAGGCAACGTCCGGAAATGCCCGGAAGAATCCAGAAGGTCTGCGGGAGCTTTTGCCGGTATTTTCGGCCGGACTGTTTTTGGCAGTGGGGAAGGACGGAAGAGCGGACTGTTTACGGAGATACTGTACCCGTGAAACGGAGCAGGGGTCAAAAAAGAAGAAAGGCAGGAATGGTATGGCGTTATATGCACTGGGAGATCTGCATCTCAGTTTTCAGGCAGACAAACCGATGGATGCATTTGGAAAGGTATGGAAACATCATGAGCGCAAGATTGAGAACTATGTGAATCAGATCGTAAAGCCGGAGGACACGCTGGTGCTTACGGGGGATCATTCCTGGGGAAGAAAACTGGCGGAAAGCCGGGAGGATCTCGCCTTTATCGAACGGCTGCCCGGGTGTAAGATTCTGCTTCGGGGAAATCACGATATGTTCTGGGATGCGGGAAAGACAAAGAAGCTCAATGAAGAATATGCCGGGAAGCTGTTTTTTCTGCAGAATAATTTTGCGGTCTACAAAGAGTATGCGCTTGTCGGCACGAAAGGGTATACTTTTGAAGGGCCGTTTTATCTGGACCGCTGCGGCAGAGTGATCGGCTGGGAGGAAGAACGGGAGGAACAGGCAAAGAAACTTGTCGCCAGAGAGATGACCCGGCTGCGGGAGTCGTTCCGTCTGGCGCAGGAGGCAGGATATCAGAAATTTCTTATGTTTCTGCATTATCCGCCGACGAATATCCTGGAGGAGACCTCGCCGTTCACGGAGATCGCGGAGGAGTATGGCGTGGAGGCTGTGGTGTACTCCCACTGTCACGGGGAGCAGCGGTTCGGGGACAGCATCCGCGGAACGTTTCACGGTATCCGATATCTTTTGGTTTCGGGAGATTATCTGAACTTTCACCCGGCGCTGGTCGTCGAGTGATGGAGTGGAGGGAAACACAATCGTTACGTTTTCACACGGCCTGTGCAGTAAATGCGAGATCTGGATGAACTGTTATACAAAATCCGTCTCTATAAAAACTGATTGCGGCCAAAACAAGAATATGAGAGGAGAAAGTATATGAAAAAGATTATAGAAATCGCACCCTTGGCGGGAAAAGAAGATAAACTGGATCAGATTTCCGACTATCTGGAACAGCTGAAGACAAGTCTGGCGGAACTTGTGGAGGAGTACGAAGACGAGGATGCGGACGAAGAAAAGATCACCACGCTGACAGAAGCTTTGGATGCACTGGAAGATGCGTATGACGCCATCGAAGAGGTGCTTTTGGACGAAGAAACGTGACGGATCAGCTGGCGTTTTTCGATGAGATTGACTGCTTGGAAAGATATTGCAGGATTTAGTTGCCAATGGCTGTCAGGGCGTGTATGATAGGGCGTGTGAGTATGACAGAACACTATCTGTTATGACGACGCGGCAAGTGCGTCAGAAAGGTAAGGTTGGAAAAAGCCTTCCGGATTTATTATTTGATGCAGCAAATGCGTCAGAAGGAGGAAAAGATGAAAATAGCGGTAACATATGACAATGGAAACATTTTTCAGCATTTTGGAAGGACAGATTTTTTTAAGGTATATCAGGTGGAAGATGATCAGATCGTTTCCAGCGAAGTGATCGGCTCCAATGGCGTCGGACATGGCGCCCTGGCAGGGCTCCTGGCGGATCAGGATGTCGACGTGCTGATCTGCGGTGGCATCGGCGGCGGAGCGCAGGCTGCGCTTCAGGAGGCCGGTGTGGAACTGTGCGCCGGTGCTCAGGGAGATGCGGACCAGGCAGTCGAAGCATATCTGAAGGGAGAGCTGGTGTCCACAGGAGCAAACTGTGATCATCATCACGGCGAAGGCCATAGCTGCGGCAGTCATGAGGAAGGCCATTCCTGCGGAAGCGGATGCGGCGGCCACGAGGAGGGTCATTCCTGCGGCGACAGCTGTGGGGGAGGATGCGGCTCTCAGCCGGCGTTCACCGGGCGCAATGTGGGAAAGACCTGCCGTACCCATTACAGAGGAACCTTTAATGACGGGACACAGTTTGATTCTTCCTACGACCGCGGAGAACCGCTGGAGTTTGTCTGCGGCGCAGGTCAGATGATCCGGGGATTTGACGCCGCTGTGGCGGACATGGAAGTCGGACAGGAAGTGGATGTTCATCTGATGCCGGAAGACGCTTACGGCATGCCGGATCCGGCGGCCGTCTTTACCGTTGAGATCGCGAAGCTTCCTGGTTCCGAGGATCTGGAGGCCGGCCAGCAGGTTTATCTGACCAATCAGTACGGTCAGCCGTTCCCGGTCAAGGTGGCGGCCAAGGGAGAGACGACGATCACTTTTGACGCCAACCATGAGATGGCAGGCAAGGAACTGAACTTCCATATCGAGCTGGTCGAGGTAAAATAACAGAACTTTCACCTGCGGTCTATAAATAATCGGTTTCTGACTGCAACCGGCAGTTGTGTATTTGAGATCGTTTTCCAAATATGCGTCGCTTTCTTTTGCGTTCGGTAAGGAATATAATAAATGCAGATCTCAGAAGAGGAGTGAGCGGAATGATCAACAAAAAGCATTTTGGAAAAAGAATTTCGGATTTTCGCCGCAGAATCCCGCTTTCTCAGGCGGAACTGGCGGAGAAAATGGGTGTCAGTGCTCAGGCAGTCAGTAAATGGGAGACCGGTATGGCGCTGCCCGATGTAGAACTTTTATTAGAACTGTCCGGACTGTGCGGCGTTTCTGTCAACGAACTGCTGCTGGACAATGCTCTTCTGGCACGTTTGTCAGGCCGTTCATTCGAAACCAGGAATGGAATCGCGTATTTTGTACCAGGATCGGAAGAAAAAGAATGGGCGCGGGAGATGCGTGAGGAAGGCTGGATCGAGCGGAACTGGCGTGATGCATGGGATCAGCCGATCAGCCCGGCGGATGGGCCGAAAGCAAGTATGGCGGAAGCCGGCTGATGGAACGAAGCAGGCCGGATAATCTGCGGGTCGGCAGAAAAATTGCGGAGCGGGGCGGGATCATCCTGGAGATCGGGACAGGTCCGGGCGGCGGTTATATGCCGTTTATCCTGCAGGCCGCTCCGGCCTCCCAGATCATTCTCAGTGATCTGTCTCACACAGTGGTGGAAGAATGGAAATGCTTTTTGGACCGTGAGTTGGATTCTCCTTATTTACGTTATGCGGTGTTGGATTTCTGTGAGATCCCTTTTGACGATTGTACGGTCGATGTAGTCTCTGATCATGGCGGTATTTATAAATTGTATCGGAGATAGAAGCGCTGCTCTGCGTGAAGTGTACCGGGTATTGAAACCCGGCGGATTGCTCGTCAGCCTGAACGGGTTTGTGACAAGAGAAGCGCTTGCCGCTCTGCCGGAACATGCTCAGCAGGAACTGCTGGACAAATACCCGGAGGCTTTTGACAATCTGTATGAAGATACTGTGCTGGCAGGGTTTCAGAAAATGGACAGCGTGGTACAGGGCGTCTGGTATACCGGGGAAGATGACAGCGGAATCGCAGATCTTGCCAGAAAACTGGGAGTGAATGTTCCGTTCACAGAGTATGTAAGGTTTTGTGAAAAATAAGCCTTTATCTATACTGTTTCAGCTTTTCGTACGGCGGCATATTCTCTTTAAAATATTTATCCGGAACTGGCTGTCGCACCAGTGATCTGGTATAATAGAGGAAGAAAGTACGCAAGATAATACGTAAGTAAATGGAGGAGTTTTATGGGAGATTATAAACCGCCCTTTACAATTACAAATGAAATTTTATTCTATGTTTCATCAATTTCAGAAAACATCGGACGTATTACTGCCACCGGCAATTTGGAAGCAAAACCACACCTGAGAAAAAACAATCGTATCAAGTCGATTCACGCATCCTTGAGGATTGAAGCCAATTCACTCTCTTTGGGCCAGGTCAGGGATTATCTGCGTCCGGCGATTGACCGGAATCTTATCCGTATGACAATCCCTGATAAGCCTAATAGCAGAAATCAGAGATATGTTAAAGTCTGAACAATGTGATTTTGAATTGTCAGAGTGCCGATTTCCAGACCATGGTATATTCGGTTTCCCCCGTCGCCTCATCAAACTGCTCAGACAATACAGAAAACCCTTCTCTCAGGTAAAATGCGACAGCCCGGTGATTTTTCCGATATACGCCTAAGGAGAGAGTGCGATATCGGGATTTGGCGTAGTCCAGAAGCTGTTTCCCGATTCCGAGGGAGCGATGGTTTTTGTCTACAAAGATTCCTGCGATATAACCGTCCACAATGCCGATAAACCCCTGAACCTTTCCGCTGATCTCACAGACAAAAACCTGAGTCTGTAAAATCTGTTCCTTTACCATCTCAAAATTTGATTCCCAATATTCTTTCGGGATAAACGGATGTGCATCCTCGTTCCCGTTCATCCATATCTGCATGACCTGCTCTGTGTCTGTGCTTTGTAGCTTTCGGATCATATGATTTTCTCCTCATTAAAATTTCCGCCTCAGGATAACACAGGAAGATGACAAAGTCAAACAACAATTTCCCTTTATTCCCGCGAGCAACGAGCCAAGCGGACATGCTTGCATGTCCATCTGGTGGTGCTGTGTGCCGGCGGCACACGGTTAGCGCCGACCGAAGCGGAGCCTAGACCAAAAACGTTACAGTTCAGCTGGCTGAACTGTAACCTAAAAACCTTGCAGCTTGCTGCAGGGTTTTGACTCTTACGGTATGAAATGATAAAATGAAATCAATAGCGGCAGTTCCGCATGAGAAACGGCAGCTGCCGCTCCATAGAATTGCAAGGTGAAAAACGGTAAAGACAGATCCGCCCGCCGAAGTATTTTGGCAGGCGTTGAAAAACGATGTGAAAGGGGAGACGAAGATGAATAATTCCAGAGAAATCCTGCAGAATGTCATCGGACAGGTCCGGCGGGTGGTGCTGGGAAAAGACGCCTGCATCGAGAAGATCATGATGGCGATGCTCGCGAACGGCCACGTGCTGATGGAAGATATTCCGGGAGTCGGAAAGACCACTATGGCGGTGGCGTTTGCACGGGCGCTTGGGCTGGAAGCAAGGCGGATGCAGTTTACGTCGGATGTGCTGCCGTCGGATATCACGGGATTTTCCATGTACCGGAAGGATCTGCAGAATTTTGTCTACCAGCCGGGAGCGGTTTTCTGTAATCTTTTCCTGGCGGATGAGATCAACCGCACATCGCCGAAAACCCAGTCGGCCCTTCTGGAGGTTATGGAGGAGCGGCAGGTGACGGTGGAAGGGGTGACCCGGCAGGTGCCGCAGCCTTTTATGGTGATCGCGACGCAGAATCCCACCGGATCGGCGGGAACACAGATGCTTCCGGAATCGCAGATGGACCGTTTCCTGATCTCTCTGAATATGGGATATCCGGAACTGGAGGATGAGATCGCGATCCTGAAAGGGCGAAGCGCCGGAAATCCGCTGGAGGATCTGGAACCCGTAGCAGACGCAGATCTCCTGCGGCAGATGCAGGCGGAGACGGATCAGGTATTTGTCCACGATGTTCTCTATGAATATGCGGCAAAACTGGTGCGGGCGACGCGGGTGCATCCGATGATCGAGCTGGGCATGAGTCCGCGCGGCGGTCTGGCGCTGGTGCGGATGATGAAGGCTGCGGCGTATCTGAAGGGGAAAAATTATGTGACGCCGAAGGAGACGGAACAGGTGTTCGCGGATGTGGGACTTCACAGGATCCGGCTGAACGCAAAGGCAAAGGCGGAGCATGTGACCGGAAAACAGATACTGGAAGAAATCCTTCATCAGATCCCGCGGCCGGTGCCGAAAAAGAACAGTTGATCCGGAGAATTTGCGGGCGGATTTTGTGAGGAGTGTTGTATGGGACGGAAGATTATTTATGCAGCTTTGATACTGGCTTCTCTGGGCGGATATGTCATGTTTGACGGGGCAGTTCTGCTGGCGGCGGCTTGTTTCCTGTTTCTGCTGGGGGCAATTTTGCTGGTGACGCTCCGGATCCAAAAGGCAGGATGCTGGATGGAAGCGGTCAGGGAGAAAGATACGGCGGTGCAGGGAGAGCGGGCGGAGGCATCCTTTCGCTTTATAAACCGAAGTGCGTTTCCCGTGGCGCGGGCATTGGTTCAGTTTCGATTCTCCGACAACCGTGTGCCGTCGGATGCGGAGAGCAGGAAAACAGAGATTCAGGCAAAAAGCAGATCGGAACTGCAGATTTCCTGTAAAGTTTCCTCGGAGCACAGCGGGGTACGTACTGTCCGGGTGGAAAAAATTCAACTGTACGATTTTCTGCAGATTTTTTCCTGCCGGATCTCGCCTCCGCAGCCTGTGGAAGTATATATTCTCCCGCCGCTTCATCAGGTGGAAGTGGCGGTAAAGGAACAGTGGGCAGACGGAGGATCCGAGGAAACGGACGACACCCGGAAAGGAGACGATCCCTCCGTGATCAGCCAGATCCGGGAATACCAGCCGGGAGATTCCATGAGAGGAATCCATTGGAAACTGAGCGCCAGGATGGGACAGTGGATGGTGCGGGAGTATGGACGGACCGTGAGCCGTCCGAAGGTCCTGCTGAGACTGGACGATCGGCCGAATGGGACGGCGGACCCGGCTCAGCTGGACGGATTCTATGCTGCCGCTGCAAGTCTGATGTATACGTTCTGCCGGGCGAAAATCCCATGCGAGACGGTCTGGACAGAGGGAAACGGGGAGCGGAGTTTTCCGGTCTCCTCGGAAGAAGAGTTGTATGAGACGCTCAGACAGCTAGTGAAAAGCCAAGGGGCGGAAAAGCGAAGAGTGGACAGCGTGCCCGGAAGGAATTTCAGGAGCAGGTATGCGGATAACGGCGAGAATGGGAAGCCGTCTTCGGGAGGGGACGGCGAAACGCCCGGGATCCGGTGGGAGCAGAGAAAAGAACTGCGGCTGGATATAGAGCGGAGACTCTGGGAAGGAAAACGGTGTGTGACAGAAGTTCCCCCGGCGGACGCCGACGATGGGAAATGGGAGATGCTGAAGATCGAACTGTGACAGGGGGATGCCTATGTTTTTTGTCATTTATTATCTGCTGGGAATCGGCGGCGTTGTCCGGATGTTATGGCAGACGTTTTTTCCGGAAGCGGATTTTTTCCGGCTTCTGTGTATGACGGCGGGGATCAGCGTGGTGTTTGCGGCCTGCCATTTGCTGATCCTTCTGGCGTACCGGAGGTGGAAGCGGTCAAAACTACTGCTGCTTTGCGTGCCGGCGTTCCTTGTGCTGGCGGGAAGGGCGCTCTTTGCACTGTCCAACAGAGACGGGGAAATGCTTCCGGAGCTGAGAGAGGGGTTCGGACGGCTGTATCAGTCTGTGATGGCGGCATCCTGGAACCATTTTTACCCGGCGGATCCGGTGAGCCGTGCGGATCTGATCTGGGATTGGCAGACGTATCTGGCGTTCGGGATCGGGCTGACCGTGTTTGGCATCCTTTTGTATCTTGCATCGGTGAAGACCAGCAGGATCGGAGTGCTGCTGGTGCTGATCCCTCCGCTGGCTGCAGTTCTGGCGGTCGGAGCGACGCCGTCCTTCGGCGCGATCAGCCTGATGGCACTGTGCTGTGTCGGCATTTTTGCCGGAAATCAGAAGGAACAGACACGCAGGGAAGACTGGTGCCGGAAGGAGGAGGTTCCCCGGACAGGAAAGTTTCAACTCCCCATGTATGCGGTCAGGGCTCTGGCGGCGACGGCGGTAAGCCTTGTACTGCTGCTGATCAGCCAGGGACTGGCGTCTTCTTGGGACTGCCGCGTGGAGGAGCGAAAGCTGGAAGCGCGCCAGATGGTGCGGGACACATTTACTTTTATGGATTTTCCGGAGAGTTCTGTCCTGGCGCTGCCGGATGTTCCAGGCCTTACGTCTGATCCGGGGGAACTGTCCAATGAGGACGAGATCCGGTATACGGGAGAGGTTGTTGCGGTTCTGGAGACAGATGAGCAGCCGGAGGGAACCTTGTATCTGAAGAATTATAACGGGTCGCGGTATACCGGCCATGGCTGGGAGCGGCAGGATGAGGATATGGAACCGGACAGTTATCTGGCGGCTGTCTGGTTTGAGGACGCGCCGGGGCTTCCGTCATATCAGGAATTGTCTGTACAGCTTTCTGATTCTCTGAGCGGAGACTATGTACCGTACTTTTCCATGACCTCGGGAACAGCCGGTGATGAGACAGATTACCAATGTTTCTGGCCGGAAAACTATATGCGGCTGGTGGGACAGAACGAATTTCAGGCATGGATGGCACAGCTTCAGGCGGAAGCCGGGATGGAGAGCGGAGAGAGCATTCGGACAGAAGCATATCTGGGCTGGCCGGATACGCTGAGCCGGCTGAAACAGATCTGCGATGAAAATCCCCAGGATAATGTGGAGGAAACCCGCAGTTTTATTGTCTCATGGCTGGCAGAAACCTGCAGCTACAATCTGCAGGTGGGAAGCTTTCCGGAGGATCGTGATCCGATTGAGTACTTTCTTTTTGAGAGACAGGAGGGATACTGTCAGCATTTTGCCAGCGCAGCCGTGATGATGTTTCGGATGTATGGAGTTCCGGCGAGATACGCGACAGGACTGGCGGTCTCGGAGAGTCTTTTCCATGAAGCAGAGCAGGGTACTGTTTATACGGCTCAGCCGACGGACCGCTGTGCCCATGCCTGGGTGGAGATCTATCAGGAGGAATACGGATGGATTCCTGTGGAAGTGACTCCGGCAGGCGCGGTGGACGGCGTTTCCCCGGCACAGCAGGAGATTCTGCTGACGGATCCGGCCACGGAAAACCAGCCGGATCAGGGAGAACAGGCGGAAGCAACGCCTGCGCCGGAAACCACGGAGAGTCCGGAAACGCAGACAGAACAGCCGGAAGAGCAGGAGAATTCCGGGACAGAGACAGGCGATGGAGCCAACGCTGCGGATGGAACGGCAGGAACGCCTTTCTGGGAATCGCAAGGGTTCCAGACGTTTCTGGCTGCAGCGAGGCGAGTTGCGGCGGGAGCAGGGATCTTTGTTTTGATCTGTCTGGCGCTGTGGGTCAGACGCGCAGTGCTTTTGGCGGGACGGAAAAAGAAGGATGCGGCGGGGATCTTTGAGGATCTGCTGACAGTCCTTGGAAAGATCGGTCTGCCGGCGGACAGCGACTGGCTGGAGGATGACTTTGCGCAGAAAGTCTGCCGCCGTTTTTCCTGGATGGAGGAAGACGAATTCCAGGCAGCGCTGGATCTGGCGTTGGAAAGCACGTACGGGAAAAAGCGGGCATCGAAAAGAGAGCGGAGAGCAGTAAGACAACTGTATCTCAAATGCTGCCGGGAAGCCGTGCGGAAAATGGGCAGATGGGAGAAATTCAGATTTCGTGTCTGGGATGCCTATTATTAAAAGCAGCCGTTTACCGGCGTATATATTTTTTCTGTAATATATGAAAAATCCCCTGTGACCGGGATCCCGATCTTATGTCAGGGACCCCGGCGCAGGGGATTTTCTGTAGTGATCCGCCCGGCTGATCGGTTATGTTTTTTTCTGCTTAACCTTTTCTGTCAGCGGGATCGGAAACTTCCTGCAGACGGATGCTGCCGTTCTGTGTATGAACGGTGATTTTCAGGTCTCTGTCCCCGTAAGCGGTCCGGAGATTCTTTCTCCCGTCCATCTGTGTATTGTTGAAAGATGCGGAAATGCTGCCCCAGTTGGACGACAGGTCGATTTCTGCGCCGTGCGCTGCTTTCTTATAACGGACGGAAGCGCTTCCGTTTACCGCGCTGAGGGAAATTTCTTTTGTCACGTCTGCATCGGCCTGCAGAGCGCCGTTTGTGGACTGGAGTTCCAGCGAGTCGTAGCTTCCGCCGACGTGTACAGAGCCATTGACGGAGGAAGCTTTCAAAGTCTGTGCGCTGCAGTCTTCCAGATGGATCCGGCCGTTGACGCAATGCAGCTCACAGTCCTCAGCTTTCAGGTGTTCCCCGATGATCTTGCTGTTGACAGTGTTCAGGCATACGGAAGCGACGTTCAGATTTTCGGCGTGGATCCGGTTGTTTGTGTTGGAAACATCCAGAGTGTCCACGGTTGGCGGAAGGGTGAAGGAAAATCTGCCGTCCCCGCGGGAAATTCCCAGCCGGCGGAGCAGGGAGAGGGGTTTTTCTTTGAGAAACAGGGTATCTCCCTCTGTGTACATCTCAAACCGTTCGGAGAAGTCCTCTCTGTCATAGTCACAGACGACGTCCTGGACGTTTCCGCCCTGGATCCCCACGGAAGCAGTGAGCAGACGGATGTGGAGTTTTGTGACCGGCTGTCCCTGTGATGTTCCGCTGCCGGGGCGGACAGAGGTCACTTTGGGAATATCGGGAGAGGAGGCGCGGAAGTCTTCTCTCAGTTCGGCGATCACATTTTCTACGGGTCCCAGTTCCCGGCAGATCTGTTCCTCAGTCATACCGTTTTCCAGCCCTTCGTTAAAATGGGTTTCAAAATCTTCCAGAAGTTCCGCTGAAAAGTCCGGATCAAAATCCTCCAGCGCTCTGCGGAGTTCCTGCATATATTCTTTGTAAGTATTAATCATGACTGTATCCTCCTTTGCGGGTCAGGCGATCCACCATCTCAGTGAATGCCTGCCATTCTTTTGATTTTTCCTCCAGATAACCGTATCCTTTTTCGGTCAGGTGATAATACTTTCTGGCGGGACCGGAATCGGATTCCACCAGGTAAGTCTCCACATAT